>CAZACP010000005.1:0-69435 GCA_964483665.1 uncultured Candidatus Saccharibacteria bacterium
GTCCGGCCATATGGTTAACCGGGATCATTGGAATATTGGTAGCGTAAGAAAGCGCTTTGGCGAATTCCACTCCCACCATTAAGGACGGCAAAAGCCCGGGGCCTTGAGTAACGGCAATATAATCAAGATCGTGAATCGTTAATCGTTCCCCCTTCGCTAAAGCTTCGGCGGACAGGGAATTGTTAATTGCTTTTTCCACCACCGGACGAATGTATTTTACGTGCGCTCTGGCCGCGGCTTCAGGCACCACACCGCCCATTTTAGAATGTAAGTTTATTTGAGACTTTACTACTGAAGAAAGAGTTTTTATTTCAGGCAGTAAACCCGGTTTTGGTTTTCCATCCAAACGCACTTCTAAAACGCTAGCGGCAGTTTCGTCGCAAGAAGTTTCTATTGCCAAGATTAGCTTGTTTTTTTTGTTAATCGTCAATCGTTAATTATCAATTGTTAATTGTTTTTTTACTATTATCCCATCCCAACATCATTTCAAGTAATTCCTGATGCTCTTCCGGCGTAATATTAACACCAAATTTTTGCACCAAAGGTTTTATGGCAATACCGCCGCGGACATTAAAGTTGCCAATAATTCGCATAAATTTTGGCTCAAGTAAATTCCACAAGTCTTTAAAAATCCGGTTTATAACGTCTTCGTGAAATTCGCCGTGGTTACGAAAAGAAAACAAATAGAGCTTTAAAGATTTGCTCTCAACTATTTTTACTCTTGGACTATAAACAATTTCTAAATTTGCGTAATCCGGCTGGCCGGTTATGGGGCAAATAGCGGAAAATTCTGTGCAAACTAAAGGTACTAAATACAGGGCATCGGAATGCTGATTATTAAAAGTTTCTAAAATTTTTGCGTCCGGTTTAGTTGGCAGCTTAACTTTTTTGCCTAAGGATTTAAAAGCCATATAAGTAATTATATATTAATAACTTCATTATTTTAGCTTAAATTATTAAAAGCATCAATTTAAAAAGCATTATTGCTAAACAATAATGCTTTTAAATTTAGCGCTAACCGAGGTATCCACCAGCCTCTTTTTATCTTATTACTTTCCACTCTTTACTAAAGGAGCGCTTGAAAATTTGGTTCCAAATATTATTTAACATCCATAAAGACAAGAGCTGTGCCCAGCCGGTTTTATGAGCTCGCCTGCAAGTGTGAAGTACGTGCAGGCCGGTTTCAACCCTGGTTGTGCCGATTTTTGCAAGTTTGGAAAATATTTTGTTGTCTTCCCCAACCACCAGGTTTTCGTCGTAGCCATTAACCGTTTTAAAAGCCGATGCGCGAATCATCTGAAATTCGCCTGAAGCGGAACCCCACTTTAGCCAATTGTTGGCAATATAATGTATAAAATTTACCAATTGAAAAAAGAATTTGTCGGCTAAGGTTGCGTGTTCAGGAAAAACTTTTAAAAAAACCGTCAATCCGGTAAGTTTTTTTTCTTTATTAAACAAGAAAAAAGCTTTTTGGAAGAAATTGTTAATATCGGGAATTTGGACATCGGCGTCCAAAAAAACTAAAAATTCGCCCAAGGCAGCTTTGGCTCCGAGGTTTCTGCCAATGGCAATATTTTGCTTTTGGCCGGCTGTGTTTTGTATAACCCGCCTAGTGTATTTTTGGGCAATGGCTATAGTGCTGTCCGTACTGCCCCCGTCTGAAACAATAATTTCATGTTCTATGGCAAGGGGAGCTAAAGCCTTTAAGGTTTTTTCCAGGATTTTTTCTTCGTTGAGAGTTGGAATTATAATTGAAAGCATATATTCACGGATACACAGATATCACAGATTCGTATCTAATATTTTTTTAATTTACCTATCTAACTTCAGTTAATAAAGTAAAGTTAGCTAATAGTAAGAACTAAATATAGAGTATCTGTGTAATCTGTGTGCAGAAAAAATCTGAGATCTATATTTCTTTTTTAACTAAATATCTGTTTATAGCCCAGAGACCGGCTACAATAAATGCCACCAACAGAACAATAAACACAATTCGGAATGGTTTTGCCACAAGCGTATAAATGTTGCCAAAGAAGTACCCGAGCAGCATAAGCAGCGCTGTCCAAATAAAGCCCCCGGCTAAATTTAATAGCGCGTATTTTTTAACCGGTACCTTAAGCATGCCGGCTACAAGCAAAGTAGCCAGGGCAAAACCAAAGCCCATGGTTATTTTGGAAATAAACAGAATTCGCGCGTGGTAGGTGTGAAAGCGTTTTTCTATTTTTCCAATTATTTCCGGGGTAATGTTAAAGAAGTGTCCGTATTTGTCTATAAGTTTTCGCGCGCCGTGTCTGCCTATAGCGTACCATACCATATCTGCGGTAAAGTCACCGGCCATAAGCGTCAAATAGGCGGGGAGGAGTTCTAGTTGCCCCAGGCGCAGAAAAAAGCCTGAGGTAAGCATTAAAACCGGCCCTTCCACTATAGCGCCTAAAAACAGGAGAATGTAGCGGGAGGAATGTACAAAATCTAGCAGTGAGTAAAAAACAGCAGGCATTTAGGCTGTGTGGTGTTCGTGAGTATGGTCGTGGCTGGCAAAGTTTTTTTGCATCCATTTTGCCAGCATTAAAGACCAAATGTAGCTGACTATTAAAACCAGCAATAAGGCAACCCCGGCGCCTTTGGTTAAGAGGCTAATTTTTTTGTCGGTTTCGCTTAAGCTTCTGGCTGTAAGAATAAAGCCGTTTTGTTTTCCGGTGTAGTGTTTAAGCACGGCAGCAAAGCGCTGGCCGGTTTTAGGCTGCCAGGTAAAGCGGTTGTCTGGCATTTTTCTTGCCGCTGCAAAAGCTCCGGCCGGAAGCTGGGGGAGTTCGCCGTTTAGGTAGCCATTGCCAACAACCGGCTTGCCGGTGTCATCATATACCACTAAAAACGGGTTGGAAGTTTGAGTAATATCTGTTTGGCCTAAACTGCCGCCAATTAAGCTTAAATCGTCCACCTGGCTTAAGTCTTTTATAGCTTCTGTTGCCATTTGCGCTTGCGGATCGTTGGCACTAAGCCTGTAGTTTTGCTGAACTGACCAGTAGCTAAAGCCTGTAAGTAAAATGGCGGTTAAGGCTATGGGCAGCCAGAGGCCAAGAGCTAAACTTGAGATTTTTGATTTAGTCATATTTATTGGTTACTTAGGACTAAAGTCCTATTACTATATTAATGGTTAATTTATTATACCAGATATCTTAGCTTTGTTAAGCAACTCGACTTTTTTGCTTTTCGGCCATTTTTTGACCTCGATTTCGCGTTTGAGGGCCTTACTTTTATTTCTAAATTTTTCCGAGTAGACAATTTTGCCTCCGCCGCGGCTGCGCACGTACTTAGAGCCTTTGCCTTGATTATGCAAAGCTTCGCGCTTCTCTAAATTGTCGGTATAACCGCAGTAAAGGCTTTTGTCTTTGCATTTTAAAATGTAAAAGTAATGCATACAATTATTTTAAAATAGCCAAAGGGTCAAGCCAATTGCTAAGCTGCTCTTTGTTTTGTACATAGCCTAACAAGCTTATGTTTTCGCCTTTATGAATGCTTAAGTGAAGGTGTTTTCTTTCAAAGTCGGTTTCCTTGGTATAACCTTTTCCTAAAACACCAATTATATTGCCGGCTTTTAATTCATAACTTCCGCCGGCTGGCGGATTATTTTTTACGCTGTCTATGTTTAGGTGGCCGTACAGCACTGTAACATTTTGTCCTTCCAGCTGGCAGCCTTGAATTACAACTCCGCCATAGCCTGAGACCCATTTTTTTTGTAAAATTTTGCCGCTGCAAACAGCGGTTATGTAAACCTCGGTATTTTGTTCTTCTGCCGCTGCCTCAAAGTCCACACCTGTGTGATAACCATAAAAGCGCTCTGGACTTACAGGGGAATTTTCCTTGGTAATATATATGCCAAAAGGTTTTTTAGTCACCCTATTTTTTGCTTCTGAAATCGGGAATTGCCATTCTATATTTGTAGTAGGCGTGGGCGTGGGTTCTTCTGTTTTTGTGGGGGAGGGAGTAGGTGTGTTTTCTGTTAATGTAACAGGTTTAGGCTGAATATTTTCCTCGCGTTTAAGCTGGTAAGTATACAAACCATACAAAAGCAAGATGCAAATTATACTTCCGGCTATTTTTTTAAGCATACGGTTATTATAGCAAAAACCCTTGAAAAAATAAGGTGAATATGGTAGAATACGTAAAGTTTTACGAGGCGCTATCGTCTAATGGTTAGGACAAGTGGTTTTCATCCACTAAATCGGAGTTCGATTCTCCGTAGCGCTACCAAAGTTAACTTTCACTCTGTCGGCAATTACACGAAATTCATTTTTCCAAATAACCGCAATAGTTTTATCGCTCTCCGAAGATTGCCAAGACAGGTTTTCCACTAAAGAACGAATAAGCAAACGTTTTTTCTCATCAGAAGCCATCCGATAAGCCAGGGATGGCTTTTTGAGTAGTTTTCCAATTTTAGCAATGTGGTTCATAGTTTCTGTATCGGCCTTCTCCAAAGACATCCTTCGTTCACATAATTCTTTGTCCTTGTTAACCAAATTGGAGCTTGCATGTTTATATTCTTCTTCTGGTATGGTTCCGTTTAGACAAAGAGTTAACAATTTATCTTTTTCCAATCTAATTTTGGACAATTCTAAGTCAACCGCTTTAATTTGAGTTAAGCGGTTTAAAGATAAGTCTGCCCTAAACTTAGCTACAGCCCTTAAAAATACAGTAGTTTCCTTTTCAGTAAACTCAATGTCGCATAAGGATTTAAAAAACTGGTCTTCTATAAACTCTTCTTTTATATTGCACTTGCAGCCAAACCTGCAGTTATAGTATTTGTACCTATCACGTGCCGATATAGACCTTAGCTTTTTACCACAAAACGGACACGCCATTAAACCACCAAAAATATAAACAAATTTACGCTGGTGCTTGTAGCTTCTGCCGTCTAATACTTTTTGGACTTGGTCAAATAAGGCTTTGGTTATTATTGGCTGGTGTGAGCCGCGCTTGAGTGCTTTTTTAAATTTAAATACACCATAATAGAATGGATTGCGTAGTGTTTTGTATAGCGCCTTAGGATTTAGCGGTTTGGCCGGGTTAGTTTTAGTTCCTTTAGTCATTAAACCCATTTTGGTTAACTGTTTATGTAAGGCATCAATGCTGTAATTGCCAGTTGAGTAAATTTCAAATGCTCGTTTAACAATGCCGCTCATGACAGGATCTGGTTCTTTAACTCCTTTGCCTTTGTCCAAATAACCAATAGGTGCTCGTGTAGGACATCTACCGTCTTCCACCATGCCGTTTATGCCTTTATGAATTTCGTGCCGTAAGTTGTCTACGTAAAATTTTGCAAAACCTACCTGAATGGAAAACAACCGCCAATTTTCATTTTTACTGCTAATACCATCTGAAACAAAATGAATTTCAAAACCTTCCTTGGCCAAGTCTTCCAAAATTATTGCATCTTTAAAATTCCTTGTAGAACGGTCAATTTTGTGAAAGATTAAGCCTTTGCCTTTGTTTTCTCTTAAGTCTTTTACCATTTCTTTAAAAATTTTTCTGTCATCACTTTTAGCGCTTTCAGTTTCTCGGTAAAATGGCTCTTTAATTTGTAAATTATTCCGGCGAGCGTAATCTTTTAATTGACGCGCTTGTTCGTTAAGGCTTTCGCCTTCCGCCTGTTCCTTACTGGAAACTCTTACGTAGCAGTAGTAAATATTTTGGTTATTTTCTTTTTGCATATATTTTTGACTGCTTGGCAAATTCTGTTCTGGCAAACTTTATTCCTTTTAGCAAACTATGCGCCTTTTCAAACTCGCCTGACATAATGCAGGTTTTACGCTCCTGCTCCATTTGTCGAATTTGACCAGCCGCCGCTTTTAACCACTCCATGCGCTCGGCTCTTGAGGCAAACTTCATAAGTACCAAAATTAAAACGCCAGACCTGAAACTGCTTTTGTTGCTACACAAACACAGTGGTCTGACGTTTAATTTAGAATACTCTAAACTAATGGCCGTTTCAAGCCGTGTTTGTGTAGCAAATTAATTATAATATACGGTGCACCGGTGTACATAGCTGAAATTTTGTGTTGGTTTTACTAGTTATAATTGTTAACCTCGTTAACCTAGTTAACTTAAGGGAGTAGCGGTGTTTGGTCTTCCATTTCCTCTTTTTCTGTACCTAACATGGTTTTTGTTATGCCGTAATACTCTGCTAAATCATGAATTCGTTTATACTCTGATGCAGGAACGCTGAATCCTGTTGAATCTCTAAACTTCTTTATGCCTAGCTTGGAAATTATCGTGCCAATCCTTTTGGCCGAAACTACGTAATTCTGGCTAACAAGCATTTGTCCGGTTTCTTCGCTTTTGTAATGGGAGTCCGGACGGTCGTTATATTCGTTGTAGAATTTACGGCTATACCAATCAGCAACTTCCTTTATACGAATTTTTTTGACGTATGCTTGGTTTTTATCTTTAGCTAACATCTCTTGTAGACAAATAAGTACTTCCGTTTCAAAAGAGTTGTGCAACTGAGACTTCAATTCGTTGTCTGCTTTAATGCCAAATTCCAAAACTTTATTAACCACGTCTTCGCCTATCAATGCCGCTACTGTTAACATTGCGCTAAAGGTTTGTTTCACTCTTGGGGTTTTTATTTTGTCTGTGTATTGCTCAGTAATTTCAACCTTGCCATAATTACTAAATCTGAAAGCAAGAAGCATCCTGCGTAGAAATGCAGCTATGTCCTCGTTGTCCTTAGACATTGTAATTGGGAAGCCATTTGCTTTGCCGTGATACAGCCACTGTGTTATACAACGACTCTCAAGTGCTTGGTCTCCAAAGCGTTCTCGTGATGCTAAAATTTTCGGACCAAAAACATCAAAGACTACCGTCTTAAAAGTGCCATCTTTTTTAGGCTCCATTCTCAGGACCGGAAAATTCTTTATGTGCCCAGCGTTTAGAATTTTTACGATAATTGACCACATATCCGAATTTTTAAAGTCTGTTTCGTCAAAAACCATAGTACCTTTAATTTGGTTTAAAGTTCGGAATATTGCCGAATTAGAAGCGGGTCCGCCAAAAAACATAGCCTTATAACAAAGACTACCGACTACTTCTAAAAATCTGGTTTTACCGCTTCCGAAACCTCCTATAACTCGGAGATAAGGCACAACAGGAAACTTGTCATAAACCCAAGTCATCATTATGTATATGGCCGCTATGGTATAAAATTCTTCGGGTAAAAATATCCACTTTTTTAAGTGCATCTTAATCGCGGCAAATAACCTATGGTTATCTCCGTAACCTTCAATGTCATTTGGCAATTTCAGAAAGCCGGATTTTAACATTTGGTCTGTAGGTGGCCAGGGCAAAATTTTATCCTGCTCGGTATTAATAAGTTCTACGAATTTCACTTCCTCTAAATTTGCTGATTGTCCGTTTGAAACCACAAATCCGGTTGTGTTAGATTCGGGCTTGTAAAACATTTCCACTAACGAACCATCACTTAAGATGTCTGAAATTTTATAGACATCAGGGATTGTTTTGTCCATGTTTAATATCTCCTTTCGCAGCAGCCAGCTCATCGTAAATTTCCAAAATACTGCGCGTGTATCCTAGAAGAGTTTCCGAAAGTTGGCTGCTGTCATTAATTATTTCTTCCGCAGAATCTGCAGAATTTTTAAAGTTTTCTTCTCGCATAAGTTGTGGACGCAAAAAAAGACCTAAGAGCTATGCACACCAAAGGTGCATATAACTCTTAGGTCTCTAATACCTACCCGTTATTTGGGATTTACAGCTGACACCTAGTATAATTTCTTACCTAGATGTTCGATGCCGGTTTGCACCGGTAAACAAGCTAACTGCTTGTAAGATGAACGGTGGATTCCCGTTCGCCACTTATGGCTTTTAAAGCCACAAGATTCCAACAACTGTAAATTTTCTATTTTTATTATACTCCATCGGTTTAGAGTGTCAAGTTTTTTTGCAAATTTATAAAAATTTTATTAACTTGGTGAACATTGTTAACTTCTAAACACTTATAGCAGCCACCATAGGTAGAAATCCTAACGCTTAATATAAATCTATACTGTGCTAAATAAAAATGTACCGAGACTGTCCTGGTGCTTCCGGCAATGCCGTAAACTGTAAGCCGGTGGTGAATATTTACAAAATGGCCTATTTTTAATACAATATAGCTACAACAAAGCCTAAACCAACAGCTAAAAACTGATGGCATGGCGCAATAAAGGTTAATCACCGTGAAGCACAATGACAGCCATCTGTCTTGCCTTTACGCTTCACGGTGTAGCCAGGGAAACCTGGTTTGGCAAGCGGGTGGCCCTTTTTGTTAGCCACTAGCTTGCAGCATTACAATTAACAATAATAAAATGCTCACAAGCTTTTTGTTAATAGCAACAGCTATTATATTAGTTTCCGCAAAACTAATTAAAAATGTGGTTATAAAATATAAATTAAAAAATTCTAAACTTGTGCAAAATAAAGAAAACCTGCAGTGCCAGGCATGCGGTTTAGAATTTCATAAAGATAAATTTTTAGCTCACGTGTTAGATACTGCGACTTTTGATGAAATGGAAATAAAAGAATCTCCGCTTATAAATTTACTTTCTCTAAATAAACATAAATATTATATTGGTAAAGCGATTGCTGAAACACAAAAAGCTGGTGGCAACTTGCAGGCTATTAGCGATTAGTTGCCTGACTGTTTCTGGCTTTGATATTATTGATAATTTCTTTAAGTTGCGAACTCTGCTCCTGCAGTTTTTGTCGTTCCTGCTGATCGCTAATTTCCAAAAAAGCATTCGCCTTGCCAAATATCCTGTCCAGCAGTTCCTTTACGGCCGGAATATTGCCTTCGGATGCCTGTTTAATTAAAGCGGCCACTATTGGCCCTTTATTTTTTATAGTTTCTTCAATTATATGTTGCCTCAGCGCTTCAGCCTCCAAAGTGTGAGCCGCTTTGCTTCCTTGTGGCCTGCCTGCACCGGTGCGCTTTCCGCCATGTGCCATAAACTTGAGTAAAGAATCAAATAATCAAGTTTATCCTATTATTAAGGTTAAAAATTGTACAATTTATAGCTTTTGCACCTGTGGATATTTAAGTGTAAGCTTTTAAATATCCTTGATTTTATTGGAAAAAATAAATTATTTGACATAAAATATTCCTTCAGGCATACTAATATTGCTATGAGAAACATAAGCGACCTAGTAAAAAATCAACGCACCAAGTTAGGCTTAACAATGGAAGAGGTAGGGGAAAAAGCGAAGCTATCACAAGGATTTGTGTCTAAATTAGAAAAAGGAGACTATAGCGCGGAAAGTTTGTCCTTGGACACAATAATTCGCCTTGCCGATGCTCTTAAATTAAAGGTTAAAGATTTTCTTGATGACCTTAAAGTTATCGAGTCCGACCAAGCCCCCTCATTAAATGTATATTTACGACAAAAGTACGACATCCAAAATACGAAAGATGTCCAAATGATTGAAGATATAATTAATAGGTTTATTAATAATAAGCAATGAAGTTTTCGCAGGTCAACCAAAAAGCGGAGCAAACCGCCGCATCAATAATATCAGCCATTGGCAAAGACGAACCGTCCTTGGCTGATTTAATTGCTTGGTTAACTGAAAATTTTGGAATAAAATTTGAAATTTCTAAAATGGATTTATCCAACCACCCTGTATGCGGTTTGGTATTTCAAAATCCGGCCACGCGAGCTCATAAAGTAGTTGTTGACCGAAACGATTCAGCAGAAAGGCAGAGGTTTAGCGTATGTCACGAACTCGCTCATATACTGCGGGAAAAGGAATTAGTTTTTGGTTTTTTTAATGGGGATTTACAAAATCAAGACTATGAAGAACGATTTTGCAACCGCTTTGCCGCGGCTTACCTGATGCCTGAAAAATCTTTTCGGGCAAAATGGGCATCAACTTCAGAAAACTTTTTAATCAAACGCTACGCAATAGCAGAGTATTTTGGTGTATCAAAAGAAACAGTAATGTACCGAGCATTAGAACTTGGGCTCCAATAAAACTTCTATGAATAAAACTAACATAAATAATACACTTTTAATTATCTGTTTGAACGGTAAAGCCGATGTTTTTACCAATATTTTAAAAGTCAAAAAAAGCCGCTAAAATTTAGCGGATTTTTTGGGCGTTTAAATCGGAGAAGGGGCTATCCTTCCCGAAAAACCCTGATCGATTTCTTCGAAAAGCTAGCTATGCAAGAGAAAGCTGTGATATGTTTTACTCTATCATATCTGACGCCTTTAAGCAACTAATTCCTACAGGACCAACTCTTATATGAGCGAATCCAAAACCAGCCTTCGTGGCCGGGACGCAAAGACGGGAGAATTCACTACTGTGGAGGAAGCACGCCGCTACCCCACTACTCACGTCGTTGAGCGCGTTCCCAAGCCCGGTTATGGCGACACAAAAGATTAATCTGGTATAGCTATTAGTACCAAGGCCGCCTTTGGGAAGGAAGGCGGCTTTAAAAACGGTATTTAGATTATATGAATAGCATTTCTTCACCACACAAATTAATAGGGAGCTTAACCCATTGGACTTTCCGACTCCTAATTATTTTAGTTTGCAAACTTTTTGGTATTGAAATGTCGCAATGGTTGGAAAGAAAGCTGGCCTATGCCTTAACAGGAATATTTTTGGTTTCCATTGGTGCATGGTCGTATATTAAGTGGTTATAACAGATAATGACTAAAGACGAACTAATCAAAAAAATAGAAGACAATCCTGAATTTACAGAAGAACAATGGGAGTCTGAAATGCAATCACCTGGAATACAAGTAGAACTTACCAGCGGTCCTTTTTCATTTGGCAAGTCACTACCTTGTCCGGTTTGCGAAGTGGTAGGATTCTATGGGCCACGAGTAGCCGGTCAGAGGAAATATAGGGCTTGTAAGTTCTGCGGTTTTTGGCAGGAAGTACCTAAAGAGCCGCTAACGATTTGGGGTAATAAAGGATATCGCTGTACCCATATTTATTGCCCAAACGGACATGAATATGATTGGGTACATCCAAATATAAATGAGTTCAGAAATTGCAAGACATGCAACGCTAAATTGGAAAAAACGGACTGGGCTTCGGATAATCCAAATCATCCTTTCCAAAATATAAAGTTAGTAATTACCAATTTTTTAAAAACCCAAACAGCAGCTAATGAATAGAAGTGAGTATTTAAAAAATTTTGGCACATTAGAAAAGAAAGATAAACGTTATTATCTTTTTAGAGCATTTTTGTTATGCCTAAACGTACAAGAAACTCGTGACCTCATCCAAATAGATTTTTCGCAAGATATTCTGACCCGTTTTTTAATAACTAAAAAAATCATAGACGATTTAAAGGTCGGACAAAATAAAAACTTAACAAAATTAGTTGAAGAGATTTTGGAAAGAATAGCAACACTTACTTCCTATCATAAAAAACAAGCAGCCTCCAAATTTTTAACTGAAATTTTTGATTTTTTGGAGCCTGAATACCAGGATACGGTAATGGCCTACTTATTTAATTCACCATATATTAATGACCGAAAGAGGTCTTACGGTCTATTAATGAAAAAGTTTGACGAAAGTTATACTGAAAAATTATTAGAACATTTAAATCAATACGATGGTGATTATCCATTAGCCGTAATAGTTAGCTGTTGCCAGCCTAAGGTCTTAAATGAAAATTTTGATTTGATAAATAAATATTTTGAAGACGACTTAATACAGTACGATTGGCAACTTTTAAAAATCCGTACCAAATTTTATGCTAGGTTGTTAAATTTAAGACCTAAATTTATTAATCAACTAAAACAGAAAGACCCCATTTCTTACATGTATGTCATGAAAGAGACTGGTAAAAAAATAGATTCGGACATGGCGTGGAAAGCTTTTATGGCAAATCCGAACCGTAGTAGCTTATTTAGGTTATTTAGTGATTTAAAGCTTTGGGATGTTCTTATAAAAATTGACAGATATCAAAAATCGCATTAATAAAAGAGTTTTCCAAAAGCCCATTGCTCACCCAACAGCACCTCGGCGAACACCCAAAGGCGAATTTGGAAAACTAATTCGGCAGTAATAAAAGAGTTTTCCAAAAGCCTCTTGCTCATCCAACAACACCTCGGCGAACACCCAAAGGAGAATTTGGAAAACTAATCTGGCTTAAATTTAAAGGTTTTCCAAATGCACCTTGCTCAAGCAAGTGAACCTGGAAAACTTTTTTGTTTTAAACATAAACAAAATCAGCTATAATATAATAAAGATCGTTATTTTTTAGCTTTTTATAAAGATCAAAGCCATATTATGAGAGAAAGAAGCATACCCGAATCCCATTTTGAAACCAAGTCTGTCCATAAAAAAAAGACTGAACTCCAACAAGAGCGAGGTGATTTAATGACAGCCAAACAAGAGCAGCTGGATTATGTTAAGGATGCCTGTATGGAAATTTTTGGAAGCGAACGCCTGCCTAAAGAGATGGTTCAGGAGTTGGTAGACATACGCAAACAAATTGCGTCAAAGGTAGAAGAATCGGAATATCTTGAAGAAGTAGAAGTTTTTACTCAGCAACAAATTGCCCAACTTGCAGTAAAAATTGCAAATTATAAAAATGCGCGGGGTGTTGAACGTGCGGCGATTGATAATAAAGGGCAAATTTCAGTAGTAACTGCGGATAGCCGCTTACGACCATTGTCTGAAAATGAGGAAGTCTTAGTCAATTCCTTGGAACTTTACTTTGATACTTACCGGATGGCTCAAAATTCTTTTAGATTTGCAAAAAATGTTAAAGCAGCTGAGGGAGAAATTATACATGAAAATGCTAATCGCAAATTAAATTTTTATGCAGAAGGTGATAAAAGAAAAGCTGTAGTCGAGCGTATCCAAGAAAAATATTTAAGTGCAGGATTTACCAATGGTGAATTAACGGAACTTGTTGAAACTTGTAGCTTGCCCGATTTGGACAAACTCACTATTCACGACCTTAAGGTACTTGTAAAAATTAGAGAGATATTTCAAAAATTCATGGGAGGTGACAAAACTAAGTATGTTGCCTTATCAGCCGGGTTACTAGTCCCTGCATTTATAAACGGCTATGCTCCTATGGTGCTTGCCGATGCCTTTAAAGGTGGTAACATTGATGTAACACAGGTAGGGCTTTATGCATTGCTTTCTTCGGCTTCTGCTGGCAGCTCCATGATTGTTGAAAAACAATTCATGAATTTTCTTAATAAGAATTTTAGTAAGGAAAAAGGTATTGGGCAGAGCATTGCAACAAATGTCGCAGAACTACCAGCGGATCAAATTGCCAGCTTTGGTGTTGATGATATTAAGGTTAATATTTCCGAGGCTAAAGATAGTTATGAAGATATATACAGATTAATCAGCTTTGATATTTTACCCGCTGTTGTTACTTTGACTACCAGCGCAGCCATGCTGTATGAAAAAAGCCCCGTGTTAGCTGGTGCTACAGCAATTGGTACAGGGGTGATGATGGCTTTAGATAAATACCTGGAGAAAGCTACAGCATGGCACAGTAAGAGGAGAGCGGCAAAACAACAGGCTCAGGATGTTTCAAGCCAAATGACTGAGCAATTAAATGCTCATTTAGAGATAATTCTTTCTGGAATGAAAGACGAGTTGGCTACAAGAATGGAAGCTTTGCTCACTAAAGAAAGACTGGCTAATTCTGATAAAAAATTCTCGGATACTCTTAGAGATAATGTTAGAGAATTTTCTGGCTCATTAAATTTAATTATTGCTGGAATTGTAAGTTATCTCACTGGGGCAACTACAGACAAATTTTTTGCTACGCTGATTTATTCTGGCAACTTTCAAGGAGCAGTATCTAAAATGCTTCACTCAAAAAGTCAGCTACTCGGAGCATTTCGAGAGATTCAAGAGATGGATTTAATGTTTAATGGCTATGCGGCCGAAGAGGCAGAAAAGGAAAAAACTCGTGTTGGTGTTGATACAGTACAGAACAGCGATATTGATTTAAAAAATGTTGAAGTCGCATTTGAGGGTAAAAAAATCATAGAAATTCCTGAACTTCATATCCCTCAAGGTTCAATGGCAAATCTAAGCGGAGCAAGTGGAGCGGGTAAAACCACGTTAATGAAAGTTATTTCTGGTTATTACCGCCCAACCTCTGGCACAGTTGAGTTCGGCCATGTTGATATGGATCAAATTAAAAAAAGCGGTCCAGACTCAATTTATGCGAGGATTAGCTACCTACCTCAATTTCCTTATATACTTGAAGACACAGTCAGAAAAAATATAATTTTTGGTCTTAAAGAAGAAGTGGGTGATGACAAAATTTCAGATGTTTTGAAAGAGGTTGGCCTTGCTGAAAGATTCAAAAATTTGAATGAGCCGTTAAAAGGTGGTAGAGGTGATATGGGCACAGCCTCTGGAGGAGAGGCTTCCAGAATTGGCTTGGCTCGTATACTGCTTAAAATACGTAATGCCAATTCTAGATTAGTATTTTTAGATGAGCCAACGGCCTCGGTAGATGAAAAGACAAAAAATGAAATTGCAAACATTATTAATGCTGAAAAAGCAGCAAGACCTCAGGTAACTTTTGTAGTTATTAGCCACGACAAGGACTTTGTAAGCAAATTGAACTGTGACGTCGAAGTAAGGATGGAAAAGGGCAAGGTCGTAAACGAGAATTCTTAACTTACGTTGTCCAAAACCGGAAGCCGGGTTAAGTTGAGGTAAATCTCTCTCACCAAAGCCAGAAAAGTTTTCCACCTGTCTCGACTTGGTCTACCACGGCACCATTCGGTGCGTGGCTTGACGCCGTTTTTGGATCAAGCCATCACTGAATAAAATAAATTATAGACACGGAATGGTGCCGTGGTAATCCCGTACCGTATGGTACTGGGATACCAAAATCTTATATGTATTATGTATATATCCTAAGGAACCAAGATGGCCGTTTGTACATAGGTTACACCGAAGATTTACGAAGAAGATTTGAAGAACATAATGATGGATTATCCACCGCAACAAAACCATACCGTCCTTGGTTGTTAATTTTTTACGAAGCATATGTTTCAAAAAGAGATGCAAAGCGACGCGAAATGTACTTAAAAACTTCTAAAGGTAGAACAACAATTAAAACTATGCTTTCAGATACCTTAAATTCATAATAGCACCCGAAAGGGTGTTTTTGATTTGGTTTTATTGATGAAGGAATGGTTTTCCAAAATTTTGGTGTGTAGAAACTTTTTACAAATAAGCGTATAATTAAGACAAATTAGTTTTCAACCATTAGTTGGTGCCGAATAAAGAAAATATGAATAATAAAGAAAGCATTGAATCACAGGACAGCGAGTTTAAGAGTAAGATGGGTGTATCAAAGAAAGTTCATCTTATAAGTCTTTTTGGAACAATAATATCCATAGTTATTTTTTTTATTGCATTAGAAAATAAAGATCATATTCAAGGTTGGGCGATATTAACTTATCCCGTGATACTTTTTGCTGCCTCATTCTTTGTCGGTTACTGGTATACGGGAAAAGCTAGAGATGGCTTTTATTCGATGTTAAAATTTCTTTATTTTTTAATAGCAGCAGTAGTATTAGGACTCTTGGTCAGATTTTTTAAACTACATTAATAATTTCTGCTTTACAAAGGTACTGATAAACTTCCCTTACCAAAGCCAAATAAGTTTTCCAGCCGTACAGAGCGGGTCTACCAAAGAAAAATACCGAAATAAGTTTTCGGTATTTTTCTTTGCCCTGAGCGAAGTCGAAGGGTTAATAACGAAAGGGTGTTTTTGATTTGGTTTTATTGTCCAAAGAAAAATTTTACAATATAGGGCATTTTAAGTATAAAATATGGTAAACTAAAGAATAATAATAATTTCATAAAATATGGCTATAGAAACAGCGCCCGGGGTAGCCGAGTTTAAAGAAGCCGGGCAAAATAAAACAATCGAAACAGTATTGGCGCCAACCCCCGAAGATGTTGAGAGGGCTTTAAAAGCAGGAGCTGACGTTTGTGTGGCTTTCGGCTATGAAACTCGAATGGTGGAAGATCAGGATTTTGGCAAGATTTACGCTCAACATTCAAACCCTATAAAAAAGGCCTTTGTTGCCGCAAAACCTGAGGTTTTTAAAAAGCTTTTTGAAGCTGGTTTGTTTGGGCCGGGTTGGGAAGTTTCTGAAAAAATTTACGCGCCTTTTCCGTGTTTTATTAGTAAAGATACCGCTACTAGGAGTGAGGTAAATAAAATACTAAAACAGGTTTTTCCGGAAATGAAATTGTCCGATGCCGATGATTTTGTTTGGAAACAAAAAAATAAATGAATTAGGTTAATTTTATTAATTATGTTTAGCGACATAAAAAAAGTAAAAAGGGTTATAAAAATAACCAGCAGAACCACTGTCAGGCCTTTAAGTTCAAGTGAAATGAAAGTTTTAAGGCCAAAAACGGTAATACATAGAGCAAAAATCAGTAAAAAGCACTTAGCAGATAGCGGTAACAGAACCGTAACAAAAAAACCCCAAACATTTAAGCCGGCTGTTAGTTACAGAACAAAATTAGCAGAAAAAAGGGTTTGGGCTATGCCTAAAATTTTGCCTAGCCGCTATGTATTGGGTGTCGGGCTGTCTATTTTTCTTTTGCTTTCTACTTATTTGAGCGGCATATGGACAGGTGTCTATACCAGCAGAAGTTACGCTGAATTTGTTTTTTCCGAAAGCCCGCCCGCCTTACAAAACCAGCAGCCTGCCGTGTTACAAGTTGCCGCCCTAAACGGCCTTGGACAAATTACCCTAAGCAGTTCAGACGAAAATTTGTTCGCCATGTCCATTGACCAGCTGGAAAATGTGTTTGAAAGAAAAAGAATTCAAATGACCGAAAAGCTGTACGATCAAAGGGCGGAAAAAATTAAGGAGTATTTAACAGGCAAAAAAGCTCCTTTTGCCGAATACGCCGGCACCATTGCCAGGCAGCCGCATTGGCAGCTAATTCTAGCCATTAGTTTTGCGGAAAGCAGCTGGGGCAAGAATTGCGTGGACAACAACTGCAGCAATATAGGGGTTAAGCCCGGGCATGAACTTTGGAGAGATTACGACAATTATGGCGAGTGGATAGTGGACTTTAACAGGCTGCTTGAAAGGCGCTATAAAGACTGGACCTTAAAAGAAATGTGCGGCGTGTATGTTAAGCCCTGCAACAAAAACTGGCTTTTGGCTACCACTCAGGTCTTAGGGGAGCTAAAAGAAAACGGTATAAATTGAAAAGATTTAAAAGAATTAAAAGATTGACAAGATTTGATGTAAGAAATCATTTAAATTTTGTTCAATCATGTCAATCATTTAAATAAATTCTATGAATTACAAAAGCGTTTTAAAGACCTCTCTGCCGTTTTTTGTGGGGGCTATGATTGCGGTTTCGACCCATGCGGTTGGCCAAAATATAAAACTAAATCCTATAAAGCCCGGCTCTAACAAAGTCATAACCGACGAACAACAGGCTATATTGGCAGTCAGGAAAATTAAAGCCAGCGTGGTAAATATTATTGGGGATATAAAACCGACTCAAGGCGAAGCTATAAAACTGCAGGCCGGAGAAGTTTCCGGGACAGGGTTTATATGGTCAAAAGACGGTTATATTGTTACTAACCAACACGTGGTAGAAAACGAGCAAGGCCAATTTTCCGCGGTCTTTTCCGACGGCACAAGTTTTCCGGCTAAAGTTATTGGCCGGGACAAGTATAGCGATGTCGCGCTTTTAAAAATTGAAGCCAGTAATTTAACCCCGGCGGTTTTGGGCGACTCAAACGGACTTGAAACCGGGCAGAGCGTATTTGCCATAGGCAACTCCGTGGGCAAATACCAAAACACGGTTACAAGGGGGGTAGTGTCCGGACTTTCGCGTGCAATTTCTGTTAACGCGCAGGGCACCTCGGCTCCGCGCTTGCAAAATTTAATTCAGACAGATGCCTCCATAAACCCGGGCAATAGCGGCGGCCCGTTAATAAACATGGCCGGAGAAGTGGTGGGCATGAACACAGCTATAGACACTACCGCTCAAGGCATAGGGTTTGCCGTACCCGTGAATGTTGTAAAAGCTTCGGTTGAACAAATAAGAACTTTGGGTAAGGTTAGCCACCCGTACTTGGGAGTAAGTTTTTTAAGCCTTACTAAAAGCATTCAGGAGTGGAATGGGCTGCCTTTAAACGAAGGCGCATTTATTTCAGAAGTTGTGGCTAAAGGACCGGCCTTTTTTGCAGGCATAAAGCCCGGCGACATAATTACTGCGGTGGACAGGCAAAAAATTACCCAGTATAACGAACTCGATTCAATGCTGCTTAAATACCAGGCAGGCAATCAAATTTTAGTCAGCCTACTTAGGGACGGTCAAAATTTAGATTTGCCGGTTATACTCGGAGAATATAAATAAATGACAAGAATAAAAGACAGGCTGTCATCCCGGAATTTTTACGTCTAGGGTTATATCGGACCGTAAAAAATATCTGGAATCCAGTTAATAATAATTGATGTTTGTTAATTAATAATTGATAACAAAAAGACAAGAGAAAAGGCCGCGGATCACAAATGTGATACACGCGGCCTTTTAAACCAGAAACTTTTGAGTGAAAGTTATTCAATCCGCGGCAGCGGACTCAATGAAGTTCACTTTCTGTTCCTGATTTCGTCGCCACAATTATTGCGAGCAGCATTATGGCGGCGCTTATGTGGACTATGTCCACATGCTCAACTGTCCTTACAAGCTCTGACAGTTGGGCGGTCATTACCAGAGTGGTAATGGCCTTGGGCACTACTTGCTTTTTTGGCAGCCTTTTTTCCAAAAAGCCGTGTAGCTTTTGGCTGTGGCCTATGCTTACAAGCAAGGCCACTAAGGCAAGCGTGCCTATCAGGAACAGATTCATAAGTTTCCTTTCTTACCCGTAGTTTATACGAGTATGAATAATCTGTCCCTCCTATTTTGTTTCCCCTGTACAGGCGCAGACTTGGCTGCAACTGCAAGAGGACTTGCCATTATAAGCCTTTTAGAACTAGTTGTCAAGAGGCTTTAAAGTTGATAAAATAAATTTAATTAGCTTCATCTTTGGTCCTTTATGTTCGGCCTAAGAAGGTTTATGAAATAAAATAAAGGATTAAGGATATTTTTTATGACAAATCAAGAAATACACAATGTAATTATAATCGGTTCAGGACCTGCCGGCCTTACCGCAGCCTTATATACCGCCAGAGCGGAATTAAAGCCTTTGGTTATTGCGGGTTTAAATCCGGGTGGCCAGCTTATGCAGACAACCGAGGTGGAGAATTTCCCGGGCTTTGTAAACGGCATAATGGGTCCTGAGTTAATGGATAATATGATGAAGCAGGTAGAAAGGTTTGGCACGGTTATAAAGCAGGAAAATGTAACCGGAGTGGATTTTAGCAAAAAGCCTTTTGTTGTTAGAACCGAACAGAATGAATATTTGGCCAAAAGCATAATAATCGCAACCGGAGCAGATGCTAACTGGCTTAATTTACCAAACGAGCAAAGGCTTAGGGGTAAAGGCGTTTCGGCGTGCGCGACTTGCGACGGTTTTTTCTTTAAAGGCAAGGACTTGGTTGTAGCCGGCGGCGGAGACAGCGCCATGGAAGAAGCTAGCTTTTTAACCCGCTTTGCGACAAAAGTGACTTTAATCCATCGTCGGCCGGAGTTTAAAGCTTCTAAAATTATGCTTAATCGGGTAAAAGAAAACCCAAAAATTAAAATTATTGCGGATGCGATTATTACAGATATTTTAGGCCAGGACAAAGTTGAGGGGGTTAAAATTAAACACAACCAAACCGGGCAGGAAGAGGTAATCCAGGCCGGCGGGTTTTTTGTGGCTATTGGCCATACGCCAAACGGGAAAATTTTTGCAGAGGCAGGCGTAGAAGTTGACCAAAAGGGTTATATAAATGTTTCGCACAATACCCATACTAATATAGAGGGAGTCTTTGTAGCCGGCGATGTGAATGATCCGCGTTATAGGCAGGCCATAACCGCAGCCGGAATGGGCTGTATGGCGGCACTCGACGTAGAGAAATATTTGGCAGAACATGAGGAAAGTAGTAAGTAGTATGTAGTATGTAGCAAAATCCTAATGAACAAGATCTACCAACTACCAACTACCAACTACCAACTAACCGGCAAAGTTATTCGTGGTGACGGTTATGGCAGGAAGCTAGGTTTTCCCACGGCCAATATAGACCGCAGGCAGTATGTAAAAGATAAATTGAAGGTCAAATTGGGAATTTGGGCAGGAGCTGTGAGTTATCAGTCATCAATTAACAATTATCAATCACGTCCCGCAGCTATAGTAATCGGTCCTGTTGATCGTCGTGGTTTACCTAAGCTCGAAGCGCACTTAATAGGCTTTAAAGGCAATTTATATGGAAAAAAATTAAGTATATACCTGGGTATATACTTAAGGCCGTTTAAAAAGTTTAAAAGTGAATTGGAATTAATAGAGCAAATACATAGGGATATAAAAAACATTTTAAATTTAAAGAAAAAAATATGGCAGAGTTAGAGGCGTCAGGAGGGCGGGAACTATTATTGGCACAACGAACGGAATTAAGGGAAAAGTGGGATACGCAATTTGCCGGTGCCGCGCATTTTGTTATTGACGCTTTGCTAGAGTTTCCTTCTGAAGAAAGAAATGTTCAGCTTATAAAATTAAAAAAAAGGATTGATGATTGGGTAAGAGCAAAAAAAGACAAAACCGCAGGGGATTACGAATCACAAGAGTTAACTACAGATATTTTTAGAGAAATTATTTACCGTGTTATTGCAAGACTTCCTGGCAGAGAAATCATTACAAAAGAAGAGTTGGTAAATATGTACAAGCAGTTGGATTCTGAAGTTTATACCCACTGTCCGCCCGTTAACTGGGGATTAATAGGCTCATTGAATTCTGGGGAGCAAAATGATCAAACAGCTTTATATTTAGACCAAATAACTAAAATATGTGATGTTTTAGTAAAAGCTGATGTAAACGACAAAGACCAGCGTGAAATAATGGAACAAATTATTTATAAGCCCGCAACAGTAAGGGGGACAGAAATAGGTTTTAAGATTGAAGATGCAAGAAAATTAAGAATATTCCAAGATTTAATACTTAATTTAATAAATCGACTATCTATAAAAACTGGCGAAACAAAACAAGATTGGCTAAGAACCCTTGAAAAAAATTATTTACCCGGTTTGAATGCTACTAAGGTTGAGTTATATAATACTGGTAATCAGATAGAAAAACTATCAAGGTCAACAATATTTTAGTAGTAAAATTATAGTATATAAATTTCTAATTCTATCTATATGCGCAAATACGGAACATACTTTATTTTTATTGCGGCTATGCTGTGGGCGACAGACGCGCCCTTTCGGGCTCATTTAACCCAAGGGCTTTCCAGTAATTTTATAGTTTTGGTAGAGCATTTTTTTGACGTTTTGGTCGTACTGCCAATTTTGTTGTTAAATTTAAAAGATCTTAAGCATCTAACAAAGAAAGAGTGGGGGGCTGTATTGTTTATTGCCATTGGCGGCAGCGCTTTAGCCAGTATAGCTTTTACCCAAGCTTTTCATTATGTTAATCCTTCCGTGGCTATACTGCTGCAAAAACTCCAGCCTTTAATAGCCATTGGCCTGGCTGCCAGCCTGCTAGGCGAAAGAAGAAACAAAAATTTTTGGATTTGGGCGACTATTGCCTTAATAGGAGCTTACTTTATAAGTTTTGGTGGCCTTAAGCCGGAACTTTTTCCGGGCGAAAAGCTAAATCCGAATGTAATGGGAGTTTTGCTTGCCTTAGTCGCCGCATTTTTTTGGGGTGGCAGCACAGTTATGGGCCGTTATATGCTTTCCAGCGTGAATTTTAAAGTTATGACAGCTTTAAGGTTTTCCGCGGCGTTTGTATTTTTGCTAATTTTAAATTTTTGGCAAAAAAGCATTCCGCCCCTTGCTAGTGTTACCGGCAAAGACTGGCTGTTTTTGTTTATTATTGCTATTACTTCCGGCGTAGTTTCGTTGTTTGTATATTACAAAGGTCTGCAGACTACCAAAGCTTCGGTGGCAACAATAGCAGAACTGGGTTTTCCTTTGGCTGCGGTTTTGGTCAACTATGTTTCTTTTAAAATGGGCTGGATTACCCAAAATACCTCTTTAAATATGGTTCAATTGCTGGGTATGGCAATTTTATTATTCTCAGTGTATAATCTTTCAAGGGTAAATGAGCAAATAACCCAGAAATCTAAATTAATATAATATTTTTATGGTGAATCCTTTTGATAGCGCAAGAAAGCAGTTAAGCCAGGCGGCAGAAATTGCCAGTTTGGAAAAAAATAAAATCGAACAGCTTATGTCACCGGATAGATACGTAGAAGTAAGCATACCGGTTTTAATGGACAACGGGCAGCAGAAAATTTTTAAGGGTTTTAGAAGTCAGCACAACAACGCGCGCGGCCCCTATAAAGGCGGTATTCGTTACCACCAAGACGTAAATTTAGACGAAGTGCGCGCTCTAAGCTTTTGGATGTCGTTTAAGAACGCGGTAGTTAACGTGCCTTTTGGCGGAGGCAAAGGCGGAATTATTGTTAACCCAAAAGAACTGTCAGAAAGCGAGCTGGAAAAATTGTCCCGCGGATGGGTTAAAAAAATGTATCCGGTTTTGGGACCCGAGTTCGATGTGCCGGCTCCGGACGTAAATACCAACGGGCAAATAATGAACTGGATGGTGGACGAATACAGAAAAATTACAAAAAACGAAAAATCTGAAGCCGTGTTTACGGGTAAGCCCGTGGGCAAGGGCGGCAGCGAAGGCAGGGAAGAAGCTACCGGTTTTGGAGGCTTTTACGTGTTTGAAGAAGTCGCTAAAAAGCTAAATGTAGCTTTGGGCGCGAGCATTGCCATACAGGGTTTGGGAAACGTAGCCACTTTTTTTGCTAAAATGGCTGCGCAAAAAGGCTATAAAGTCGTCGCGCTTTCCGATTCTAAGGGCGGAATTTATAACGAATCCGGTTTAGATGTAGAAAGTGTTTTAGCTTTTAAAAAGCAAAACGGTTCTTTAAAAGATTTTGCAGGCAGTAAAAATATTACAAATGCCGAGCTTTTGGAATTGCCGGTAGAAGTACTGGTTCCAGCCGCTTTGGAAAATGTCTTAACAGCGGACAATGCGGGCAAAGTTCAGGCTAAATTTATAATCGAAATGGCAAACGGTCCTACCACCCCGGAAGCGGATGAAATTTTTGCAAAAAATAATGTAGCCGTTATTCCCGACATTTTGGCTAACAGCGGGGGAGTTTGCGTATCGTACTTTGAGTGGTATCAGAATATGAACTCGGAAGTTTGGGGCAAAGAACAGGTTTTAGAGAAATTGTCTAAACAAATTAAGCAAGCTTTTGCCGATGTGCTGGAAAAGAAAGAAAAATACAACACAACTTTCCGCAACGCAGCATACATTTTAGCCGCGGAGAGAATTATGGAAAAAATGCAGTAGTTTTTGGTAAGTCAGTGCAATAAAAAAACCCGGGCAAGCCCGGGTTTTTTGTTTGATGTTATAATTTAGATGTGTTTGGCTACCAACTATTTATTACCAACTACTCACTATTATGTACGATGTAATTATTATTGGGGCAGGGCCTGGCGGGATGGCCGCCGCCGCGGCTGCGGCAGAGGCTAGCCTTAAAATTTTAGTAGTGACCAAAAACATTTACGAACCAAAGTCCGAGCAGGAAATATTAGGATTTTTTAGCCTGAAGAATTTGGCAAAAAAATTTCAGCAATTAGTTAAAAATAATTTAATTGAGGTAAAAGACAAAACGGAAATTATAAATTTAGAAAAAAATATTGTTAGTTTTAGTGCGGAGGCTAAGAACGGGAGTCTTTATTACGCTAAAAATGTAGTTATTGCTACAGGTAAAAGCAGTTTGGAATTTGATGCAATAACCCAAAAAATGCAAAACGGAAAAATAAAAATAGATGGCGACCAAAAAAGTTCCATGCCCGGAGTTTTTGCTATTGGCGAATCTTGCGGTAATTTTTCTAAAAATGCTTTGGTGGAAATAGGTGAAGGGGTGAAAAGTATTTTGGTTTTATTAAATCGTTAGGCTAAAAAAACTTGATAAACATTGACAACTCTGGTTTTTGGAGCCATAATATAATGCTATTAAATATTAATTTTAAATATATGAAATACTTCAAAATTGGCTTGTTTACAGCAATTTTTGCATTACTAGGGGCTAATTTTGCAACTCCGGTTTCTGCCCAATATTACTATGGCCGAACGCCTTCGTTGTCCGTTTCCGGGCAGAGCGGAAGCAATTTAACCTTTAATGTATCTAACGCTGATCCGAATTCCAGAGTTATTTTATATGCCAGAAGCGCCGGAGGCAGCTTGTGGTCAACTTCTATAGACAGCATTGGCCAGACAGACAGCAGCGGTTATTTGAACACCTCCTTAAACCCCGGAATTAACGGAAACGCTGAGTTTAAAGTTACAGTTAATGGTTTAGATTCCAATATAGCCCAGTTAGGTTATAATTCTTGCGGCTACGGCCAAAATTGCGTGGGCGGAATTACTTTTAGTCCAGCAAACCCAAGCCTAAGCGTAGGCCAGACTGTTTCAGTGTCTATTTACCAGCCTTATTTTTATTACGGCAGCTATTATGTGTCCAATAACTCGAATTCTTCGGTTGTTTCAGCTACCATTTCCGGCAGCAGCTTAAGCCTTTACGGCCTAGCTAATGGGTCAAGCACAATCACAGTTTGCCAAAGCGGCGGTTCTAGTGCTTGCGGTTATGTCTATGTAACTGTAAGCGGCGGCTCTTATAGCGGCAATATTTGGTTTAGTCCGAGCAGTCCTAGTATGTACGTAGGCCAGAGTTTGGCTGTTTCCATAAATAGCAGCGCGTATGCCACCGGCTTGTACGGCTCAAGCAGTTACTATATTTCTTCCAATTCCAACTCAAACGTAGTCTCGGCCTCTGTTTCCGGTACAGTTATGAACTTGTACGCCAATCAAACCGGCAGTGCAACAATCGTAGTATGTCATAATTCTTTAAGTTTTTGCGGAAATTTGTATGTAACTGTTTCCGGCAATTCCGCCTCAGGTAATTTATGGCTAAGTCAATCTTCTGTTAATGTAAGTGTTTCCAATGCACAAAATATAAATATTTATAGCAACAACTCAGCTTTAGGTGCTTACTATATTTCGTCTAATAGTAATTACAACAATGTACAAGCAAGTATTTCCGGCAGTTTGCTAACCGTGACCGGTATGTCGGTAGGGAGCAGTACCGTATTAGTTTGCCAATACAACACCAGTTCCTGTGTAAACTTGTATGTTACAGTCGGTTCGTCTAATTACAACAATATTTGGTTTAGTCCCAGCAGTGTAAATATGACCTCAGGACAAACCACCAATGTAAATATTTACAGTTCAGGCGGGTATTATAGTGGGTATTATGTTTCCAGTAACAGTAATTCTTTTGTGGCTGGCGCAACCATTAACGGCAGCCAGTTAACTATAACAGCTCAAAACAGCGGCAATACCACCGTAATGGTTTGCCAAACCGGCAATAGTTCAGTGTGCGGAAATATTTCTGTAACCGTCAGCGGCTACGGCGGAAGCGCAATTACTTTTAGTCAGAATTATTTAAATTTAACTTCCGGACAAAGTACAACGGTTACTGTTTATGGCAATGGTTCTTATTATATTTCCAGCAACAGCAACTCTTCAGTTGTGTCGGCAAATCTTTCTTCCAATATTCTTAATTTGTATGCCTATAACCAGGGGACCAGCGCTATTGTAGTTTGCCAAAATAGTCCGTACGGGTGCGGTACTTTGACTGTAAATGTAAGTGGCGGGTATTATGGCGGCGGCAACTTGTATTTTAATTCAACTAATTTGCCCAACTTGGTAATTGGGCAATACTATAATTACCAATTGCAGGTTTCAGGCGGGCAAGCGCCGTACAATTTCCAAGTTACAAGCGGGCAGTTGCCAAGCGGGCTGTATTTAAGTACCGGCGGACTTTTGTATGGAACACCGCAAAATAGCAGTTACTCAAGCTTTACTGTTAGAGTGTCCGACACTTATGGCCGTAACTCAAGCGCCAACTTTACCATAGGCGGAAGCGGTGGAGTGTTGGGGATTAGTACTTACCCAAACGGCCAGCTTATAAAAGAAAACGGAACCGTGTATATAGTTTACCGCGGGCAAAAAAGCGGCTTTGCTTCAGCTTCTGCGTTTACTGGCTTAGGCTTTAAATTCAGCAATGTTTTAACTACCGGCTATACCGGTCTTTCAGACAGCGGTTATGTAGTTAACAGCGCAAACACTTCACACCCGTGGGGCAGTTGGGTACAAAGTGGCCAGGCAATATATTTTGTTCATCAGGACGGACTAATACCCGTGCCAACCTGGGATGTGTTTATAAACAACAGGGGACAAAGCAGCTTTGTTGTTCCGGCCAACCTATTTGATTTTCAAAGACCTATTTTAAGCCAAATGGTGAGTAATGACTCAAGGCTATATTAGTAGAACTAAATACTACAAAAACCCTTCCCTTGCGGGAAGGGTTTTTGTATCCCGTTAGAAATAATTTGGTACTAGATTTTATTTCTTAATTTGTTATATACTAAAATAAATATAATTTAAAAGTAAATAAATTTCTAACGGGATGATTATTAAGTATATTAATTTGAATATTTGGATGGGGGAGCTTTTTAAAAGTACCCTGCAATTTTTAAAAGAACAAAAAGCTGACATTGTGGTTTTGCAGGAAGTAATGCACCATGAGAATGCGGAAAAATTGTCTTTAAAGCATCAGACTAAAGTTATTTTAGAAAGAGAGTTGGGTTTAAAATACAGCGAGTATTTTCCTTTAGTTTTAGACAAAAGGTTTAATCCGCCCGCGCTATTTGGCAACCTGATTTTGTCTAGGTTTCCTATAGAAAATAGCAAGAAAGTTTTTTTTGACCGCCCGTTTCGGGAATGGGACAACAGTTTGCCAAATGAGGAATTTACTCGCGGTCTTTTGGTTTGTGAAATTAATGTAAATAATACTTTGCTAACCGTGGGAAACATTCACGGTATATGGGGCAAACATGGGGCAGATACCGACAGAAGGCTGAATATGATAGATATTGTGCTTAAAGAGTTAAAGGGTCAAGAGCGGGTAATTTTGTCAGGCGACTTTAATTTAAATGAAAGGGTGTATCCGGAAATTAACGGTAAAGCGGATTTGTCTAAACCGCAAAGAACAAAATCGGTGGCTTTGCTTGAAGAAAAATTTGTAAATATTTTTAAGGACGAACGCATAACTTCTTTTAATCCAAATTATAAAGATTTTGTTACTACAGGTTACGCACACGCTGTAGTTGATATGGTTTTTGTAACGCCAAATATTAAAATTTTGTCGCACATACAGCCCGATGTTGACGTTTCTGATCACATGCCGCAAATTGTTGAACTGGAAATAAACTAACGACCACGGATATTTACAGAAAAACACGGAGTTTAGATCCGTGTTAGTCTGTTTTTGTGTCCGTGTTGATCGGTTTTTATTGCGCTACCCTTTCCACGTACTGGCCGTCTCTTGTGTCTACTTTTAATATGTCGCCTTCTTTTATAAACATTGGTACGTCTACCACGTGGCCGGTTTCTAAGGTTACAGGTTTAGTTACATTGCCGCCGCTGTTGCCTTTGGTGTCGGGGGGAGCCTGGGTAACTTTGAGCTCAACTTTTATAGGCAGTTCTATTGAAACGGGGTTGCCGTTAAATTTTAGAATGGAAACTTCCATGCCTTCTTTTAAGAATTTTTCCTGCTCCTCTGTTACGTCTTTATTTATGTCTACCTGTTCAAAGGTGGTTTGGTTCATAAAGTGCGTACCTTCTGAATCTGCGTAAAGAAAGCTGGCTTTTTCCCTTTCAACGTCTGCCTCTTCAATGCTTTCGCCAAATTTGAAGGAGTATTCGTAAACTTTTCCGGTAATTACGTTTTTTAATTTGGTCTGCATAACCGGTTTTCTTTGCGCTGTGCGCATGCGGTTAGACCAAATAACCTGCACCGGCTGGTTTTCCCATAAGATTATGGTGCCGATTTTTAAGTCGTTTAAATCCATAAGTGAAATGACAAAAATGACATAATTGACAAAAATGAGCAAAAATTGCTGTATCAAAATTTTGTCAATTTTGATTAATTTTATTTAATTTTTTTCAGTAAATTAGGCGCTTACAAACGGCAAGAGCGCCATGTGTCTGGCGTGTTTAAGTGCCAAAGTCACCATTCTTTGGTGTTTTGGGCAAGATCCGGTTCTGTTGTGACCCATAATTTTTGCATGAGGGGTCATAAAGCGTCTTAATACCGCTGTATCTTTGTAGTCTACAGTGGTCATTTTGTTGGAGCAAAAATAACACTGTTTTTTAACCGCAGGCTGGGAATCCCTGCTGTTTCGATTGTTGTAATGGTTGTTGTTAGGGCGCATAAATGAATTTAATAATTGATCAAAATTAAGTAAAATTAAATAAAATTGAAATACAAAAATGCAGTTTAATTTTACTTAATTAATAAATTTTACTTAATTTTATTTAATTCTAAAATGGAATGTCTTCTACTCTTACTCCTTCGTCGCTGCCTTGGTCTATGGTCGGCAGTTCTTCCTCCTTCGCTAAAGCTCCGAAGGATGAATTGGTAGGCATTGGGGCTGCGGCAGGGGAAGCGGCCGCAAATGCGGGTTTAGCAGCAGCCGGAGCAAAAGAACCAGAAGGAGCTGATCCTGCCGGGCGGTCGCCCAGCATTATCATGTTATCGGCTACTATTTCGGTTCTGTAGCGTTTTTGCCCGTCCTGCCCGTCCCAGGAACGAGTTTGAAGGCGCCCTTCAATGTAAACCCTGGCGCCTTTTTTTAAATACTGAGCCGCAATTTCACCCAGCTTTCGCCAGAGGACCACGTTATGAAATTCAGTAGATTCAACTTTCTGGCCGGTTTGCTGGTTGGTATAAACGTAGCCGGTCGCTACGCCCATTTGGCAGACACTGGCGCCGGAAGGGATGGTTCTAAGTTCAGGGTCGCGTGTTAAGCGGCCTATTATCATAACTTTGTTTAAGTCCATAAGTTTTAGAAATTTTTAATTATCAATTTTTAATTTTTAAATAATTTACAAAATTAAAAATTTAAAAATTATTTCGTTAAGTCCTCAGTTAACGCTTCTTCGATTTTTTTGTCCAAAGCCGCGTCGTCTATGTCTTCAAGTTTTAATGCAGGCTTTTCTTCTTTAACTTTTTCTATAGGCATAGCCTTTGCCACTTCCGCGTTAGTTTCGACGGTGCGTTTTGAAAGCTTGGCTTGCGCGACTTTGTCTTTAGCCAGGCGTTTAATATGCTCGTCTTGGTTAACTAAAATGTAACGAATAATGTCGTGTTCTTGGGTGCGAATACGGGCATCGAGTTCGTTAACTTTTTTGCCGTCCATATTAAAATTCACCACAACATATACGCCGTTGCGGGTTTTTTTAATTGGGTAGGCTAGTTTTTTCTTACCTAAGTTTTCTTCCTTGACGTCTGTGCCTTGGAAGTCCGAAATATGTTTTAGTACTCTCTGGGAAATAGCCGGCACGTCTGTGTCAGCTACATGTGACCCTAAAAGGTACATAAGTTCATACTTTGGCATAGAAAGATTTCCTTTCTATCCCTGCCCAGAATAGGGTAGGGAATATGATTAATTGTTTACAAATTATAGCAATTATAGGGGGTTTTGTCTATTGACTTTTTTATTTAAATATGATTTAATACACCTTAATTACAAGGATGAATAAACTACTATGCTTAGTTTTCCTGGTTCTGAGCCAATTTGGCTCAGGGCAGGCACCAACAACTCTCTCCAAGGCGTGCGTGGCTGAGTTTGAAAATTCTTTGGAGATTTACTTCGAGGAGCATGTCTGGGCTCCGGAAGGAGTAAAAACCGTCAAACAGACAGCACAGCTCCGCCTTGGCTACGTAGCCGGAAAGACGGCGGTCTGTTGGGATGACCGTTGCGGTCCGGCCGCAGAAGATTATCGTATCACGGTAACAACCGTTAGTACGAGAAAGTTGTTACGCTTCACTGTCATGGGGAATAAGTGGATTCGTAATAAGTAGTCAATCGAGTAGAAATACTCGAATTCTTTTGGTGTGTACAATGGGCTGTGCACACCAATTTTTTTGTCTATAGACAAAAATTGGCATTTAATTTAAACTTTTCCTAGGAGTATTCGACCCCGTTCTGACGACGGGGTTAGATTTTTGGTGGAGTAAAATGAGAAGGAGGTTTCTTTGTGGATACGTTGAATACGTTTGGTTGGCTTCCGCTCTGTGTCGTGGTGTGTGGACTGGTGGCAGGCTGGTTATTTTTTCAGAACACAATCAAGAAAGACGATCCAGGTAAGGATGTAATAAGGACTTTGGCTGGCGCCCTGCTGTGCTTTGCGCCTTTTGTTTGGCGTCAGATGTCTGGCGGCACTAGTATGGAGTATTCGCTCCTGCTGCTCTGTTTTACCGGGGGATTTTCCTTTTTGATCTTCCAAGGCCTGCTTACACAAAGTAAGCACGTGGGTAAAGACAGAGATCATGGGCTGATGCCTGTGTCCGTGCTAAGTCTTGTCATGTGCTCATTTCTGGTGCTTGGCTATGGTTTTTTGAGCTGGTACGACCAGCATCAGATCGCGCGCGCGTCTTCAGTGGGCAAATCCGCACCACCAACACCATTCAAGAAGTGAGTCAACTATAGCAGAGACCCCCCAGGGTTCATTATGAATTTTGGGGGGTCGTGTGTTTTTTGTTAATTAAACGTTAAACAGAAAATGCACTACATCACCATCTTCTCGTCAGACTTGCTTCCGCCCGTTCGTTTTGGCTTTTAGCCAAAAATCACAGGCTTCAGAAGTCTTCCTCTTCCCAAAAATCCGTGCTCGTCACGCCAAGTATTGGCGGAGGACTCGGGCTCCTAATTTTCGGGAGCCCTAAGTATTGAAGCGAAAGTGTACCACATCGCCATCTTGTATTATATATTCTTTACCTTCAACTCTTAACCATCCTTTATCTCTTGCACCCGCGTACCCTTTCGCTTCAAGGAGCTTGTCCCATTGTATAACTTCTGCGCGTATGAAGCCTTTTTCAAAGTCAGTGTGGATTTTGCCCGCCGCTTGAGGCGCCTTTGAGCCGGCAGTACATGTCCAGGCTTTGCTTTCTTTTGGCCCGGCGGTTATGAACGTTATAAGGCCTAAAGTTTTGTAGGCCTGTTTAATTATTTTGTCTAACCCTGACTCGGGTAGTCCGAGTTCTTTTAAATATTGCTGTCTATCGGCGTCATCGAGTTCGGCGAGTTCAGATTCTAATTGAGCGTCGATGATAATCATACCGGCGTCATCCTGAACGCCGAGGCTTTGCGAGGCGTGAAGGATCCCTTCCTTGCTTTTAAGAGATTCTTCGGCCTCGGATGCACTCGGCCTCAGAATGACGTCATTGGAGGCGTAGTTTTTTTTATCTAAATCAAACTTTTCATTCGCCACAAACATTATAGGTTTGGTAGTAAGCAGCTGAATGTCTTTACTGTGTTCTTTTTCTTCATCGGTCAGGGTAACTGTATTGGCCATTTCGCCTTTTTCAAGCGCGGCTTTATATTTTTCCAAAATTCCTTTTTTAATTACAGCTTCGCGCTCGCCGCTCTTTACCTGGCGGGCGAGTGTGCTAAGTCTGTTTTCTATGTTTTGCAAGTCTGCCAATTGCAGTTCTATGCCAATAGTTTCCATATCGCGCTTTGGGTCAACCGAGCCGTTTACGTGAATAATGTCTTTACTTTCAAAAAAGCGTACTACTTCCATTATGGCGTCTACTTCACGAATATGAGAAAGAAATTTGTTGCCCAAGCCTTCGCCCGTGCTTGCGCCTTTAACCAAGCCTGCTATGTCTACGAATTCTATGGTGGTTGGCACAACTTTTTCTGATTTTTCCAATTCAGCTAGCTTGGCTAGCCTTTTGTCGGGCACGGCAACCACGCCTACGTTTGGGTCTATGGTGGCAAACGGGTAGTTAGCGGCTTCGACTTTACTTTTGGTAATGGCGTTAAAGAGGGTGCTTTTGCCTACGTTTGGCAAGCCCACAATGCCGATTTTAAAACTCATAAACTTTACGGGTTACAAATAAATACGGATATACAGATAACTACACGTTCTGTAGGCATCTGTAGTGTTTCCACCGTAGAGTATTGTAGAGGAATTTTGGGTTTTAGGAAAGAGTGATTTGACTAAAAATATTACGGGTGTATGCTTAAAGCAAAGAAAGCTACGGGGCTAAAAACCCCCTGCGCAAACTTTGGACCAAGGCCATCCTCTCACCGGAAGAAACGGTATCCTTAAAGCACTGAGCGCCAAGAGGAGTATAGAGGTGGAACAGCTGGTCTTAAGTGGGCATCTTTAAAACCTGTTAGGAGGGTTAAGAAGATGTTCGAAAATGAGGTTCGTTTTAAAACCGGCAGCCGGTGGAGTTTTCCAATGGCTGTGGTAGTGGTAATGGCTGTTTTGGCGTTGTTGGTTTTGGCCAGCAGCGTCAAGGGCGGGGTTAAAACCGTAAGGCAGAAAGAAAAAATTTACTTGCCCATTGAGCTGAAGCAGTTGCCGGCAAAACAGCCGGCTACTGTGGAGCAAAATAGGGCAGGGATTTCTAAAGCTTCCGAGCAGCCTTGGGTGGTTGTTAGTAAGCCGACTAAGGTGTTTCGGGCTCCGTCAAGAATTCCCGCGCAGGTGGCGGAAATAAATGACAGAGATCTCGGGGCGCCGGAAGTGGCTTATGGACATACCGATAATCCAGGTAGTGGTAAGCCCGGGGACAGAGGTTGCCCTGCAGAAGTTTGCGGAAATGTTGTCAACGTTTCGCCGCCGCCTGTTACCGAAGCAAAGCCAGAGCCAAAAGCTGAACCTTCCGAGCCCGTAAGGGTAAGAAGGGGAGGTGAGGTAATGGCTGCGCAATTGGTTCGTCAGCCAAAGCCAGTTTACCCGCAGCTAGCCAAAGCGAGTCGGGTTTCGGGATTAGTGCGTCTTACGGCAGTCATTCGCCGTGATGGCACTATTTCGGAACTAAGGCTTGTGTCAGGTCATGCGTTGCTGGTGCCCGCTGCCATAGATGCTGTAAAGCAGTGGGTTTACCGCCCAACGCTCCTTAACGGGGAAGCGGTTGAGGTGGTTACGCAAATAGACGTGCATTTTACGCTTTTGTAGTTTGGGTGAATGCGAGGCGTAAATAAGCGTCTGCCAGGATGCTATAGAGGGGCGGTTCTGAGTGAAGAACTCAGGGCCGCCCAAAATTTAAGCCGTATAGGGCTTTTTATTTCAAACAAGGTTACTTAAAATATTTAAGTTTTTTGGCGCCTAGACAAAATCTAGCTTGTTTTTTTATGCTAAAATAATAAATATGAATAAATTTGAACAAAATCAAAATGGATTTTTAGGGGAAAAACCTATAAATAACAACATTTCTTTAGCCAGAATTGAAAATGTGCCGTTTGAAACACTGGAGAGGCTGCATTCAACATTGCGTAAAGCAGGTTTGCTTATAAACAAAGAGCATAACCCTAAGACCCCAATTGGGTTTTTATCCCAAAGACTGAATGCTTTAGGTATAACAACTGAGTTAGAAGAAGGAAATGCATTAAAAATTATATTTCCTACAAAAAATAATAAACTTAGTTCAAGCGTTAAAGGAACATCGGAACAAATTTACAAAGCGTATCTTCATTACGAAAATATTATGAAGAAAAGAAAATAATTTATGAATTTATATTCAAAAAAACTTATAGTCTTTGATTTAGACGGTACACTTGCGCCGACTAAGGCACAAATGGACGCAGAAATGGCAGAGTTAGTTAAGCGTTTATTGGAGGTAAAAAAAGTCGCCATAATCGGCGGCGGGAAATTGCAATTATTTAAACACCAATTTTTAAGCCAGTTAAAAATCCCAAAAAATTTATACCATAATCTTTTTTTGTTTCCGACTACGGCCACAACCTTTTTAAAATATCAGAAAGGCTGGAAAAAAGTCTACGCGCATAATTTAACCAAGGCGGAAGTAAAAAAAATCCGCGAAGCTTTTAAAAAAGTATATAAAGAAATAAATTATAAAAATCCGGAAAAAACTTACGGCAAGGTCATAGAAAACCGCGGCAGCCAGGTGACCTGGTCGGCTTTAGGGCAGGACGTGGTTAAGGCATTGGGTAAAAAGGGGATAGAGCTAAAAAATCAGTGGCGCGACAAAAATACGTCGCTTAAATTAAAAATTGCCCAACATTTAAAAAAATACGTGGGTAATTTGGAAGTCCATGCGGCAGGGCATACATCTATAGACGTAACCAAAAAAGGCATAGACAAGGGTTATGGCCTTCACCAAATAGAAAAATATTTAGGCGTGAAAATTCAAGATATGCTGTTTGTTGGGGACGCTATATTTCCGGGAGGCAATGACTACGCGGTAGTAAAGACCGGGGTAGATTATAAAAAAGTTAAAGACCCGGAAGAAACCAAAAAAATTATAAAAAGCTTAATATAAAAAAAGAGAGATGGCAGTCGTGGGGTACGACTGCCGCCTAAATGCGTGCTTGCCGGCAAGCTGCCGAGGGGTACACCAGCAGAGGCGTTGGGTCGCTCATAGCCTCTTGTAAATGCCAGGTGTTGTGTAAGCGTACCGCTTGAGCGTCCAATACCCACCAGTTGATGCGTGTTTGGTGCAGGTTTTGAATCGTAAAGTACACCTTTGCGAAAACTCTGCTATCCTTGACTGTAACGCGAGCTCTGGAGAGAAGGCGAAATACCGTCCACGGTTTTTTCATCTTCACAACGTCTTCAATGGAGGTAGCCAGTAGATTTGCGTCTTCTGGGGAACAGGTTACTATCTCCAAAATCCAAACTTCCTTCCAGGGTATTACTTTAGTTAGCATTGCGATCCCCTTGCTTATTTCGGTACTTTTGTTTCTTTTTGAGCAAGTTGGTCACCCATGCGGGATTTTGGTTTTCCACCAGTTCGCAACTTTTGACTCCCGAGTTTTTTCCGCTACCTTCGGGCATTCTAAGCTGTCCGTCCATCACTGCGATCAAAAGCGTGTTGCCTTCAAGAATGCTTCTGGCTGTTGGGTGTGGGGTTAGGCCAAAATTTGTTGGCCAGTTGAGGTTGTTTCTGTACGCGCCGGCTTGGGCGCGGTTGTGGAATGTAACCACCAAAACATGTGTCGCGCAAACCGACATTTAAGCCTCCTTTCTCTTGTAAACAAAAACCCCCGCATAAAGCAGGGGCAAATGTTTATAAAAGACCAATTTTTTGTTTAACTTCAAGCAGGGTAGCAGAGGCGACTTCGCGGGCGCTGCGCGCGCCATCGCCTAGGACTTGGGCTAAGTAGTCTGTACGCGATAGTAATTCAGCTTTCTTTTCCCTAAATTCCGCAAAGTAGTTAGTTATATCTTCCGCAAGTTTGGTTTTTAGCTCGCTGTATTGCAGGTTGCCAAATTCCTGTTTTTCTTTAAAGTATTTTATTTCCGGCGCCTTGCCAAAATGCTCTAGTAAGTACATAAGGTTTTCCGCGCCTGGGTTTTTGCCGTCTGGGGAAGAACCGGTTACGGCTTTTTTTAGTTTACGCGCTATTTCTTCGGGTGAATCATCTAACAGCAATGCTTCATCTCCGGTCTTGCTCATTTTTTTGTTTGGATCTGAAAGGGACATTATTCTTAACGGTTTCCTAAGGTAAGTTTTCGGTTCCGGAAAAGTTTGGCCGAATTTGTTGTTAAATTTTCTGGCTACAACTCTGGCTAGTTCTACATGCTGTATTTGGTCCTCGCCTACGGGAATACTGCTTGGTTTATAAAGCAATATATCGGCCGCCATTAAAGCAGGGTAGGTTAGAAGCCCGGCATTTATATTTTGTTTATGCTGTTTAGCCTTGTCTTTGTACTGAGTCATTCTTTCAAGTTCCGAAAGGGGGGTAATGCAATTAAAAATCCAGGCTAAGTAAGCATGCTCCATAACCTGGTTTTGAGCAAAAAATACGGTTTTGTTTGGGTCTATGCCGAGAGCCAAATAACTTGCCGCAACCTCTAAGGTATTTTGAGTTAATTCTTTTGGCTCGAAAGGAGTAGTTAAAGCGTGAAGGTCTGCAATAAAATAAAAGCGTTGTAAATTTTCTGTTTCTTGAGTTTTAAGCAAGTCTTTGACCAAGCCTAAATAATTGCCAATATGTAATTTTCCGCTGGCTCTGCAGCCGGCTACGTAGGTTTCTTTATGCATAAAATTATTATAGCAAGAATCAAAATACTTGCAAAACGCACGGCCGTGCGTTATTATAGTAGGGTAATGTATGCCTAAAAAGATAAATACATTTGTCAATAATTTTTTATTTTTTTTGGAAGAAGCTTCTAAACTTTTACCCTTGCCTTTTGAAACTCCATATGAATGGACAAAAAAGCAAAGAGGTTTTAGCAATAAGGGTTACGCGTCTATGTTGTCTAACCTGGGCAAACAAGGGACAATAAAAGTTTTTTCAAAAAATGGCGAGAAATTTTTACAGCTTACTAATAAAGGACAGTTAGAAGTTTTACTGGCAAAAGCAGCTTTAATTGAGCAAAATAAGTGGGATGGTAAGTGGAGATTGTTTATGTTCGACATTCCTGAAGACCAGCGCGATAAGCGTGACAAGCTCAGGCGTCTTTTAAAACGAAATAATTTTATTAAGCTTCAGGCTAGTGTGTTTATTAGCCCTTATGCTTTAAACAAACAAGCAATAGAGTACTTAAAGGAAACAGGACTAGATGAATATATAAGAATATTAAGGGTAGATGCAATTGATAAAGACGAAGATTTAAAAAAGAAATTCAAACTCTAAAAACGCACGGCCGTGCGTTTTTAGAGTAAGGTGATATTCTACAAATTTGTAATATTTTTAAACTAAAACACCCCAAATTTTGGGGTGTTTTGCTGTCTATATTTCAATAATGACCGGCAAGACCATTGGGCGTCTTTCCGTTTTTTGGTAAAGGTATTCGCCGACTTCGTCGCGAATTACATTTCTAAGGTAAGCGTAATTAGGTTCTAATTTTTCTTTACCCTTAGTTTCCACCAACTTTCTTACTTCGTGTTTAACTTCCCTTATTAAGTCGTCATTTCCTTTCATGTAAATAAAGCCGCGGGAAATTATGTCGGGTTGGTTAACCAGCTTGCCGTCTCTTCGGTTTAAGGTAATTATAATCACAAACATACCGTCCTGCGCCATAACCTGGCGGTCTCTTATAACCACTTCACCCACGTCGCCAACTCCCAGACCATCTATGAACACATAGCCGGAAGCTATTTTTTCGTCGGTAGTGGCTTTGGCTACGCGGTCACTGCCTACTTCCAGAATTTGGCCGTTGTCTAAAGTAAATATATTGTCGGCCGGAATGCCCATAGTTTTTGCCAATTCCGCGTGTGCCACTATCATATGGTGTTCGCCGTGGATGGGCATAAAGTATTTGGGCTTGGTCAAAGCTATCATTAGCTTTAACTCTTCCTGGTGCGCGTGGCCGGAAGTATGGATGTCTAAAGTTTTGTTGTAAATAACATGGCTGCCTAAGCGGGTCAGGTTAGAAAGCATTGCGGAAATAGCCCGTTCATTGCCCGGAATAGGGGAGGCGGAGACAATAGTGGTGTCGCCCTTTTTAATTTTCACGGTTTTGTGGTCGCCGCGCGCAATTCTGGCAAGTCCGGCCGCTTCTTCGCCTTGGGCGCCGGTAGTTAAAATAACTATTTGGTTGTCCGGGAATTTTTTAGACTGCTCGGACTTAATAATTATTTTTGGCTGGATTTTTAAGTAACCCAAAGACAAAGCAATTTCAATGTTATTGACCAAGCTTCTGCCGGTGACTATGACTTTTCTGTTGTATTTTGCGGCAGCGTCAAACACTTGCTGAATACGGGCGATGTTAGTAGAAAAGTTGGCAAAAATAATTCTACCTTTTATATCCGCAAAAGTTCGGTCTATAGTAATGCCAATCTCCCTTTCGCTAATACAGTAACCGGGCTTAACCGCGTTGGTGGAGTCGGACATTAAAAGCAATACGCCTTCTGCGCCGAATTTGGCAATTTTGTCGAATTCTGTCGGTTTGCCGTCGGCCGGAGTGTGGTCGAATTTCCAGTCAGTGGCATAAATAATTTGCCCGACCGGAGTGGTAATGCATAAACCCATACCGTCCGGAATGCTGTGGTTAGTGCGGAAAAAGCGAATTTTAAAATTACCCAAAGGCAAAACATCGTCTTTGGTTAAGACATTTATTTTGCTGCGGCCTAAAAGGCCAAATTCTTCCAAACGTTTTTTTATAAAGCCCGCAGTCAGCGCCATGGTATACACCGGAGGGTCGCCAAGCTTGGGTAGTATGTAAGGCACCGCGCCAATGTGGTCTAAGTGGCCGTGAGTAATAACTACGCCCCTTATGCGGCGCTTATTTTCTTCCAGCCACTTGGTGTCGGGAATAATATAGTCTATGCCCGGCATGGTGTCGTCCGGAAAAGCAAGACCCATATCTATGACTATAATGTCATCGCCAAATTCTATGGCTGTCATATTTTCACCGACTTCTTCAACGCCACCCATTGGGATAATGCGTAAATTTTGTCTAGAAGCGGTGTATTTGCTGGTTTGGCCAAGGCCGGAAACCAAGCTGGTGGCCTTGTTAATAAGCATATCTAAACGGTCTGGTTTTTCACCTGTCTTGTTTGCAGGGGAAGAGGACGGAGTCGGCCGATTATGTTGGCCAAACCGCCTTGGATGTGTTTTTTTTATCATAATAATAAAACAATAAAAATTTTCAGATCTATTGCGCTTAGATCTTAAATATTAAATCATCGGCAAGAAAAAACTTGTTGATGAATCTGAACTTAGTGGCTTATGCAGCCGGGCCAAACTCAGACTTGCTCGCAATTAGCAAACAATAGACCGCAGATACGCAGATCTAAACAGATCATGCAGATAAATACAAACTATGGTTTGGTAACTGACTTTGGTTTCAAATAAACTAACTAATTTAATACATTATAGCACAGCGGGTGTTGCTTGTCAACAAGTTTTTTATACAAAAGTCCTTAGGTAAATTACTGGTGCCGCTGAAGAGACCCCGGTACCAGTCACTACGACCCCTAAAGGGGGCGGTTCCGGTACGGGGCAGGTTTGAACTTAGAATGGTGCTCGAGGTGGGACTTGAACCCACACGGGATTGCTCCCACACGTACCTGAAACGTGCGCGTATGCCAGTTCCGCCACTCGAGCGCAATTAATGTTTTGTTTGTGTCTGCCAGCTTGCCCCGTAGCGTACCGAGTGCATCCGAGGGACTGCTACTGGGGTTTCGCCACCGCGGCATGAAGATAGTATAAAGTATTTATTATAAGGTATAAAGGTTTAACTATCTACACATCTGTGGATTCTATTTCCAGACTCTTTTAGTATTTATGTACCAGTTAGGCAGGTCGTAAAAACGGTAAGAGGTGTCGTTTAAACTTGTTAAATTTATATTTTGAACTTTTGAATTTATAAAATAAAAATACTGGTTTTGGTTGAGCAATATAACAGCATATTTGCCAGAAATGACTTTTCCTAATTCCGAATACTTTGCTAAACGGGCTTCTTGGTTAGTTGTGTTCCGTGCGTCTGTTAATAGCTTGTCTAAATTTCCGTCGGAAAGTCCGGTTAGGTTAAGACCCGGGTCTTTGCTTTGGCTGGAATGCCAAAAAAAGAACGGATCCGGATCTGCACCGAATTTTTGTGAATAAATTAAAACTTGAAATTTACGGGGGCGTAAAGTTTCGTCCATTAACTGTTTGGAAGGTTTTATATCCACATTTATTTCTAAGCCAAGTTTTTCCCACTGGCTTTTTAAGTTTTGTGCTGTTTCTTTGGCAGAAACTGAATCGCTCGCGGTTATAGTAAGCCCGAGTTTTTGATCTTTTTTCTGCCGTATGTTTTCTTGTCCTAATGTCCAACCGGCTTGGTCTAAAATTTTTGCGGCCTCAGGCATATTTGCCGTGTCCGAAATTACTTGCTTGGTTAAAGGGTCGAGCGGAAGCTGTCTTTCAGATAAATACACCTCGTCTATAATAGCCTGCTTATTGGTAGCTAAATTTAGGCTTTTACGAATAAATTCTTGCGAGGTCAAGCCTTCATTTAAATTAAAAAATGCGGTTTGATATTGGGGTAAGGGAAGTTTTATCAGCTTGTAATTAGAACTAATGTCGGAAAGGTCTTCTCCGGCAGCCGGTAAGGAGCCGGCTAAGTCTATTTCTTTTCCTCTTAAGCCGTTTATTATATCCTCAGCCGAATCGTAGAACTTTATATTGAAGGTTTCAATGTTTGGACGGCTTTTGTAGAAATCATTAAAACTTTTTAAAGTTATAGATTCAATTTTACCGTTGGGAAGCTTTTTTATTTGTGAAATGGCGTAAGGCCCGCTACCCACGGCTTCTAAATTGGTTTTGTTGAGCAAAAAACCGGAAGCATCAACTTTTTGCCAAATATTTTTCGGCAGAATGGGTAAAGTTAAATTAAAAATAAAAGGTCCGGAAATGTCTTTATTTATAAATTTGATCTGATTATCGGAAATTTTTTCAACTCTGGTGTTTAGCCAAAAACCGCGCAAAGGACTTTTAAACTCCGGGTTTTTTAAGGTTTCTACTGTAAAAATTATGTCTTCCACCGTTACCGGGGTATTATTATGCCAAACCGCGTTCTTTTTTAAGGTAATTATGTAGTTTTTTTGGTCATCGGAAATTTCAGGCAAATTTTCGGCTAGATCCGGAATTAATTCGCCGTTTGGACCGTATTTATAAAGTCCTGAAAAAATTAATCTTGTTAAGCTTTGATCGGTATCTGAAATTGCTAAGAGGGGATTTATGTATTGGGGTTGGCCCAGTAAACCTTCGGTCAACTGTCCGCCAAAAGCCGGAACTATTTTTGTATTACTAATGTAAAAATTTTTTTCTGACACAAGCAGGCTTATGAGCGCGGCCAAAGTTAGAGCCAAAAGCGCAATTTTTTCGTTTTTGCCCATTAATGAAAAAACTTTCCGAAGGTCGGAAAGATGGAAGTTTTTTAAGGCTTTAAAACCGCTAACAATTTGCCTTAAGCTTGATATTGGGTTGTGGGAATAACCGTTCATGTTCACAGATACACAGATGCCGCAGGTTGCACAGATTCGGATTAAGTAAATCTTATTCAGAATCAAGTTTTGTAGTAACCGGCGTCTATTTGGATATCATTTTAGAAACAGGAAACCTATATTAATTACAACAAATAAAATACCAATTATTATTGTCGCGTAAAAAAGCCATTTATCAAAGCCTCGTCTGGTAGCTACTATGTTGCCTGCGCCCCCAAAAACATTGGACAAACCGGAAGATTTGTTCTGAAGGGAAATAACAATTATTAATATTACCATTACCAATATGTCAATAAATTGCAGTATTTGGCGCATATTTTATATATTTTAACTTAACTCAACTGGCTTATTGTACAAAGTTTATAAGGCAAAGTCAAGAAGGGGGTTTGAACTGACAAAAATGACAAAATCGAGGTAATTGACAAAATTATTTATGCATATTTGATGCCTAAATTATGATTATGTCAATTTTCATCAACTATAATTTCAGCTTAATCATATTGGCTAGTTTTTTTCCAACCACTTTTTCCAATTCCTCAAAACTTGCTAGCTTAATAGTTGCGACTGTGCCGAATTTTTCTTTTAAGAGTTTTTTGGTTTTGGGTCCAATGCCTGAAATATCATCTAGCGCAGATTTTACCGCCTGCTTGCTCCTTAAGTTTCTGTGGAAAGTTATGCCAAAACGGTGGGCTTCGTCCCTAAGTCTTTGAAGTAGCTGCAAGGCCGGCTGGTCGTGGCCAAGTATAATTGGGTTTGGATTATTGGGGAGGAAAATTTCCTCAATCCTTTTAGCTAAACCAACGACTGGAATTATGAATTTGGAATTATGAATTATGGATACGGCGACACTAAGTTGGCCTTTGCCGCCATCAATTACTATTAAATCCGGTAGTGGCCATTTATCTTTTTCCATAATTCCAGACTCCTGATTTGTAATTCTACTGAGTCTTCGACTTAACATTTCTCTCATCATGGCGAAATCGTCGGGGGTTTGCTGGCCGCGAATTTTAAACTTGCGATACTGCGATTTTAAAGGCTTGCCGTCAACAAAAACCACCATGCTTCCAACCGGGTTGGTTCCTTGAGTGTTTGAAATATCGTAACATTCTATTCTTTTTGGCACTTGAGGCAATTTTAAAACTTCTTTTAGCTGGTTAAGCGCGGAATTAATTTTGTCTATTTCGCCGGCTTTTTGAGAAAGGCTCTGTTTTAAATATTCACCCGCGTTTTGTTCAGCCATATTTAAGAGCCGTAAAGGCTCTTTTTGAGTGGCTTTTATTATGGAGGTTTTTTTGTGAAAGCGGTTTTTTAACAGCTGTTCTATAAGCGGCTTATTTTCAGGATTGTCTTTTACATAAATTTTGTCAGGCCTGTCAGAAGTTTCTATATAGTAGTCTTCTAAAAATTTTTGCAGAATCTCATTCTTTCCGTAGGTATCTGTAGGCGCATTTATTTCTGTGGTTGTGTAGATAAAGTTTTCCTTGTCTATTAATTTTCCTCCGCGGACTTTAAACAAATTAATGCAGGTATTTTCGTCTTGTGAAAACAGACCTATTAAGTCCCAATTAACTTTTTTTGGAATTATTACACTTTGTTTTTGTTCTACCATTAAAAGGCCCCTAAGCTGGTTTCTTAAGCGCGCGGCTTTTTCAAAGAGCTTTTTGCTTGACGCAATTTTCATTTCTTTTTCTATGTCTTTTTTTACGGTTTTAAAATCGCCCTTTAAAAACAGTTTAATTTTTTCTAAATGATCTTTATATTCATTAAGCGGCATAACGCCAATGCATACTCCCGGACAGCGGTGCAAATGATAGTAAAAACATGGATTGCTTGAAACCTTTGTGTTTGTGCAGTAGGGGAATATGTAGCGTATGGTTTTTAAAACTTCTCTGACTTTGTAGGCAGCGGTGTAAGGGCCGAAATAATCAGATTTTAGATTTAAGATTTTAGATTTTAGATTTGTTTCATCCCAAAAACGGCGTTTTTCAAAAGCTTGATCCGCGATTTTTCGTGTAAGCAGAATTTGCGGTATTTCTGTTGTATAGTCAAAAGCTATAAAGGTGTAGCTTTTGTCGTCGCGCAAAAGAATATTGTATTTGGGCGTGTGTTTTTGTATTAAAGTGCGTTCTAAATAAAGGCTTTCAAGTTCATTTGAAACTAAAGTGTATTCTAAGTCCGTTGCCTCCTGCATTAAAAACGGGATTTGCGGACGGTCGTCGTGATTTTGAAAATACTGCTTAACGCGGGCTTTTAAGTTTTTAGCTTTGCCAATATAAAGAATCTTCCCTGTTTTGTCTTTATATATATAGACACCGGGAGTAATAGGAAGAGCAGATATTTTTGATTTTAGATATTGGGATATTGGTTCAGACATATACAAATTATATCGGCTGTTTGAAAGAGTGTCTATTTAGCCTTAAAGACTTGTTAATTCTTGACTTCTATGGTAGAATTGCAACTAAGTTTGCAAATTTACGAAATACGAATCGGTACGAATATACTAATGAGAATTCCAACGAGTCGTATATTAGTATCCGCCAGCTGGCGGAATTAGTATTTGGTAAAGTTATGAATAATATTATTTCAATTCGCGGGGCGAGAATGCACAACCTAAAAGGGGTTGATTTAGACATACCGCGCAATAAGTTAATAGTATTTACAGGTTTGTCCGGCTCGGGCAAATCTTCTTTGGCGTTTGATACTTTATATGCCGAAGGACAGCGTCGTTATGTAGAAAGCTTATCGGCTTACGCCAGGCAGTTCATTGGCCTTATGGACAAGCCGGATGTAGATAAAATAGAGGGGCTTTCGCCAGCCATCTCAATCGATCAAAAAAGTGCAAGCCATAATCCTCGTTCTACTGTTGGGACAGTAACGGAAATTTATGATTATATGAGACTGCTTTGGGCGCGTGTGGGTGTGCCTCATTGTCCGGAGTGCGGAAAAAAAATTGAAGGCCAGACCATAAGAGCCATGACTGACCAGCTTTTAGCCTTGCCTCAGGGCACAAAACTTATGCTGCTTGCGCCATTGGTAAAAGACCAGAAAGGCGAGCATCGTCATGTTTTTGAGCACATTAAAAAAGCCGGTTTTGCCAGAGTCAGGTTAGATGGCACGGTTATGGATTTAAATGAAGCGCAAAATATAACTTTAGACAAACAAAAAAAACATTCCGTTGAAGTTGTGGTGGACAGGATAGTTGTAGAGGATTCGGAAAAAGGCAGAATAAGCGAAAGTTTGGAAAAAGCTCTGGATTTAGGCGACGGCATAGTCTATGCAGCAAGGATGGCCACGGAAAAAAATACGGAAGATCACGGAAAGGATGTTATTTTGTCCCAACACTTTGCCTGTCCGGACGGCCACGTGCAGCTTTCCGAGCTTGACCCAAGAGACTTTTCTTTTAACAGCCCGCACGGCGCTTGCGGCGAATGCAAAGGCCTTGGAACCAAGCTAACAGTTGAGCCGGATTTGGTTATTCCCAACCAAAAACTAACTCTAGCAGAAGGCGCAATTAGGCCTTGGAGCAAAACCGCTGCCAGGCAGGGCTGGTATTTTAATATGCTTTCGGCAGTCAGCAGGGAATATGGGTTTTCTTTAAATACGCCAGTTAAAGATTTGCCGAAAAAATTTATAGACGTAGTTTTGTACGGAACCGGCGAGAGAAAAATAAAAGTGGCGGGCGAATTTTCCAGCCGGGACGGCGGCTACGAAATGAATACGGTTTTTGAAGGGGTAATTCCAAACTTAGAACGGCGCTATAAAGAAACTGACTCCGACTATATTCGCGGAGAAATAGAAGCCTATATGCGCGTTCGCAAATGCGATTCCTGCAAAGGCTTAAGGCTCAGGCGGGAAGTTTTAGGCGTCACTATTGCCAAAAAAAATATTGTGGAGGTTTCTGCTATGACCATTGAGTCAGCGGAAAAGTACTTTAAAGATTTAAGCAAAACGCTTTCGCAAAAAGATTTAATTATTGGCAAGCAGGTTTTAAAAGAAATAAACGCGAGGCTTTCATTTTTATTAAATGTCGGTCTTTCGTATTTGTCACTCGATAGAACCGCCGACACGCTCTCCGGCGGGGAAGCCCAGCGTATCCGCTTGGCTACCCAAATCGGCAGTGGCCTTACCGGTGTTTTGTATATTTTAGACGAGCCAAGTATTGGTTTACACCAGAGAGACAATGGACGTTTGTTAGAAACGCTTAAAAATCTGCGCGACTTGGGCAATACCGTAATTGTTGTTGAGCACGACGAAGAAACTATAAGAGAAGCCGATTGGGTGGTAGACATAGGTCCGGGCGCGGGCAAGCATGGGGGCGAAGTGGTGGGTGAAGGCACGCCTTCGCAAATTGAGAAAAATCAAAAAAGCATTACCGGGCATTATTTAAGCGGCAAAGAATTTATAGCCGTGCCAAAAAGGCGCAGAGCCGGCAACGGCAAGAAACTGCAAATTTTTGGCGCCAGTGAATTTAATTTGAGGGATTTAAACGTGGAAATTCCGCTGGCTAAATTTGTTTGTGTAACCGGCGTTTCCGGCAGCGGCAAATCTACCTTGTTTAATGACATTTTGGCCAGGGCGCTTTCCAAGTATTTTTATAACAGCAAGGAAGAGCCGGGCGCGCATAAAAAAATATTGGGTATGGACCATATAGACAAAGTTATAAATATTGACCAAAGCCCAATCGGCCGAACGCCCCGTTCTAACCCTTCTACTTACACCGGACTTTTTACGCCTATTCGCGAACTTTTCGCGGAAACTAAAGAAGCAAAAATGCGCGGCTATCAGGCCGGGCGCTTTAGCTTTAACGTTAAGGGCGGCAGGTGCGAAAAGTGCGCGGGTGACGGCGTTATTCAAGTAGAAATGAATTTTTTGCCGGACGTATATATAACCTGCGAAGACTGCAATGGCAAACGTTACAACAGGGAGGCTTTGGAAATTCATTACAAGGAAAAAACTATTTCCGATGTTTTGGAAATGACTGTAGACGAAGCCAAGCATTTTTTTGCCAGTATCCCAATTATTCACAAGAAATTGGAAACTTTAAGCGAGGTAGGCTTAGGATATATGCGGCTTGGCCAAAATGCCACAACTTTGTCCGGCGGTGAGGCGCAGCGCATAAAATTAGCAACCGAACTTTCAAGGGCTAGTACAGGCAGAACTTTGTATCTTTTAGACGAGCCAACAACAGGTTTACATTTTGCCGATGTAAAGAGACTTATACATGTGTTGAATAAATTGGTAGAAAAGGGTAATAGCGTGGTAGTTATAGAACACAACTTAGATATGATTAAAACTGCTGACTGGCTTATAGATTTAGGCCCTGAAGGCGGGGACAAGGGCGGAATGCTGGTTGCGGCCGGCACGCCCGAAGACGTAGCCAAGGTAAAGAGCAGTTTTACCGGCCAATATTTAAAGAAAATTTTGTAAAAACATAAAAACCACCTTTCGACAGCCTCAGGGTGGTTTTTATGTTATAATTAGTTTAAGTTTACACCTAAAAATAAAAAGTTTATGGGCTTAGGATTTTTAAACAGGCTAAAATTTGGCGGGGAAGAAGCCGCTATAACTAATAAAGATTTTTCAGTTTCCACTACGGAAAATAAGGAAAAAAAAGAAAAAAGCCTAGTTCTTGATATTGGCAACAGTGTGTCAATGTCAGAAAAATCCCAAAATCAAGAAAGCGGTGACCAGGCTTTGGTTGTTAAAGCTTCCAAAAATTCACCGGTCACTGTACTGGGCGTTTTTGATACAGTTAACGAAAATAAAACCGGACCACAACCTGCAAAGATAGCGAAAAATTTTTTTAAAAATAATTTTGCTAAAATTTTCTCTGGGAAAGAAAAGCCTAAAACCGACGAAGATTTGCCGAATTACAAATCAGAAATGACAACTTTGTTTAGTGAAGCGGCAAAAAATGGAGCAGAGCAAAATCCTCCCAAAGGTTCAAGAACTACCGCGACAGTTTTGGGATTAACGGAAAATGTGGAAGGTAAAGATATGACAGCCGTTGTTGGCAATGTTGGTGATAGCGCTGTTTTTGTTTTAGAGGATGGAGAATTGAAAAAAATAACCCAAGAAAAGCACAAAAGTGTTATAACTTTGCCGGGCGGAAGAACTCAAACTGAGTTTAGTAAGATATTGTCTTTTTCAAAATCAAATACTATGCGTTCAGCCGGAATGTCTGTTCCTGAAGTAGCGACTTTCAAAGTTAAGCCCGGGAGTGTAATTTTGCTTGCTACAGACGGAATAGCGGAAAAATTATCTTTGGACCAAATAAAGGAATTACTCGCTTCTAGCGAAAATTCACAACAAATTGCAGAAAAATTTATTGAAGCAGGTTATCAGAATGCTGACAGGGCTGCTGTTGTGGTAAAAATAAAAAATCCCGAATATACGGTGCCGGCAAAAAATAATGCACCTGCTGATACGGTTTTGGAAAATTTACCTTCAGTACAGGAAAGTAAAGTGCAAGAAGCTGAGCCTGAAATAACTAAGGAAGAAAAACAAAAGTGGTACAGTGTGGTTAAAAATACGCTTAAAGAGGCAAAAAACTATTTACCGTCATTACCCAAAGTAAAGATGCCGAGTTTTAGCATGCCAAAGGTAAGTATGCCGAATGTGAAAATACCGGAAATGCCCAAGTTAAGTATGCCTGAATTTAACATGCCTAAGTTGCCTAATGTAAAAATGTCGGAAGTTAAAATGCCCAAGTTTGAAAGGCCCGGATTTTTAAAAAGAAATAAAACTGAGCAGTCCACAGAGCCCGAAAAACAGCCGGTGGAAGTAAATGTAGAAAAAGAGCTGCAAAAACCCGCGGTGGAAAGAAAAATTGGGGAAAGGGTTATGGCGCAGTTAAAAAATTTAAGGCCTATTGGTCTGAAGGAAATTGCGCTTTCGGCCGGGGCGGGAGCCGCGGTTAGAATTGGGGCAAAACTCACCATGGAAACCTTAAGTTTTGGAGCAAAAACTGCTGTGGCAGCCGCGGCAGGAGGCGTAACCTCAGGGGTTAGGGAATATTTTAAGCAAAGAAGAGAAGCAGACGAGCATATAAACAAATTTGTGGAAGAATTAAGCAGTAAGGGGATGCCGGACATAAAAAGCGGGAATGCCCAAATGTTTAAAGTCCCTGAAACTTTAGTTGAATTGGCTGAAAAAAAACAAAGAGGCGAAAAAATGACAGTTAAAGATTTTAAAGAATTTTTAAAAGTAGATATGCACGCAGCTTTAGAGTTGTCCGACAAAGATGCTGAAGTTAGAAATAAAATTTTAGAAGAAATAGAAAAGTTGAAAATAGACAAAATGAAAATCGCAGTAGCGGCTGCACAAGGCGCGGTAGCAGGCGCGATTGGCAGTATGGTAGTGGGCGAAATTATAGAATTCGGCAGCTCCCATAACTGGTTTAATGTGGACGAAAAAGCCAAAGATTTTATAGCCTGGGCGAAAAAAGGATTAAGCGGTTTTGGCGAACCGCATAATACTGCGGTAGCCGGATCAGTAGGCAAGGAAATTATTAAACAACAAATGCCAGGTTTAGAACAAGCTCCTGAATTAAAAATTCCGGATGAAATAATGCCGGATATTCTTCAAAATAAAGATTCGGCTTTTGAATATCAGGAAGTTGTTAAACAAAAACTGTATCAGTTTAATTCGGAAAGGGTGGAAAGTTTGACCAAAGCCTCAAGGGGTTTAATTCATGACTATTTGAACAACGAAACATTGCTTAAAACATCTTTAGGCAAAGAAAATTTGTCTATTGAGAAAATGGTTTATGCGGAAGACTATTTAAGGAAGGCTTTGGAAAAAATGCAAATTTCAGGGGGCAAACAAGTTGCGATTCCCGGAAATGTTATAGCCGAAGCCGTGGAAAAAGCCAGGCACTTAACCCAAGGACAGCTCGATAATTTAAAACAGCTTATAAATTCACCGGAACATAAGCTTGGTCAGGCTGCAAAAAACTTTATGGAATCGCAAGATTATGCCGAGAAAGCAAATGATACTAGAAAATTTTTTGGCACTAAAGCCGACGGTTCAAAAATTGCGGGTTTATTAATTGTTGACGCAGTAAAATAAATATATGATTAATTTAGACCAAACATTAAACAGCCTAATTCAGGAATTAGATTTAGAGGGGAGCGAGCAGGAAGTTTTAGAAGTAAAAGCCGAGTTAAAAGACAAATTTTATAAAGTGGTTATAGACACTCTTGTAAATAATTTAACTCCAGAGCAAAAACAGGAGTTTTTGCGTATTCTTAAAGAACAGCAGGATCCGAGTGTAGAAATAGAAAAGCTGGCAGCAAGCGTGCCCGGCCTTTTAGGCCAAATAACCGACGCCTTAGACAGAGAACTAAAGCTAATAAGGTCGTTTTTTGGTAAAAATCAATAAACTATATAAAGAGAAAAGACCGGAGCTTTGCGGGCGTCCGGTCTTTTTTGGTTGTGAAGCGAAATCTGGCCGCTCTTATCTTATGGCCGGGAGCGGCGGAGAAGAGCGATGGCGGCGAGGCTGATGCCTATGAGCCCTAACGTGGTTGGTTCAGGGACGTCGGACTCGAAGTCGAATTTCGTGTTTGCATCACGGGTGTTAATCGTGAAGTTGTCCACGTTACCTACAAACCCTGTCCAGCCACCGCCAGCTTTGAACTGTGTTACGCCGCCAGCACGGACACCGGCGTTGGGGAACGCAGTCAACACTTGGGCCCAGGTGCACGGACTGCCAATGGAGCAAGCGGCGTTTCCGGGTGCGCCGGAAAACCACCAATTGGCGCCAGTGGCCATGGTATCCCAGGTTTGCCAAGTGTTGTCGGCAACGGCTTGGGTGTAATAGGCTTCGTATACCAGCCTTCCCATCCATGCGTTGTTGGTGTCCGTCAGATCGGTGTCTATATCGAATTGCAGCGACGGGGCGAGCGCCGGCCCGCCAGCTGAACGGTACGTGCTGTACGACAGCGTGGAAATGGCAGCAAGAGGCATGAGCTGGTACGCGAGTGTGCCGAGCAACATCCTGTCGCCGGCGGCGTCAACGCTGAGTTGCGCAGAGCCTGTGCCGAGCGGGGGAGTACCGGGTCCTTCCATTATTGTGCCGGATGCACCGGAACCACTCTCCACGACAAATGCCCACCCGTTCATGTTGGACGGGTTTACCACGATGGTTGCGGCGCTGACTGTGAGGCCGAGCGCGAGAAACGCAATAAAGGCGGTTGCCTTCATCATAATAATTCACTCCTGTTTGTGTAGTGACAAAAAAAGAGGGCTCTAGATTTCGCTAGGATCCTCCTTAATTGACATAAAAGTATATCTTTTATTAGGGTTTTTGTCAATTAAATGGTGAAGCCTGATTCCTGCGGCCTCTTTCATTTCGGTGACGGAGGCTGCTTTTTATATTCAAATTATTTATTTTAAAGGCTCATCTCCGCCAGCCGGCGGATGAGCCTTTAAAAAATGTTTATAAACAAATTAAAAACCCCCTAAAGGGGGTTAAATTTTCTCTGGTGGACCTTGGGAGAATCGAACTCCCGCATGCCGGATGCAAACCGGCCGCACTACCACTATGCTAAAGGCCCTTTAAAAGATTTTGGATTGCTGATTTGAGATTTTAGATTTAAAAACGGACAATTAGATTAAACAGTAGAGCCCAAGCCCCCAACTCCGGTAGGGAGCATATTAAATAGCCATAAAACAGACAAAATACACATAAGTAAACCAAACAGTTTCCACCAGGTATAAGTGCCGGCACCAACGCCGGTACCTAGGTATTTTTCCGCTAAATCTATTTTACCTGAGAATTGGTCGGTTATCTGAACGGAATATTTCATTATTAACACTCCGGCAACAAACAAAAAGGGAGCAAATATAAAGCGCATTTGGTTTTGTTTTAAGGTTTTATTATTGTCCTACTTCGCTCCGCTACCGCGGGAGCTTCGAAGGACACTTCTTCGCGATGTATGTTTATCGGATAGCTCTATATTTAGAGGTTATCTACTATCCGTGCTCGCACTTCGCAGCCTTGGCGAAGAAGTGGTGGGCGTGCCAAGAATCGAACCCCAGTATTAGAAGCCAAAGGCTTCACTACGGGGCGCGCTTGGGACCTAGTCATTACGTGCCCTGTAGTAAATTTTATGGTGGGTGCGGGAAGGATCGAACTTCCGACCCCGTCATTATCAGTGACGTGCTCTACCACTGAGCTACGCACCCAGGTATAAAAATTTTACTTCAGGGTCAGTGACCCCGATACCAGAAACGCTTGTTGCGTTTTGGTACGGGGCACGGCTCGCTTCCTGTCTGCCAAAAGGCAGGAAACCATCTGCTTGTCCGCCATAGCTTTAGCGACGGCGGAAGCTACACGCCCTTTATACTATATAAATAGCTTTTTTCTACCCAATACAACATATTTTAACATAAAGACTCTTACTTTGACAACCATATAGGAATATAGTATGCTGAAATTAAGAAAATCAACGGTAGAAACAAAAATCTTTGAAAATTGTAAAATGCTTTTCGATAAATTTTTTGCAAAAAAAACTTCGGTTTTAGGTGTGGATATAGGCACTTCGAATATTAAAATTGCCCAAATTTCTCACCAAGCATCCCCGGTTTTAGAAACTTACGGCATGGTAAATTCTCCGTACCAGTTTTCCGGCAAGCAAGACTCAGAAGCAGTAAAAAAAACTTCCGATATTCTTAAAAAATTAATAGATAAAGCCGGAGTTACGACCAACGCTTGCGTTATTAGTTTCCCAAATAGCTCGGTTTTTACCTCTGTTTTAGAACTGCCGCAAATGAATGAGGTGGAAATGAAGTCTGCGGTGGAATTTGAAGCAAAAAAATATGTCCCGCTAGCTCTTTCTGACATTGACCTGTCTTGGACTGTGCTTTCAGTAGACCCACTTTCAGGTAAAACGGTCAAAATACTGCTAACTGCGGTGCCTAAACAAATTACCCAAAACTATTTGGCTATTTTGGAAAATTTAGGCTTAAAGGCCCAAGCCGGGGAAATTGAGGCTTTGGCTTTAATTCGCTCGTTAATAGGTGGGGATAATATAAATTGTGTTATAATAGATATAGGTGCAAAGTCTACCAGTTTGAATATTGTTGAAAATGGATTTTTAAGACTCAGTCGAAATTTAAATATCGGTGGAGATACAATTACCCAAAAAATCGCGGAAAGTTTAAGGCTCTCTTTTCCGCGGGCAGAACAATTTAAGAAAGATTTTGGGGTAAGCGGCTCGACTTTTATTCCAGAAACTATAAAACCCGTATTGAATATTGTAAAAAATGAGGTTAAACAGCTGTTGATGATATACCAGTCGCAGAATGTAAAAGTAGACAAGCTGGTGTTGGTGGGGGGCGGAGCTATGCTTCCCGGGATCAGCGACTACTTTTCTGACTTAAAGGTGGGCGTTGAATTAGGAAACCCTCTAAAATTAGTGGCTTATTCTAAAGAGCTGGAGCCACTAATAAAAAGATATACATTAAATTTAGCAGTGGCTATAGGGTTAGGTTTAAGGAAATAAAAATTTTTTAAACTGTAATATAAAAATAAATAATTTTACTTACTTAGATTTTAGCTAAGGCTACTAAAATAAATATGGCGGAAATAAATTTATTAAAAACCCCTGGGTCTGAGCGAAATATTTTTCAAGACTTGTCTAGTTGGCTGGTAAAAATTTTAGTTGTGTTGGCTTTGGCTGTAATCGGCTATTACGGGTATGTTTTTTTCAAGGTTAAGGCTACTACTAAAGAAATTGGGGAAATTCAGCAAGATATTGAAAAAAACAAAGTTGAAGCTTTGTCCCTGCCGGGCAGAGACGAATTTTTGTTAAGACAGTCTCAGTTAAAAGACTTTGCGGCCTTAACAGGGGCGCACATTTATTATTCGAAACTTATTCCGGCGTTGGCAAAGGTCACATATAAATTAGCTAACTATAGCGGTATAAACGTAACCACACAAGGAAAAATTACAATGCAGGCTACTGTGCCTAGTTTGGCTGATTTAGACAAATTTTTACAGGTTTTTGATGATTCTGAAGTTAGTAAAAATTTTTACAATGTACGCGTGGGTGGTTTTAGTCAAATTGAGGTTTCCGACGGGAAAGCTTATATTTTTACAGTCCAAATGGATTATAATCCCGCAATTTTAGCAGCTAACTAAATTTTTATGAACGAACTTCCAAAAACTTTTGCTAAAATTCAACTGCCCCCGATTAATAAGCAAAACCAGGTAAGTATGATAGAAATGTTTTTATTGGTAGTTATTATTACACTTTTTTATTTTTTTGTTATTTCCCCTAAAAAGGCAGAGCTTGTTAGTTTAAATACAAAAGCCGAAGCTTTAAGAGCAGAACAAGGCAAAATACAAACTCAAAAAAAGGATTTAGAGAATTTTATTAGCAATATGAAGGCAAGTCCGGATTTAATAACTAAATTAGACGAAGCTCTTCCACTAAATGGGAAAGTTATGACACTCCATTTAATAATGGATAAGCTGGTAAGCGAGGCGGGTGTTAGTGCTGACAGTATTTCGTTTAGCGGAAGTTCAGAATCACCCCTTGCTGGCAATAGAGATTTAATTTTAAATCCGTATGGTACTAAACGGTCTCTAAAAAAAATATTGGGTAGCCTTAGTGTTAAAGGTACATTTGAACAAATACAAATTTTTTTAAAAAAACTCGAGGAGAGTGGCAGACTTTTTGACTTAAGTGATATGCAAATGAATATAGATGCAATGGGATTAGTCCATTTAAATTCCACTTTATCAACTTATTACTTTGCGCCTTAAGAATTAAGACTAAACGGATGAACAAAAAAAATTTGGTTCAGATAGTTATAATATTTGCTTGTTTTTCGGCGAGCGGTGTTGTTATTTATAATAATTTTCTTAAAAAAGCCGATCTACCTTCTGAACTAACAGGACAAGTAATTAAACCTGGAGTACAGCCGGACGCACCTATTTTGCCAGGAGGAGCCTCTTTTGATTTAGATGTAATTTCTAAGGCTAAATTTAGATTTAATTTATTAGATTACCCTAAACTTAAGCCTGAAAGCGAAGTTGGCGTAGAAGAGCAAAATGTTTTAAAGCCTTTGGTTCAATCTCAATCAGGAACTAACACAACAAAAAATTAAGTTATGGCTACAACTAATAGAACCGCAGTAGATGATGGCCAGACTTTTGCTAAATTTTTAGCTCAGAATGGTTTTGTGCCAGAGCAAGTTGTGCAGCAGCTAGAAACAGTCAGGCAAAAAACCGGCCAAGATTTAACACAGCTACTAATTGCCAGGAATATTTTGCAGGAAGAGGACGCCACTAAAGCAAAAGCGGCTTTTTTCAACATTCCTTATGTCGATTTAAGACAGTTGCAAATTCCTCCCCAAGTAACGACCTTAATACCCCAAGAATCAATTAATTTTTATAATTTTGTTCCATTTGAATTAAAAGGAAATTTACTTAAGGTTGCAATTACTGACCCTGGAAATTTGTCCGCTTTACAGGCATTGGAATTTTTAGGTCAAAAACAAAATTTGCAAGTACAACTCTATTTGGCCTCTGAAACTTCGGTGGGTATTGTCAGTGGAAAAAGGCAAAATTTAAAAAAAGTGGTTGGGCAGGCTTTAAAAGACATACAAACAAAGGAAGATGTTGAACAAAAGCCCATTTTGGAGCAAAAAGAAGCCAAGCCCCAAGTAATTGAAGACGCCCCTATAATCAAAATTGTTGAGGTTATCCTTAGCAACGCTATTGAGGCGAATGCTTCAGATATCCACGTTGAGCCTTCAGAAAAGGATGTGAGAGTTCGCTATAGAATAGACGGTATTTTACATACCTCGTTGGTGTTACCCAGAAATGTGCTTTCTGCTATTGTTACCCGCGTAAAAATCTTGTCGAATTTAAAAATAGACGAATCGCGTCTTCCGCAAGACGGCAGATTTCATATGGAGGTAGGAAAAAAATCGGTTGATTTGCGTGTTTCGATTTTGCCCTTAATATATGGCGAAAAGATAGTGATGCGTATTTTGGACAAGACCGGGTCGGTGCCAACACTTGAACAGCTTGGGCTTAGGGGGATTGCGCTCAAATGGGTGCAGGAAAATATAAAAAAGACCCATGGAATTTTTCTTATTACCGGACCTACGGGTAGCGGTAAATCAACAACTTTATATGCAATTTTGTCTATTTTAAATACCCCCAGTGTCAACATTATTACTTTGGAGGATCCGGTTGAATACTTTATGGAAGGGGTAAACCAGAGCCAGGTTAATTCGGAAATTGGTTTAACTTTTGCGGCTGGACTCCGTTCTATTTTGCGTCAAGACCCTAATATCGTTATGGTTGGTGAAATTCGAGACAAGGAAACCGCGGAAATCGCCGTTCATGCAGCCTTAACGGGGCACTTACTTTTTTCGACCCTTCACACTAATAATGCAATTGGCGCTATGCCGAGAATGATAGATATGGGCATAGAACCGTTTTTGCTAACCGCTTCTGTCAATGTAGTTATGGCTCAGCGTTTAGTTAGAAAGATTTGCCCGCACTGCAAGAAAGAAGCAGAAATCCAACCCGCGTTTTTAGAGGAAATTAAAAAAGATTTATTAACTGTGCCTAAGGAGTATTTAGAAGGATTAGATCAAAGTAATTTAAAGGTATATAAAGGAGCCGGCTGCGAGAAATGCGGCCATACCGGTTATACAAGCCGGTTTGGAATTTTTGAAGTTTTGGCGGTTACCAATGAAATTCAGGACATGGTTCTTTCGAAAGCCTCTACTCATAAAATTTACGAAGCAGGGGCAAAAATGGGCATGATAACAATGAAACAAGATGGGTATTTAAAAGCATTACGAGGAGAAACCACAATAGATGAAATAATTAGGGTGACGACGGAATAAAATAAATGACAAAAATTAAAAAAATGATAAAAATTAAGTGCAGAAATACAGGAATATTTTTGCCATTTATGTTCATTTAAATTATGGCTTATTTTGAAAAACAAAAATTTAATATTTTAGAGTTAGTTTTAAGAAAAGATTCGCCAAGGAAAATTTTGTTGGTAGAACCCGAGTATTATTTGCGGGTACTGTTAAAAAATTTATTGGAAAAAGAAAATTTTTTGGTTGCCAGCGCAGAAAAGATATCCGAAAGCAAGTTAATTTTAGAATTTTTTGAGCCAGATATTGCTGTTATCAGCCCGCATTCTGAAAAAGATCTGCAAGTTTTTTTATTAGGGCTTTCTGATTTAAGAAAGCAGTACCAAACTTTACGTATCTTAACTGTAGGGCACCGTTTACCGGTTGAAGCAATGAAGAAAATTATGGATTTAGGAGTGTCTTCTCATTTGGAAAGAGCCTTAACAAGACCGCATGATATTGCTGCGGTAATAAAAACTTTATTTTAGAAAATGAAGTCATGGTGAATTTTAAAAATTAATAAATTCATATGTATAAAGTTAGCGAACTTGAGTTAAATAAGCTTTTGTCTTTGCTATTAGAGCGCGATGCCTCGGATTTGCATTTAATGGTAGGCGAACCGCCTATTATTCGTGTTGATACCCAGTTAATCCGCTTAGACACTTACCAGGCATTGAGTTCAGATAGTATAAAAGATTTATTAAATGTTTTACTCAAGCCGCAACAAAAAAAGATTTTTGAAGACAGGCTTCAAGTAGATTTTTCATACGCCTTTAAAGAAAATATAAGATTCCGTGTTAATGCGTATTTACACAAGGGAATGCCGGCTATTGCGATGCGCGTAATTCCTACTCATATTAAAACTTTGGAAGAGTTAAATTTGCCCGGTATTTTAAAAAAATTCACCGACAGGAAACAGGGTCTGGTATTGATGGTGGGTCCTACAGGACATGGAAAATCTACTGCCCTGGCCTCTTTAATAAATGAAATAAATAATACAAGATCTGAACATATTTTAACTATTGAAGATCCGGTGGAATTTATGTTTACTGCAAATAAATCTATTATTAGCCAAAGGGAAGTGCTTTTGGATACACCGGATTTTGCCAGTGCCTTAAGGTCAGCATTGCGCGAAGACATTAATGTTGTATTGGTTGGTGAAATGCGGGACTTAGAATCAATTTCTAGCGCTTTGACAATCGCTGAAACAGGCCACCTGGTTTTTGCCACCTTGCATACCAATGATGCAGCTCAAAGCATTGACCGTATAGTAGACGTTTTTCCGCCCGGCCAGCAAGGTCAAATAAGAAGTCAATTAGCCAGCGTTTTGGTGGGTGTGGTTAGTTTGCGCCTTTTGCCGAAAGTGGGGGGCGGGCGAGTACCGGCTTACGAAATTTTAGTCACTAATCACGCAGTTAGGAATGTTATCCGCGATAATAAAGTTTATGAAATTCCTAATATTATTCACACTTCCATGGAAGAGGGTATGATACCTTTAGACAAAACCTTAGCTTTGCTTGTTAAGCAGGGTGTTGTTGAGCTTGAGACTGCGCAGAATTTTGTTTTAGACAATGAGTATTTTTTGTCATTAATATCTTGAAGGCTACGAAAGTGCTAAAATTACGAAAATACTAAAATCATTTTTCGTACTTTAGTGCCTTTCGTACTTTAGTAGCCTATGAAATTTCAATACAAAGCCAGAAGCAAAGATGGTCCAATAAAATCAGGATTGGTTGTCGCCGCAGACCAAGAAAGAGCCGAGCAGCTTTTGAGCGAGAACGGTTTAATTATTATTTCTTTAGAACAAGAAAAGGAAAGTCTTTTTGCGCGCATAAATCCGTTTGGTAAATCAGTAAGTAATAAAGATATAGTCTTATTTTCCAGGCAATTGGCAACTTTGGTTTCCGCAAGAGTTCCGATCTTACAGGCCTTAAGAATTCTTGAAGAGCAAATTTCTAATCAATATTTAATTACAATCGTTCAGGATTTGATCAAATCCGTAGAAAATGGAGAGTCGTTGTCGCTTGCTATGAATAAGCATGAAAAAGTTTTTAGCAGCGTTTATGTGAGTTTAGTTAAGTCTGGCGAGGTTTCGGGCAGTTTAGACAAGTCCTTAAGCTATTTGGCTGATCAGCAGGAAAAAGATTATGAGCTTAGGGCTAAGGTTAAAAGCGCCATGACTTACCCTGGGTTTGTGTTGGGAGCTTTAGGTGTTGTGGGTGTTTTAATGTTTAAATTTGTATTGCCCAAATTAACCTCTGTTTTAGAAGAACAAGGCGGCGAGTTACCGGTAATTTCTAAAGGTCTTATTGCTTTTACCCATTTTTTTGACAAATTCTGGTGGATGGTAATTTTACTGTTTGCTTGTTTAGTGGTTGCCGTGCGTTTTTATGTTTCAACTGAAAAAGGCCGCTATAACTGGGATAGTCTAAAAATTAGGCTGCCTATTGTTGGAGATATTTTTAAAAAAATCTATCTAGCTAGATTTGCAAGAAATCTTTCTACTTTAGTTATTGGAGGCATACCTATTATTAAGGCTTTGCAAATTGTGGCGGATGTTATAAACAACGTAGTTTATAGGGAAATTGTTTTGGAGTCTGTAACAAAAATTTCAGCTGGCAAAAGCATAAGCGAAGGGCTTTCGGGGCACCCGGAGTTTCCGAATATTGTTACCCAGATGGTTAAGGTTGGGGAGCAGACAGCTCAATTGGACGAAATTATGAATAAGTTAGCATTATTTTACGAAAAGGAAGTGGATACGAAAGTTGCAACGTTATCCACTTTGCTGGAGCCAATTATTATGATAATTTTAGGCCTAGGAGTAGGCTTGTTGGTAGCCGGTGTATTGATGCCGATTTATAATTTAGCCAGTACTATCCAATAGGCAAACTTGGCTTAGTCCACTCGCTGTTGATAAGTATTTTGCTAAATTATTGATTTTTTGCTTTAATAATATTAATAAGTTGAATTGCCAGAAGGTAACTTTTTGCAATCTCATCCACATTAAGATTGGGGGTGAAAACTTTGAGAAACAAAAACGAAAAAGGTTTTACTTTAATTGAATTATTGGTGGTTATTGCGATTATCGGTCTTTTAGCGTCCGTGGTCTTGTTGGCCTTAAATTCGGCTCGAGCCAAATCCAGAGACGCCAAGAGATTAGCGGACGTTAGACAGATGGCATCTGCCCTTGAATTATATTTCAATGATGTCAGCTCTTATCCGACTTCGAACGGCGCAACTGTTACCTTAATAACAGGTCAGCCAACTCTAACCCCTACTTATTTAGGATTAATACCAACAGCTCCTTCACCAGCAGATGGTAGCTGTGATGCAACCTCTAATGGATATCGTTATTTAGCAGGTGTGGCCAGTCAAAACATAACTGGAACCTATAGTCTAGGCTTTTGTCTTGGTGCGGCAACCGGCGGTTACTCGGCAGGACAACACACTTTAACTCCTGCTGGTATACAATAGTTCGATATTTACAAAAGGATGCTTTTCTTTAGAAAAGCATCCTTTTTTGCTATAATATAGACAATATTAGGAAGCTTTTTTAAAAATAATGGATTTATATATTTCTTCGAACATTCGAAACAGTTTAATAATAGTTATTTTGGCTATAGTGGTGTTGGTATTGGTTTTTGTTGGTATTTCCGACGGAAAGAGACAGGCTAAAAGCGCTTTAATTTTAAATTGGGCATCGGAAGAAACTTTAGCCTTAGAATATTTTTACAGGGACAATAATCGTTTTCCCACAGCAGATGAATTTGCCAGGCCTGAAGTAATGGGAAATTATTTTGTTAAAGCCCCGGAAGGAGTAAATATTCAAACAGAGCAGTGCCCGGAAATTTTAAAGTATACTAGGCCTAGGTCAGAAAGTTATGAACTGTACTTTTGCCTGCCAAGGGCGCAAGACGGCTATAATCTTGGCTTAAATCAATTTGTCAGGTAGGTTTTATAATTATAAAGTAGCTAATAAAGTTCCTAATTAATTTATTATGATTTCATTGCCAAGGCTGCCGTACAGAGAAGATAAGCTATTTTCAGTTCTCGTTCTGCTGGTTTTAGTTGTTCCGTTAGCTTTTTCTTGGGAATTTTATGAAAAATTTGAAACAATAAAATTAGTATTATGGGCAGTATTACTTTCGGCATGTTTGGTTTTACTGAGTGTTAAAAAAGAGATTTACCAAATTAATCGGGTAGTCGTGTTTTTGTTCGGCGGGCTTTTATTTTTTGGTCTTTTTGCCGCGCTACTTGCGCCAAATATTAGTAACGGTTTTTTGGGCAGTTACCCCCGGTTTACCAGTAGTTTTTTATTTTATTTTTTACTTATTTTTACACTTTGGTTATTTTCTGCAAATCTTGATATAAAAAAATGGAAATTTTTGCTTTGGGTTGTATATTTTGATGCCGTGGTTGTTGCTCTTGTGGGTATAATGCAGAGTTATGGCGTGGGGTACTATACCGGCATCGAGCAGACACAGATTTCACGCGCCCCCGGTCTTTTGGGCAACCCTAATTTTTCTAGTATGTTTTTGGTGGCGGTAATGCCTTTTACCTTGCCTTTTTTTTATTACGCAAGAAATTTTGCCGCCAAAATGTATTATTTAGTTTCTGGAATTTTAATGCTTTTTGCAGTTATACTTTTTTCTAGCCGGGGATCTTGGCTTGCGCTGGCAGCTGGTCTTGGCAGCCTTCTTTTAATACTGTTGTTGTCTAGGCTCCCCAAAAAATTTTTTTTGAGCTTATTATTAGTAACTTTTATAATATTTGCTTTTATAGGCTTCTTTGAGAAATTTGCCCGGCCAGGAACCTTAAAAGCTACTTTTCGGCTTTCAGAAACAAATATTGACTATAGGTTATATGCTTGGGATTTGGCCCGTAAGGCGATATCTGAGCACCCCGTGCTGGGTTTTGGCCCGGGCAGTACCCAAATATATTTTGAGCGTTTTAGAGATTCCAATTTAATGCAAGGCGCTGGAATATTTGACGATGTTCATAACCTGCCGCTTCAAATGGCTGTAAGCGCCGGGCTGCCTTTTATGCTTTGTTTTTTAGGAATTTGGGCGATAGTTTTTTGGCAATCGTATAAAAAGTTAAAAGTTGACCCAAGGGATTTTTGGACTATTGCCCAGGTGGTTTCTTTAGTGGCATGGTTTGCGGCCAGCTGTTTTAATCCGGTTTCAACTGCTAATTTTTTATTGTTGGCGGTTGTGTTTTCAGGTTCTTTAATTAACGGCAGTGAAAATATTAAGTTAAGTATTTGGACGAAGCCAGCTTTTTTACTTGCGGCTCTGAGCCTGGCTATTTTTGGCTTTAGTTTGGCTTTTGGTGAATTTTTCTTTTACCAGTCAGTTAAAAATTACCAAAGTCAAAATTTTGAAAAATGCCAAAAAAATGCTCGATTGGCTAGGTACGCTAATCCAACCAATCAGCTCTATTATGTATATGAAACTGCTTGTAAAATTATAATTAACCCAGACCCGGAAACTTTAAAACAAGATTTAAAACATATTACGAGTTTACAGGCTCAAAGCGCAAAGACAGAAGTTTTAGCCTCAAATTTGTCTTATTTGATGTATATCCGTACAAATGACTCAACATTTTTAGATTTAGCAATAAATTATATTCAAAAATCCTTAGAAAAAGATAAAAGTTATGCTCCCCGCTATACTCACGCAGCCTTTTATTTAGCTGAAAATAACCAATTACTTGAATCTAAAGAATATTTAAAAGTTTCTCTTTCAATAGACAAAACAAGCTTGCCGGCTTGGTTATTGCTTGCCAGAGTCTATCAGTTGCTCGATAGGCCGGAGCAAATGAGGTACGCTCTTAATGAAGCGTTTAAACTGAGTCCGCTGGACTCAAATTTAAATCGCTTAAATCAGGCGGCAAAAAATGAAAAGGAAATTAAAAATTTAAATATTCCGGCATTAATTAATTTTTTACAAATTGAGTCTTAGTACACTAGCTACAATTTTAGTTTTTATTTTTGGCGCCTGCATGGGAAGCTTTTTAAACGTTGTCGTCTGGCGGCTGCCCAGGGGAGAAAAGCTAACAGGAAGGTCTATGTGCCCGCACTGCGGGCATACGTTAGACCCGGTTGATTTGGTGCCGTTTTTAAGTTTTGCTCTGCTTAAGGCCAAGTGCCGGAATTGCCAAAAAAAAATTTCTCCTCGTTACCCACTAGTCGAGTTAACGGTCGGCGTTTTATTCGTTTTTACCTTTTTATTTTTAATGCCTGGGACTGTTTTGGAGTGGATTTTTTTTGCTCGGACAATTATATTGGTTTTTTTCTTAACGGCTATTTTTATTATTGACTTAGAGCATTTTTTAATTTTAGACAGCATAATACTGGTTGGATCAGTAATTTTGACAGTTCTAAATTTGGTGCTTGATTTTTATTCAGGAGCAAAAGTTTTTAGTCTCGCATCTTTTGGTGTTGGGGGGATTTTTGCCGGCTTGCTTGCCGCATTACCATTTTTTGCGATTTGGTTTTTTTCAAAAGGGCTGTATATGGGTTTTGGAGACGTAAAGTTAGCTATATTTTTAGGTATTGCCCTTGGTTTGAAGCTGGTTTGGGTGGCGGTTTTTTTAGGGGTTTTACTAGGGGGAATTGTCAGCATATTTTTGCTGTTTGGTTATAAAAAAGACTTAAAGACAAAGTTGCCGTTCGGAACTTTTTTGGCTTTGGGGGCATTTATCGCAATCTTTTATGGTTCGCCGCTGTTAAAATGGTATTTAGCCATCTTGGGAATTTAATGGTATAATATTCACACCTGCCCGCAATGCCTACTCAAATAATCTAAGCAAATTTTGTGTGTTTGGTTATTTTGTTAATTCATCAGTACTTTGAAATTATATAGAGGTAGGCAGGCGGGGATACGCAGATAATATAGCAGATTACACAGACAGGAGTACTAAAACTTGACGAAACAAAAATGTCTTCAAGGCCTCAAATATCAAATATCAAATATCAAATACCCGAAAAAGGTTTTACTGTTGTTGAACTAATGGTTGTTTTGGTAATATTTGCAACAATTACCGGGATTGTCCTGGCTAATTACGCCGGCCTTAGGACTGCCCGTAATTTGAAAATTGCCCAGAATGAATTAGTAACCAATTTAAGAAAAATTTCCAGCTATACACTCTCTTCTAGAGCTATAAACGGTTCTCAGGCTGTTCAATTTTATTTACTAAAGTTAGATACTCAAGCACCGGGAAAATATACTATAGAAGCAATTTACGATGTAACTACTTCTCCTAAACTTGCAGCCGAAATCGAAACAATATATTTGCCGCAGGGAATACAATTTTCAAGCATAGCGCCTTTTGTTATAGACAGACCTGATCCGAATATCGACTTTCCGAACACTATTCCGCCTACAGGTTCTTTAGATGTTTCGGCTCTAAATGGTAATATCAGTTCTTGCGCTTTAGTAGCGTACAAACTTCCGTTTGGAAACATAATTGTAAATTCCGGACGCGATAATTTAAATACTTCTAACACCGGCTGCACTTTTAACAATTTTAGCAATGACGATTACGTAAAAATCAAGAATTTTGTGGCCAACAGCCCGACTAATACGGCGGTCAACAATTCTGTTTTAATTATAACTTTAAGCTCAACTGATGGGACGCTAACTAAAACCGTGACTGTAAACGGCTTAACCGGCGCAATAACTTTTAGTCCTTAATATGAAATTTTCTCTGAAAGAAAACAAAAAATATCAGCTGGGTCAGACCTTAATAGAAACTGTGGTCGCGGTGTTTATTTTAGTTATGGGAATAGTCGCGGCTTTGGGACTGGCTATTTACGCGCTTAATGCTTCAAGTAATGTATCTAAACAAATTATTGGCATTGGTCTTGCCAGGGAGGGAATAGAAGCTGTAAAAAATATGCGCGATACAAATTGGCTTAAATCAAGTGTTTCAACTAATTGTTATAATTATTCTTCAGGTTCAAATAATGCAAGTTGTTATGATAAGTGGCTAGGAGACTCCGGCTGTGGGGGAACAGGGAATGACAAAGGTTTTTGTATTTTTAACACCGGAAGCGGAACAAAAAGTTTTCGTTTAAGCGTTCAGCCAAATATTGCGGATAAATTTTGGGCTTTTGACGAAGAAAATCAAAATGAATTTGGTTTAAATTTGGATTCAAATGTTTCAAATAGTAGCTTTGTTGGTTTTTATGTTTCAGCCAATGGTTTGTCGAATGGTAGCTCCGATTTTTATAGAGAAATAGTTTTAACTAAAGACACTTCCGGAGCATTTACCCAAAATAATATGGAAAGACTTCAGGTGAAAGCTCGTGTTTGGTGGGTGGATAAAAAGTGTCCAAGAGTTGTTGCCTTCAGTTCAGCTAAAGTAACCTGTAGAATTGAACTTCAATCGTACTTAACTAATTGGAAAAACTGGTAAAATAAACCAAAAAGCGGTTTACCCCGCACCACTTTTATTAATTAAAGTATGAGAAAATTTATCTTTATACAACAAAAAAAAAATCTAAATAAACCCTCATTTTCTAAAAATGGTGCCGGGTTTACTTTAATGGAAATAGTGGTGGCTACCACCATTTTCGCGCTGGTGGGAACGGCTATGATGGGGCTTTTTAACTACACTTTAAAAATAAACCGTAGAACCGAAGCCTTAAGGCAGGCAACGCAAGGTATGAGAACTTTTGTTGAAGGTTTGGTTAAGCAGGTTAGAAATGGACAGGTGTATTATGGACTGGATAATTCTTTTAGTCCGCCAACCCCGGCAGTAGACAACAGCACAGTGTGCGGAGCTGGTGCGGCATATAACAGGTATTATCAGGACATAGAAAACAGGCTTAGGATTACTGATACTGACGGAGCTGATGTTTGTTTTTATTTAGCTAATAGTTCAGGAGCTTACGTGAACGCAGGAAATTTTAGCGGCAGCCAGTTAATAATGGAAAAAAATGTTGGCAGTGGTTATGTAAAACAGGTTTTAAGCCCTTCCAATTTTTATGTCGACAACCTTGTCTTTTTTGTTCGTCCTGTTTGCGACCCGTATAATCATTGTGATGCGGCTTCCGGTAATATTTATTCGCCTGGTCAGCCGCCTAAAATTCAACCTTCAGTCAGTATATTTTTAAAACTCAGGGTTTTACTTGCTACCGGTGAAACAGTAAGAATAAATTACCAAACTTCAGTTTCCAGCAATAAATATGATATACCAAATGTCTATCCATAAATTTTCAAGTAAAAAATCTCAGTCGGGTGTTACTTTAATGCTGTCTATTTTGGTCTTGGCTGCTATTTTGTCTATAGCTTTTTCTTTGGCTACAGTGACTTTTGTAGAAATTAGGTCTTCGGGCGATTTAATTAGAACTGAACCTGCATATTATGCTGCTGACGCACTTTCGGAAGAGGCTTTGTTTAAAATTAAACGAAATATTCCGGATAATAATTTTACTTATGATTCCGGCATAGGGAACGTTACTCTAACCTCTCAAAGTAGTTACACTTCGACGGCTATTTTTCGCACTGTTGTAAAGAAAAGTAGTTACGATTTTGTTTCTACAAAGTCTCATTTTCCTATATATGATACGCGCTGTCCAGCCCCAAATTCCGACTCAACCTTACCTTCTCACTGTTTAACTGGTGGAAGCGGTTATGGGCGAATAAAAATCACCTTTTTAGATACAGGGAATAATGATACCTTAAAAGCTTTTTTGTGCCAGTTTGACCCACAGAAACCCATAAATTCAGCTTCGCTTGACGGCAGTGCATATACGAATGTACCGTGCTCTAATCCGAATGATACATCTAACGGATATTGGCTAACCCCTCCCGGCGGAGACAGTCTGACAAGTTTTGGCACAAATAACACCAGAGAGAGCGGAGCCGGGAGCTGGGGAGCGCTTCAGCCTAACCTTCAGCAGGAGTTGATTTTATATAATTCCGGTTCTACTGCAGATATTTATGTTCAAGTTGAAACTTTTGACTCAAGTAGTCAACCTAAGGGTTTGCCCTTGGTTGGTTCCACGGCTGTAGATATTAGCGCTTCTTCCGCCGGGGTAGTTAGAAAAATACGAACGACTATCCCAACAAGTAATAGCTCACAAGGGTCTTCAGTTATTGATACAACCTGGGTTGAAGATGCTATACCAACAGGAGGTATTTGTGGAAACAATAGCCCTGATGTTTGTCCTTGGAATACTGTAACTTCTAATCCGGCACCTTATAGCGGGACTTATGCATTTCAGAGTGGGGTTGGAGCCGGAATGCATCAGATGTTTTTTTCCGGAGCAACGAACCAAATGAGTGTTGGTACCGGGGACAAACTTTTTGCTTACGTGTATATAGACCCAAGCAACTTACCATCCGAAATAATGCTTCAGTGGAATAGTAATTCTCAGGGATGGAATCATAGAGCTTATTGGGGTTCAGATTCAATAATCTGGGGAACCAATGGAACCCAGAGTCGGTTTCAAATAAGTTCAAGCCTGCCATCCTCGGGCGGTTGGGTTCGGTTAGAAGTGCCGGCTAGTTCGGTGGGTATGGAAGGACAAACAGCTAACGGGATGGCTTTTACGCTATTTAACGGACGTGCGAGCTGGGATAAAGCCGGGAAAAGCTCAGTAATTTCTGGTGGTGCAGCTAATGTTGCTTCAATTGACCTAACAGGTCAAAATAATTCGTATGCTCAAGTAAGTAATTACAGCTCTTTAAATACCTCAACCTTTACTCTCGAAGCTTGGATTTATCCAAGAAGGTTAAATTACGGAGCTTGGCAGCCAATAGTCGCAAAAGAAGCAGCTACAGGGAATTCACGTAATTATGGCTTGTATGTCACGAACGGGTCAAGTAAATTTCACTATTCTTTTAATGCGGCTGATTGTTCGACTTATAGAAGTTATGATACTAGCTCAAACCTAAGTTTGAATACTTGGAACCATGTTGCTATTACTTACGACGGCACAAGTTTTAAAGCTTACTTAAACGGTATTTTAGACTCAACTCAAACACCTCCTTCGGGTATTTGCACTAGCAGCCAGCCTATTTGGATAGGTGGTGGGCAGTCGGTATTTACAAATAACAACGCTTTAATTGACGAAGTAAGAGTATGGAATATTGTCCGAACGCAATCGGAAATTAGCTCGGCAAAAAACTCATTGCTTACTGGTTCTGAATCTGGGTTGGTTGGTTATTGGAAATTCGATGAAAATTCCGGAAATTCTGCTGCGAATTCTGTGAGCGGAGGTAATTCAGCTTCCTTTGGTTCGCAGGCCGGGTGGTCAACTAGTCTTCCATTTCCATAGTCGCGTATTATAAAAAAGCCCCTTTAAGGGGCTTTTTTATAATAGGGTTATTGTTTCGGAACTTTTAGAATTTGTCCGGGTTTTACTAAAAAGGGACTTTTAAGGTTATTAAGCGTAGCCAGTGTAGTCCAGCTAATATTGAATTTTTGGCTAATGCTGAAAAGAGTGTCATTTTTTAAAACAACGTATTCTTCAAAATCTAGTTCATCTTGAGTGTTTTTTTGGTCTATAGCCCCGAGCACTTGAGCTTGACCTTCTTTTGAGCCGGGGTTTTCTTCTGAAAAGAACATTAATCTTGCCGCATTCACAGTAAGTCCAAAAGCTAAAACCAATAACCCAGATGCGAAAATTTTTAATTTTCGGTTTTGGCTAAGCCCTCGTCCAACAGAAAGTTTAAGCCTGGGAGATAGTTCTATTTTACGGGTTTCAAGCATGTTAAATTTATTTTGAAAGTTTGCTTTTCAACTCAATATTAACACAATTTAAAGAAAATTTCTTGTGGATAAGACAGGTTGAAATGACAAAAATGACATAAATGAGCAAAAATGACAAAAATTAAAATGCAGCTTAAAAAAACAACAGAAAGTGGCATCGGAAAGCGAGTTAAAGTATAATTAAAATAATGAATAAACAAGAAGCAAAAAAACGAATAGAAAAGCTTACGGAGCAAATAGAAGATTTTCGCTACCGTTATCATGTTCTAAACGAACCGGGAGTTACAGATGACGTAAAAGATTCGCTCGAAAGAGAGCTAAAAGAGCTGGAAAGCCAGTTCCCCGAATTTAAAGACGAGCATTCGCCAACTAACAGAGTTGCGGGGCGGCCTTTGGACGAATTTGTAAAAGTAAACCACTCCATAAGAATGCTTTCTTTAAATGACGTTTTTAGCAGAGAGGAACTTACGGCCTGGGAAAAAAGAATAAAAAAAATGCTGGTTACGGAAACAGATATAAAATATTTTTGCGAACTCAAACTGGACGGCCTGGCTGTTTCTTTAATTTATAAGGACGGTAAATTTGTGCGCGGAGCTACTAGGGGAGACGGGCTTGTGGGTGAAGACATAACCCAGAATTTAAAAACCATCCAGTCCATACCTTTAAAATTACGAGCGCCATTTCCTTCTTATATTGAGGTCAGAGGTGAAGCGGTAATGTCAAAAAAAGTTTGGGCAGATTTAAATAAAAAAAATGAAAAAGAAGGCAGGCCGCTTTTTGCTAATACCAGAAATGCCGCAGCCGGGAGCTTGCGCCAACTGGATTCCAAATTAACCGCAGAAAGGCGTCTTGATTTTTTTGCGTACGATATTTCAGAAATATCAAATATCAAATATCAAATATCAAATCATTCCGATAAGCATCGTTTGCTTCGCGAGCTGGGGTTTAGGGTAGATGTTCATGAAAAGGTCTGTCGGAATTTAAGCGAAGTAGAAAAGTTTGTAGACGAAATTGAAAAAATTCGCAAAGATTTTCCTTTTGGCACTGACGGTGTGGTTATATCTGTCGACAATTTATCTTTGCAAGCCAAACTAGGAGTTGTGGGTAAAGCACCTAGGTATATGGCAGCGTACAAATATGCGGCGGAAAAAGCAACCACTATTGTTAAGGAAATTAAATTTAATGTCGGGCGCACCGGGGTTTTGACTCCGTTGGCAGTTTTAAAACCCACTTTGGTTGCCGGATCAACCATTAGTAAAGCCACTCTGCACAATATGGACCAAATAGAGCGTTTAGATGTGCGGGTGGGAGATACGGTTGTAATTCAAAAAGCAGGGGATGTAATACCCGAAGTAGTGGAAGTTTTAATTAAGATGCGTACCGGAAATGAAAAAAAGGTTAAGGTTCCTACAAAGTGTCCGGTTTGCGGGGGCTTAGTGGAAAAGAGGCAGACAGGAGAAAAAAATACCTCCTCGGTTGCTTACTATTGCAGTAATCCAAAATGCCCGGCCAAGAACCGCCGCTTTATGCAGCATTTTGTGCAGGTATTGGAAATTTATGAAATTGGCCCGAAAATTTTAGACCGTTTTCAGGAAGAAGGTTTAATTTCCGA
>CAZACP010000006.1:0-25224 GCA_964483665.1 uncultured Candidatus Saccharibacteria bacterium
CAGGCTTTCCTTTGATGTTTTCCACCTCAACCATAACTGACCTTAAATATACAGGAAGCGGGGGGCACGTTGGTAAAAGTGACGGCACGGACATTTTAGTTACGGAAAGTGACGGAACGACTAAGCTTCCTCACGAAATTGAATTTTACTCGTCCAGTACAGGCGAGACAGTTTTGCATTTCAAGTCCAACACTTCAACCGCACTCTCTACTTCTACGAAGACCACTTACTATATTTACTACGGCAACAGTGGTGCAAGCGACCAGCAGGACAAGACTAATGTTTGGGATAGTAGCTATAGATTTGTTTATCATCTAGGAGACGGGGACAGCACCTCCGCTAATTTTTATCAAGATTCTACTTCAAACAATATAGATGCTACTTTGTGGGACGGCAATTCAAATAGTACTCAGGATACAGGTAAAATGGGTTATGGATATAATTTTGCTGGTGACGCCGATTATATGGCTCTTAGCGATGTTACCGACCCAACTGCTTATACAGTATCTGCCTGGGTAAAATATTCAACAACATCGCCAATAAATATTTTTACCAGAACGGATTCTTCCGGGCCTGCAATTACTTGGTCGCACCAGATATCTATTGATGCTACTTCAAAGCCAGTATCATATGTTTATGACCAAGGCTCAGCAAGTTCTAAGTGTGTGCAAGGCAATACGCTAACTCAAAATCAATGGTACCATATTACCGGCAGCGGTTCGAATAGCGGCAGTTTAAAATTATATGTTAATGGTAACCAGATAGGTACTCCATTATCAATTAATACTTTATGGACAGGTGGTGACCGTTATAGAATTGCTCAAAATACAGGGGTTTTAGAATCAAGCCCGGGTGTTGGTTGTCCAAGCGCAACGGCTCCCGGTTATTTTGGCGGAGTGATTGATGAAATCCATTTTTCTTTAACAATTCGTTCCGATGATTGGATTAAAACTGAATACAATAACCAGAGTTCTCCTTCAACTTTTTATTCCTACGGCGCGTTGGGCACTTCTTCCAGGCAAGACAACAGCGGCGGCAGTACACCAACAGTCAAGGTTAGGGGAGGGGTAAAGTTTAGATAAACAGATGGGACTCTTCTGCGCATCTCAATGTGCAGAAGAGTCCCATCAAACAAACTTATGAATAATCGTGATTATAAAAAATTTGCACCAAACTGTTTTTACCATATTTATAATAGGGGTAATGCAAAAGAAGATATTTTTTTAAATAAAGACGATTATGGGTTTTTTCTGCTTCGGCTTCGTGAGTATTTATTTCCTCAAGAAAACAGAAGAGTCTCTTCTGTGGTAACGGGAAGATATAAACGAAAACAATTTCCCGAAAAATCTTTTAGCCTTTTAAGTTACTGCTTAATGCCCAATCATTTTCACTTATTAATACGTCAAAATTCCCTGGTGTCAATTAGTAAATTGCTGGCAAAAATTTCTACAAGTTATTCAAAATATTTTAACAAAAAATATGAGAGAGTTGGACACACTTTTCAGGATGCGTTTAAAGCAGTTTTAGTTGTAAGTGATGCCCAGTTACTTTGGCTTTCTGCTTATATTCATCAGAATCCGAATGTTGGCGGATTAGTAACTAAGCTCTCTGATTATCCCTGGAGCAGTTATTTGGATTATGCAGGCACAAGAAATGGTACGCTGGTAGATAAGAGTTTTATTTTACAGATGTTTGGCGGAAGTATTAAAAATTATGAAAAGTTTGTTTTGGAAAGTTTTTCCAAAATATATGAACGCAAAGATTTAGAACATTTATTATTGGACTAAACAGATGGGACTCTTCTGCAGAATGCAGAAGAGTCCCATCAAACACATATGATAATTTTTTATTTAGTATTTTTATTTTTTACCGGCATTGGTTTGCCCGTGGCAATTAGGATTTTTAAGCAAAGGCCAACTGTGGCGTGGGTTAGCGCCAGGTTTTTTGGCCTGGTTTTGTTCGGCTATTTAATTTGGTTGCTTGCTTCTATAAAGTTGTTGAATTATCAAAGTATTAATTTCATTACAATTATTTTTTTAATATTTGTAGCCGCGGGAATTTATTTTTCCAAAAGTTATTTTAAAAACTTATTTTATCAGCAAAACAAAAAACTAGCCGGACAGACCGCGCTAAAAAAAATTATTACTATAGAGGCCGTTACTTTTTTAGCTTATTTAGCCTATTTGTATTTGCGTAGCCATAACGGCGCTATAAACGGTACAGAACGGTTTATGGATATGGCTCTTTTGTCCGCTTCGGGCAAGACTGAGTTTTTTCCTTTTATAGACCCGTGGTACGCCGGACACACGGTTAACTACTACTATTATGGTTCTTACTTAATGAGCCTTCTTTCCAATCTTTCGCGCACAACCTATAATCTTTCTTACAATTTTTCCTTAGGCTTAATTTACAGCCAAAGTTTAATGTTAGCTGCGGTAATTGGCTATTGTTTAACCAAATCAAAAAAATTAGCTATATTGGGCGCACTGCTTGTAACTACTGCCGGGACTTTGTTTTTTGCCGGCTGCACTTTAAAAGCTTCTTTGGGCGAAACAGTAAAAGAGTGTTCTTACGCGTCTTCCACCAGGTTGTATACACCTTCCTACATAATTAATGAAATTCCGTCTTATAGTTTTACAGTAGGGGATTTGCACGCGCATCTTTTGGCTTTGCCATTTTTTCTTTTTGCGCTTTTGCTAATTTACCAATTAGCAGTTAGTGAAAAATCATATAAATTATTGTTTGGACTGCTTTGTGTATCTTTAGCCACCAGCGGAATGATAAATGCCTGGGACTTAATTACTTTGGGCTGCCTGCTATTTTTAGTTGTAGTTTATAAAATTTGGAGAGCAGAAAATTCTGAAACAAAATCTCTTCTTGCTTATTTGTTTATTTGTTTTCTGTTTATTGGCCTCCTCATGTTTCCCGCGCTAAGAACTTTTTCCAGCCCAGTTTTAGGTTTAGGCTTTATCCCTTCTTACGTAAATTTACATCAGCTTTCAAATGTCCAGTGGCCCACTCCGCTGTTGGCTCAAACTGGCATGTGGGGGATATTCTTAGTAGGAATTTTATCGGCTATAATTTTTAAAAGAAAACTTTTAAAAGAAAATTTATTTGTTGTGCCCGCAATAGTTTTAGCAGTGGGAATTATACTTGGCGTAGAAATAATTTTTATTCGCGATATTTACAGCGTGGCTAACCCGCCTTACTTTCGGGCAAATACGACTTTTAAATTTGGTTACCATGCTTGGACTATTTTATCTTTAATTTTTGTTTACTGCGTGTCCTTATTTATGCATAAAGCACGGGAAGAAAAATTTTCCAAATGGATAATCGTTATTGTTATTTTTGGCGGCATGTTTTACCCTTACCAAGCCATAAAGCAATTTTATTTAAATGAGAAAGATAAAAATATAGAAAGTTTAGACGGAAGCCTTTGGATGCAAACTTTGCAAGACGGAGATTTAAAAACAATAAATTTCATAAACAAAAATTTTAAAAAAAGGAGTGTAATAGCCGAAGCGGCAGGGGACAGCTACACAACTTACGCGCGCATAAGCACGTTTACCGGACAAATAGCGCCGGTGGGTTGGCAAACTCATGAATGGACCTGGCGGTTTGAAGGCAAGAACGCAAAAAATATTTTGCCCGGAGAACAGGTAGAAACCGGTTGGGGCAAGGTTTCCACTGTAGCGGGTGAAATTCAAAAACTTTACGAAACCAAAGACCAAGCAGAAGCAAAAAAAATAATTGAAAAGTATAAAATTGAATATATTTATGTTGGTAATTTAGAAAGAGAGAAGTATAAAAATATTTTTGAGGGAAAATTTTACAGTATTGGTGAATTAATTTTTGAACAAAGCGGTAGCAAGCTTTTTAGTTTGAAAAAAAATTGACAAAGTAAGAAAAATCTGCTAAAATAGTATAAATAAGTTCGCAAATCTAGAAACAAAAAGCAACAAAAATAAAATAAAATATTGCCTCAAAATAAGGCAAAAAATATGTTTCACAAACAAATACAGAGGAGAGTCCTCATTTTTTCTATTGTGTGCCTGCTTACCCCTAACTTTGCCGGCGCTTTAACCATGAAAGAAATCCTGCAGGGGTATGACGACCCTAAGCCGGGTAAGGTGTTGGGAGCAAGCACCGGAACAGGGGATTTTGTAAACCAAGTCATAAATACCACCAATACTCAAGCAGTAATAACCTATACGGCCCCGGACACTAACCCTTGCAAAGTCCAAGTTTCTGAAAACAGCTCTTTTAGTCCTTTAGCTCACGACGTTAATCCAAGTATATTTACCAACGCAGATTTAGACACTAAAGTAGAAGCTTTGTCTTCCGGTACTAAGCGTATATTTGTTGTAGGTAAGAGACTGGTAGAAAAAGGACTAGACGGAAATAACTATTCCAGAGCTCTTCAAACTAACACTTTACATTACTACAAAATTACCTGCGGCGCTAAAACAGGCTCCGGCACTTTTACCACCGCCAACATTCCTTTTGGCATGACATATGCAGATGGAATACAGAATAATCCGGAAGACAGGTCGGGGTATATGTTTCCGACTATAAGTGCTAGTGACAGAAATACTAGTTTTATAGATCCACGAACTGGTGCCTTGTTTAAGCCCTTGGCTCTAAAAGCAGACGGTGCTTTACTCTACAATAATAGTTCTTTTGGCTGGAGCTCGGCCGGTTTTCATGAGTGGTGTTCTCCTAAAGTTTCTGCTAATGGATTTTTTCATTGCGCAATTCCTAACGACTACACCTGGATGCTTTATGGCATACACCAAACTACCGGTGAAGTTAGGTACTTAGGCAGTATGCATATTGTAGGACAAGCGTATGGAGTAACTGAAGGATTTAGAAGCTGTAATTCTTTAGCTGGTATTCCGTGGGACTTTGATGATCCAAATGTTTTTTATTGTCCAGAATACAGTTCGACAAATCAAGAATTGGTGGTTTTGAAAATTAGATATACAGGTAATGACCAGCCGGCCACACAAGGGTTAGTCGGCGGAGTTCCAACAGCAGCTGCAATGACGGTTACCAATTTAACCCCGTACCCTAACACTTTGTTAAAACAATTAAAAGATTTTGACCCAAGTTTTGATAGTAGGTTTAATTGTGGACTTGAAGGGGGGAATATGGGAGGATATTTGGCTATTGCCTGCCGAAGAGGACAACAAGATTCTTTTGCCTGGATTGGCGCTTACGATGTAAAAAATAATAAAGTAGCAGCTTTTGTAAAAATGTGGGAACAACCAAACTTAAGGTGGTGTACCGACCATTCGTATGAATTTTTAGGCAATTCTCCAGTTATGTCTGTTGCCACCCAAATACCAAAGGGCCAGATGTTTGAAGTAACTTTAACTAATAGCTTGCCTGCGGTTTCAGGCGGAACGCTGACAACTGCGCAGGTGACTACTTCTTGGAATCCAGCTTGGGGTACTCAGCCGGCAGAATGGCAAACAGGTGACCCGGTTTCTCCCAATGGTCCAGATAAGTATTTAATGGATTTAAAGGTAGGTGACTATTTGTATGCTTGGGACAACCTTGAATTTATGGAAGTAGTAGAAATTAAAAGTCCCACAGAATTGGTTTTGAAAAGAGGTTTAGGTAGAGATCAAAGTTATTTTTACCCAAAGCCCCATGCTGCGGGGAATATTTTAATGCCCTACTGTAATTCCGGTGGTAATAATAATGTCGATGGCCTTGCTTATATATTTTGGAAATTTTTAGATTCTCCAAGAGGAGGGAACCCGACAAGTTTTGGACCGAATTTTGGCAGCCACCCGGTGCATAGAGGTCCATATCGGGCGGCCGAAGGAGCATTTAAGGTAGCTTATCCTGATGATACAAGTAAGTGGCATTTAGGATTTGATGGATTGATATCGGTTTCTCCAAAATTTGCCGGAGCTAATATGCCGGCAGATGGCAATTATTTTGAAAAGCACGCATCTATGCCGTATATGGGCACGCCGTGGTTTTTAGATATGCATCCTTTTATTGGTGGCGAAAGCAGGCAAGATAGCAGCGCAACTAAAAGTTTGGGAGGCAGTCTTTATCAGTTTTATTACGGCGCACTAGATGTTCCCCATTATGGAGGCGACGGTTTAAACAGAAAACAAGCAGCTACTTTTGCGTTCAATGGTGCTAATCAAATGGTGGATATTAGCGGGCCAGACAGCGTTATCGGAACCGGTAGTGAATATAATAATACTTACTGCATTGCCAACAAAGCGGGGGAATGTGTTGCCGGTTCGGCAAAAGGAGATATATATTTTAATGTGGCAAGTTTGACCGATAAGTTTTGTCGGGCTGAAATATTTTTTGGCGGACAAACAAATGTTTGCATAGGCGATGTGCCTGCCATTGGTTTTGGAATTACTCAAAATAAATTTATGCAGGATTCTACGGGGCAGGCTATTCGTGTTTTAAGCAAAGCTTTTGCCTATGCTCATCAGCCAGGTACTTCCAATGTAAAAGTTTTGCCCGACGGCTCTTGGGCAATAGTGAATTCTTATACTGGCTATATATTGCTTATGAAAATCCCCCCTATCCCAGCCTCAGACGGCATAGACCGCACAACTTTTGTCCGTGCTCCCTTAACATTAACTCCTCCCACCGGCAAAGGCATAACCCAGGCTAAGGTATATTTTGGATATTCTGATCAGGGAAGTCCCACAGATTACTACTGTACATCCAGAAGGGAAGCTTGCGTGTCTACTACTTCTACTATAGTCGATTCTAACCCTTTCTCTTACGCTGTTTCTGACAGTTACAGCAATATGCCTTGTACTACCTCTTGCACCATAACTCTGCCTGTTCTGCCCATGAGAACGGCTTACTTTAAAGTCTCTTATCTAAACGCTTCAGGAGTAGAAGTAGCTACAGACAACGGTGTAGCTATGGAAATGTCTGTAGCTTCCTTAGGCACAGCCTCTAACAATGCTCCTACCCCCACCCCTCCTTCTGCTACCCCCACCCCCATAGTCACTCCCACCCCAACTCCAGTTCCTACTGTAGATACAACAGCTCCGGTTATCTCTAGCGTTTCTTCCTCTAACATAACCACTACCTCTGCAAAGATAACCTGGACAACCAACGAAGCATCAGACAGCCAGATAGAATATGGCCTTTCTTCTGCCTATGGTGCAGTATCTCCCGTAGACAGTATTTTAACTTTAAACCATACCGTTAACTTCTCTAACCTTTCCCCTAACACTACCTATTACTACAGAGTAAAGAGTAGAGACAGTGCAGGCAACCTAAGCATATCAAGCGGTCAAAGTTTTACCACATTACCCTCATCTTCTCCTACTCCTACCCCAACTCCCACACCCACACCAACTGTAACTCCTACTCCTACCCCCACCCAAACAACTACCACAGGGGAGTGGTATAACTCCTCCTGGCAATACAAAAAAACTTTAACCATAAACAAAGCTCAAGTTCAGGGAACCCTAACTAATTTCCCTGTATTAGTCTCTCTTACAGACCCAGAACTAAAATCAACCTCCAACTCTGGTAAAGTAGCTTCTACCTTAGGCTACGATATTGTCTTTACTACATCAAATAACACTAAACTCTCCCATGAGATAGAAAAATATGACCCAAGCACAGGACAACTTATTGCTTGGGTTAAAGTCCCAACAATCTCATCGGCTACTGATACGACGCTAAACCTTTATTTTGGTAATTCTTCTTCTCCAGACCAACAAGACAAGACTAATGTTTGGGATGGGAATTTTAAGGCTGTATATCATTTAAACTCTGACGCAAATGATTCCACCTCTAATGCTAATAACGGCACAGCAGTTAATTCACCCACGCAGACTACAGGGCAGGTGGGGGGAGGATATAGTTTTAATGGTTCAAATTCCAGAGTAACTTCAAGTACCAATGGATTTAGTTCAGGATCTAGTCAAGCTACAATACAGTCCTGGGTAAATATGACTGGTTTGGGCAACTATTCAAACGGCACATTTTTATTTGGTTATGGTCCAGCCTTGTATATGAAACGTATTGGTCTTGAAGCAAAATGGGGGGCTAACCAGTGGAGTATTGTGTACGGTGATACTAAAGTAGTCCCCGGAACTTTGAGCGGTTGGCATCATCTAGTTTTGCTTGGTCAGGGTACAAGTTCTTATAGTTTATATATAGACGGGAGTTTAGCTTCTTCCGGATCAATGAATCCTTACGGAGATTATTGGTCTGTAGATCCATCGGTTGGTTTATTTTTAGGAGGCGATGGTAATACATTTAGTTCTGCCAAACTTGACGAAGTCCGCATCTCTAACACCGCCCGCTCCTCTGACTGGATAAAAACCGAATACAATAACCAGTCTAATCCATCAAGCTTTGTTAGTATCTCATCTGCCGTAGCATATTCAGCCCCGGTGACTCCAACCCCCACCCCTGTAGTTACTCCAACTAATACTACTCCTACACCTACTAACACCACACCAACACCTACCCCAACCCCAGGAATTCCGGTAGTAACCTTTCAAAATACACCTGCTCCAACTCCTACTCCTGTTACCACCACTCAGCAACCACAGCAGCAACAGCAAACTACTCCTACCACCACTAAATACATCCCCCTAAAACTCATTAACCAAAACGGTACCTATTATGTAGTAAAAGATGGCCAAAGGCTTGGAGTAACCAACCCAGGTATGTTGTTTAGCTATGGACTCGAGTTTAAAGATGCTTCTATACCTACAGCAGCAGAAGCTAATCTCTCAGAAGGACCTATTCTTTCCCCAGGAGATGGTGCTTTAGTTAAATCACCAACTAATCCTACTGTTTACCTAATATCCCTAGGAAAGAAACATGGTTTTAACTCAGAAGCTACCTTTAGAGCCTTAGGCTTTAGCTTTACCAAAGTCCTTACTGTTACAGCTCCGGAACTAGACAAAATGCCCATAGGAGAAGTAATCTCTGATCCTAAATTACCCCATAAACCAGGTACAGACATAAACATTAACGGCACTATCTATTACATAGACTCTAACAACAAACGCTTAGGCTATCCTTCAGAAGCTGTCTGGAATAGCTGGCACTTTGACAATGACTTTTCTAATGTAGTTAAAGCTAATTCAGCCGACCTTTCTTTACCCATAGGGGATGTGGTGCCTTTAAGGAAGATAGAATAGCCACGCTGAGCGTAGCTATTATCCCGCTAAGCGGGATAGGGATATTAAGATATTAATTACTAATATTCAAATAAAAACTCTTTGCCTTAGGCAAAGAGTTTTTCTAAATCGTCGGTTTTGTTTATTTCTCTAACTTTTATAAGTCTTACAAAAAATTTGTCAGCCAGTATTTTCATTTCTTCTTCTATTTCTTCGTCAAGTGCGTAAGGCGTTATCCAAATGCTGTTTTGCCATTTTTTAAAATGCAAAGCCGTGAGTTTGGCCCGCAAAATTTGTCTGACTTTTTTTTGCTTTTCCGGAATATCAAAAATTACCAGTTTCCAAACCCCATCTCTTACCGGTTTATTACGCAAAAATACTTTTTGTCCTTCAGGAGTTATGCTTACGTTTAGTCCACCTAAGACCTTTTCTTTGCTTGCCAAGCCTAAATCTGAAAGCCTAAAAAGCAAGTTATAAAATTCTTTGTACGGCATTTTCGAGCCGTAATTTTTATACAACTCTTTTGAAGATATGGTTTTTTTTGAAGCATTAAGCGCTTCTAAAACCTCTAAAGTTTTTTGATTAAATTTTCTTGCCATATGTTAAGCTAAATTATTGACAAAAGCTAGTAAAATTATTGTAATACCGACTCTTTCTTAGTTTATACAATGTATTTTGTCATTTTTAAAAGTTTTGTCAATTTTAATTAACTTGTCCACAGAAAAGTAGGTTTTTGGTTAAAACTTTCGTGGTATAATTTTTTTAGAGATATATATATAAAATGACTCAAAAAATAAGACAAATAATGTACATATTTATTGTTTTGGCTTTGGTAATACCGGCTCTTAATATTTGGAGTCCTTTGCCGGCAAAATCTAAAGGCCAAAATACCTCTGCCTATGTAAAAATTGTTAATATTTCTGTTATAGAAAGTCCTTTGAACGAACCGAGTGTTTCTGTAAGCACAACCGAAACAGCGGCATTAAATGATTGTCTTGTTAACAGTGTAGCAAAAAACGCCTTTTTACAGGGAGCCAGTTATTTGAATTTAAACCAGCCGGCAAATTGTTTTAGTTTAAAAATAAATCAGGTATTTGAACCTTCGCAAAAAATATTTTTTGCCTTGCCAAGAACCTACCCTTTGGTTACAGTTTTAACAAAGAACGCGTTTTTTGAACGCGAAAATTTAGTTTCGAACCATCCTAAAAACAACACCGCAACAGAAACCCTGGTGGTTTTGGGTTTATTGATTGCTTTTTACCCGCTTAAAAAAATTATTAAATCGGCTAAATCTGTAAAACCCCAAATAGTATTTTTTCAAAGAACCACCTTTGATTTGTTAGTTTTAAGGTGTTAAAGCCCAATTGTTAGCGCTTAGTATAACTGTTTATTACAAATAACCAACTGCGAATGTTAGTTATAAGGCTAACATTTCTAAAAGTTAGAATATATATATAATTTTATGTCAGACGAAATAAGAGTACAAAGACCACAAACCGCTCCTGCTATGCAGCAGCCTATGTATCAGGAACCCACTTCTAAATCTTCCTCCAAATCTTGGATAATTTTGGGTGTTGTGGTGGTGGTATTAATAGTTGTAGGTGTGTTGTTTAGAGATAAGCTATTTGGCGCTAAGTCTTCCAAAGTAAAAGGAACAGTAACCAGCATGGCGAATTCCGGTTACCAAGCCATTTTCTTAACTAACGGCCAGGTATATTTCGGTAAAATCACCAAAATGGACAGCGACTATTTAACTGCCTCAGATATTTACTACTTGCAAGTAGTTCAGCCGCCGCTTCAAGGCAGCGGACAAGATGCTGCTGCTGCGCAAGCTCAGGCGGCCGCCCAGCCCCAAATTTCTTTGGTTAAGCTAGGCAACGAACTTCATGGTCCTGAAGACGAAATGCATATTTCCCGCGCCCAGGTATTGTTCTACGAGAATTTAAAGGAAGATGGCAGCGTGGTAAAAGCAATTCGAAGCTATCAGCAGAATCCTTCCGGAACCCCGGCTCCGGCTAAATAAACTTTAAGCAACAAGCCTAAAAAAATCCCTCCCCGTAAGGGGAGGGATTTTTGTAATATAGCTTATTTAACTAAGGAAACAATTTTGTCGAAACTTTCAGGGTACAAAACTGCAATTTCCGAAAGCATTTTTCTGTTTAACTGAATGTTTTGCTTTTTTAGGTTTCCGGCGAATTTGCTCCAAGAGCTACCGTTTTCCTTTAAGGCAGCGCCTAAGCGGATTAGCCACACTGCTCTCATATCGCGTTTTTTGTTGCGCCTGTCGCGGTAGGCGTAGGAGTCGGCTTTAATTAAAGCTTCACTGGCTTGGCGAAAATTAGTCGAGCGGCGGTTCATAAAACCCTTAGCTCTTCTAAGTACATATTTTCTGCGTTTGCTTGCGGTTACCCCGCGTTTGATTCTTGTCATAAATCTTTACTAAATACTAATATTTACTAATATACCAATTAAAAATACAAATAAAATTTATAACCTTATATATTCCGAATTAGTATATTAGTACTAATTCGTATTTGGTAAATTTATTTATAAGGTATTAATGCTTTTAATTTGTTGTTAACTTTATGTAAAACCAAATCACGCCTTTTGTTGGTCGTGGTTTTACTGGATTCTCGGGAATTAAAATGGTTCTGGCCGGTGGCTCTGGCAAGCAGTTTGCCTTTGCGGCTTAATTTAATCCTTTTGCTAGTTCCTTTGTGAGTTTTGACTTTAGGCATAATGTTATCAAGTAAAATTAATTAAAAATAAATAAAATTAAGTAAAATTATAATGCAAGTGCAGTAAATTTTATTTAATTTTATTTAATTATGGTCAATTTTGTTCAATTATTTTGAGGGTGCAATGGTTAATGCGAATGTTCCGCCTAAACGCTTTATAGGTACTTCGACTTTATAGGTCGCGGAAATTAATTTTAAAAATTTTTCAAAATTTTGCCTGGCTATGTCCGGAAAAGCTTGTTCACGACCGCGCATTCTAAGTTCTATTCTGACCATATCGCCATCGGCTATAAATTCGTCAACTTTCTTGGCTTTAATTTGCATATCATGCTCGCCAATGCGCATAGTCAGCCAAAGAGTTTTTACTTCAGTTTTCTTAGTATTCTTTTTGGCCTGGGTTAAAGCTTTTTTTTGCTGATATTTAAATTTGGCAAAATCTATAATTTTAACCACCGGCGGCTTAGCCATTGGTGCAATTTCGACTAAATCCAGCCCATTTTTTAGGGCTAATTCCAGGGCTTGGCCTGTTTTCATAACGCCAATCTGGTCGCCCTCTTCGTTAACAACCCTGACTTCCGGGGCGGTTATTTGATGGTTTAATCTGGTTCTTGGAATCACAATTTCTGTTGAATTTTTGTTATTTAGTTAATATATTCTAGCCTAATATGCGAAATTTGTCAAAGGCGTATAGAATTATTCTAATTGACCTAATTTTTCTAATTATTCTAAAAAAATCCTAATGTCCAATGGCTAAATGAAAAAGTTTTTAACATTAGGCATTGGTTATTACTCATTATTTAGGGCACTTAGGTTAATTAGAACAATTAGAATTTTTTTATCTTATCATCATTGCCGCAAGGGCGGCTGTGCCGGCGAGTATCATTATTATACAAATTATCCAGCCAATAACGCTGGTAGAGATTTTATTCACCCATTTTCCCATTATTTTTTCGTCCGAGCTTATTTTTACTATCATAATTAAAACAAACGGGGCTACCAGGCCGTTTAAAACTGCTGAATAAATAAGCGCTTTAATTGGGTTAATGCCTACAAAATTTAAGCTGGCGCCAAGCAGTATGCTAATAATTATAGCTTTATAAAATTTGCGGGCGCCTTTGTATTTTCTATAAAGACCTTGGCGCCAGCCTCTCGCTTCGCTTAGCGCGTATGCGGCAGATCCCGCCAAAACCGGCACAGCCAAAAGACCGGTGCCAATAATTCCAATGGTAAAAAGCAAAAAAGCATGCTTGCCGGCAAGCGGTTCTAGTGCTTTAGCAGCTTGGCCGGCAGTTTGTATGTCGGTAATGCCGCTTTTGTTTAGAACTAGGCCGCAAGTCATAATTATGAAGAACATTATGAGGTTGGAAAAAAACATTCCGCTCCAGACATCTGTGCGCATGCGTTTTATTTCGTGGTCTTCTGTAATGCTTTTCCTTAGTTTAATAGTGGTTTTGCCGGCTAAAATTTCTTCCTCAACTTCCTGGGAACTTTGCCAAAAAAACAAATAGGGTGAAATGGTGGTGCCTAAAATTCCACATACCAAAATCAAACTGTCTCGGTTTAGGGGAAAGTTTGGTATTACTGCAGATTTTAAAATTTCCATTAAACTAAATTCAATGGAAAGAGCGGTAAAAATATAGGCAAACAAAACTAAAGCCAGCCACTTTAAATATTTAGCGTAAGCTGAATAGGGTAAGAAAATTTGCAGTACTAGACTTAAAGCCGAAAAGCCAACAATAATTAAGCCAAAATTTAGGCTTGGGTATAAAAGTTTTAAAGCCTCGGCCATAGCTCCTAAGTCCGCGCCAATGTTAAAAGTGTTGGCAAAAAACAGGGCCAGGGCGCAAAAGTACAAAACGCTTGCCGGAAAGCTTCTTTTTATGTTCCCTGCCAAGCCTCTGCCGGTAACAAGGCCAATGCGGGCGCACATTTCCTGCACCATGGACATAAGCGGAAAAGTAAAAGCCGCCAGCCATAAAAAACCAAGGCCAAATTTGGCTCCGGCTTGAGAATAGGTGGCAATGCCCGAAGGGTCGTCGTCCGCGGCTCCGGTGGTAAGCCCAGGTCCTAAGTTTTGCCAATACTGGGCAACGGCTTTGACTGGTTCGCCCTTTACAATAGACTTGGCAACATCCTTGGGAAGCTTTAAAGCTTTTTTTAAACCGCTTTCTAAAGGCTGAATCGGCGGATTTTGGTTAGTTTCCTGCACTTTTATTTTGGTATCTTTCGGTTATTTTCTACATTATATCCCAAAAATTATGATTTGTGAATAACTCGGTCTTGACGTTTTAGTTCAGTCTTGATATCTTAGAGCAGATGACAGACAAATCTTACAAATTATTTATTTTTTCGCCCCAAGCCCTTTAGGGATTTGGGGCTTTTATTTATTCTTATGCAAAAACCCTGGGATTTAAAGGCGCAAATGTTAGAAGCCATTGCTAAAAATGGCGGGTTTGTAAACTGCCACGCCCATTTTGACAAGGCTTTTTATATTACCAAAGACACTCTAGACAAAAGTATGAAGTTTACAATGGAAGAAAAGTGGAGGATGTCAGATGATATAAAAATAAATTCTACTCAGGAAGAGATTGAGCAACGTATTAGAAATGGTTTGGATATTTTAGTTGCGCAGGGCTGCAAATACACTGTGACATTTGTAGACGCGTATAGCGCGGTCGGGCACAAAGCAATTGACGCGGGTATTAAAGTAAGAAAAGAATATGAAGGTAAAATTAAAGTTGTTTTTGCAACCCAACCTTTAGACGGCCTTTTGACCAAAGAAGCTCAAAAACTTTATGAAGAAATTACGGCCAAAGCAGATATTGCCGGCGGTCTTCCTTCAAAAGACAGACCTAAGCAGGAAGAAAATATGGACGTGATGTTTAGCATAGCTAAGAACTTAAACAAGCCAATTCACGCCCATATTGACCAACTAAACAGGCACGATGAATTCGATACGGAAAAATTGGTCAACGCAACTATGAAACACGGGTACGAGGGCAGGGTAGTAGCGGTACACGCAGTTTCACCTTCCGCTCAACCGAAAGCTTACAGGACTGAGCTTTACAAAAAAATGGCAGCAGTAGGTATGAGCGTAGCTTGCTCTCCATCAGCGATGTTGTCCCAAGTAATGTTTGAAGACAGTGTAAGCCCCATGCATAACTCCATTGCCAATGTGCCTGAAATGTTACAGGCGGGAGTGAATGTAGGATTAGGCGTAGATAATGTGTGTGATTTTTATTTGCCTTTTGTCGACGGCGATATGTGGACCGAAATGCGAATGCTACAGGAAGCGTGCAGGTTTTATGACTTTGAACAGCTAGTAAACATAGCGACAATTAACGGAAGAAAGCTTCTGGATTACAAATAATAATTATTAATCACAAAAACTACGAAAATGAGCAAAAACGACGAAAATAAACTGCAGTTTGCAGTTTCATTTTTGTCACTTTTTTAATTTTTGTCATTTTTGTTCATTTATCTTATGGCTAAACTTTGGCAAACAAAATCAAGCAAGCTCCATCCTTTGGTAGAAAAGTACACAGTCGGCAACGACTATATTTTAGACTTAAGGCTTTTGCTTTTTGACATAGAAGCCAGCAAGGCCCATGGCCAGGCTTTGGTTAAAGCTAAGATTTTAAAACCCGCGGAATACGCAAAACTGGTTAAGGGGATGAATGAAATTTTAAAGCTTCATAAGGAAGGCAAGTTTGTTATTAGCCAGTCAGATGAAGACTGCCATACGGCCATAGAAAATTACTTAGTGGCAAAACTGGGGGATTTAGGCAAAAAAATCCACACCGGCCGCAGCCGTAACGACCAAGTACTGGTTGCAACCAGGCTTTATACCAGGAAAAAGTTAAAGCAAATAAGCCAGGAACTTATAAATTTGCAAAAGGTGTTTTTACAAATCGCAAAAAAATACGAATTTTTACCGCTGCCGGGCTACACTCACACCAGGCGTGCCATGCCTTCCAGCATTGGGCATTGGGCAGCCGCTTATTTAGAAGAATTAATAAACGACCATAAACTTTTAGAATCTGCTTATGAACTTAATGACCAAAACCCGCTTGGCGCTGCCGCTGGCTTTGGCGTGAATTTAAATTTAGACCGCGAATTAACTACCAGGTTAATGGGTTTTAAGCGCTTACAGCAAAATTCTTTGTACGCGGTAAACAGCCGCGGAACTACCGAAGCTTATATTTTGTCGGTTTTAACCAAAGCGGTTATGACTTTAGGCAGACTGGCCAACGAAATGATTTGGTTTACCACGCCGGAATTTAATTTTTTTGAACTACCCGTAGAGTTTACCACCGGCTCTTCCATAATGCCGCAAAAAAGAAACCCGGACGTGTTTGAAATTATGCGCAGCAATGTGCGGGTTATAGTTGCGCTTCAGACCCAGGTTAAAGACATATCTACAGGTTTGATCTCCGGATACAATCGAGATACACAACTTACCAAAGAACCCCTAATAAAAGGCCTTGGCATAGCCAGAAGAAGCCTTGAAGTTTGCGCGTTGGTTATGGGTAAAGTAAAGCCCAATAGAGCGGTACTTATGAAGTCTTTGGCCCCGGAATTTTTTGCCGTGCATGAAGCAAACAGGTTAGTAAAGGAAGGTATGCCGTTTCGGGATGCCTACCAGCATGTTAAAGAAAACATTCACAAGCTTAAAATTCAAAATCCCATAAAAGCCATAAAAGAAGTACTTTCCATAGGCGGACCCGGCAATTTGCAGCTAAGGCGCTATAAAATAAGCAAGGCTTTGTAAAAATTAGGCATTGACATTAAGTATATTTTTTAATAAACTTCATCTGAAATTCAGAGGAGGTTTCATTTGTACTGGTATCTATTGAGGAACCAAAAAGGCCAGATATGCCTGGTAAAAACACCAAAATCGTACCTTCCTGGGAGCTACGAGCATGATGGTAAAATATACACAACCGTCCGCCAGCTCTCTATAACAGCCTCGTCTCGTCTCGAGAAGTTGAGTAACGAAACAGTTCAGAAAGTTGTAGATAAGGCAGCACAGGGTAACTACGAGGTGATACGCGTATACATCAACGGGGAAGGTTTGATGAAACCCTGGCGTGCCCTCCAACTTTGAGCTGTTGGCTCCCTAAGTCTGCTTCGGCGGATTTGGGGAGCTCTTATTTTATATCCGTAAAAATTTGTAAGTTTTTTATGCTGTGCCAAGAAAGTGCGGGAAGCAGGTTAACCGATGTTCCGCCTTGCTGTAATTCATTAAATTTTAGTTTTTTGTCTTCTCCGCATACAAACCCAATACCAAAATCTATTTCTTTAAAAAATGTCAGAGTGGTTGTTACTCTTTCTGAATATTTATCCTTGTCTCCTACGTTGTATCCTATTACCCACGACTCATTTTTCATTAAATTAGCAAATTTTTTTTCATCACTTTCCGGAAAAATTCCCGCAGTGTGGCCGTCTGCGCCCATGCCAAAGGTGGCAACTATTAGCCCGTTAGGGTTTTCTTTGCGCCAATTTTTTAAATTGCCCTCAAACCTTTCAGCCAGCTCGGTAATTTTTTCATTGGGGCGGGGGAGAGTGCCAAAAAAGTTTACATCTTTACTTAAAGCCAGGGTATAGAAATCTAGTTTTTGAAGCTGTAAAAAGTTATTTACTTCAGGATTTTCAGAAAATCGGTCGTCTAGCATACAGACAGTCAAATTTTCACTCATAACTTTTTCACCAACGTACTCTAAAATTTCAAAAGCCGACCCGGCGGAAACCAGAAGCAAAATCGGGGATTTTATATTTTCCAGCAAAAGGTTATTTAAAGCCTCGCCGGCCGAGGCAGCCGCCTCTGCTTTAGAATCAAATTTGTTTATTTTCATATAATAATTATAACTTGCAAAATGCCCAATGGGCAAGTTTTAAAGCATATAAAAAATAAGTGCTCCGCGGGCTTTCGCGCGCGGAGCTGGGTGGGTTGTACGGTTAGGCTTGGTTCCAGTAAACTTCCACTGGGATTAGTACCCAACCTCCTTGTAAAACTTGTTCTTTTTCTTTTGGTCCATCATCTCGGGTGCGCAGGTTGGCAAAAATATGCGCACCGTCTTCGTTAAACTCCAGCGAAGACAGTACTCGAGACCCAAGTCTGGGCAAGTCCACGAACAACTCCACCGAAGTGAGCTGGTTGTGGTGGAAATGAAAGACCGTGTTGGTGATGTTAGGTGAGGCTTCAAAGTCAGGATCCTGGTCGAAACCGAGATTTGTTACTCTGACTGTTTTACCTATTAAACTCACGTTGAGCGTTCTCCGAGCATCGGCCTGATTTTCTTTCGGCAGGTATTGATGCTTAGTAAAAAAGTTTCGCAGGGTTTTTACGAGTGATTCCATACTTCCTCCAATGTAAAGTTGAATAATATAATAGCAAAAAAGCCAGGTTTTGTATAGACACAAGGCCTTGAAGTTTATGTGTTTAAGTGCTAGAATGCTCTGTGGTACAAGGGGATGACCCCGTAATACAACATCCAATATCATTTCTTTGATAAAGGCTTGTGCATTTACGCTCATTCCCAAAATGTCACAATTTTGGCTGTTTACTAAAATTGGATGTTGATATACGGGGATGACGGTTTTTGACGGTTCTTTGACATCTTTCTATATGCAAGACGAGCTAGCCAAGGTGACTCGTAAAACCGCCACGGCAAATCCAATGCAAACGCATGGGAAAAAGTTGTTGCCGCATTTAAAAATGCGGAACTACAACCTGTCTTAGCCTAAATTTTAGGTTAGACCCTAACCTTAAGCGCGCCCTCGTTTAAGACAATTAGGTTTATTCTGGGCTGCAATTTTGATGGTTGATTTGCCCGTCAAAACTAAGCAAATGTAAATCACCTTTGGCAATATCTTGTTAGCTCTTGTTGCCAAAGTTTTTGAGCTAACTAATCTTGTGAACAATAGGAAGATGGATTCGGACTGGACGAGGGTTTAACTCCCTCCATCTCCACCACTGCTTCGCCAAGGCTACGCAGTGCAAGCGTGTTCTTGCACCGTACGTTGATAAAGCAGTGGTTTTTTTACCCGAACGAAGCAGTGTCCTGCGAAGCTTTACGCGAAGCAGGGCTTTTGATTTAATATAACTATGCATTACGTCTATATTTTACGAAGTCTCAAAGATGTTAGTTACTACGTTGGTTCCACTCAGGATTTGAAAAAAAGAATTATTAAACACAATAACGGCGAAGTAACATATTCTGCAAAAAAGAAACCTTGGAAATTAGTATGGTATTGTGCGTTTCCAACAAAAAAACAAGCTGTAGATTTTGAAATGTATTTAAAACAAGGCTCTGGGTTTGCGTTTGCACGTAAACATCTTGTTTTAGCCTGAGCTGAGTAACTCCCTCCATCTATAACAACGTTGACAATACCACGAAAAAGTGGTATTTTTATATGTCTTGAAAGGGAGGACAAGGATGTTGTTGCATTTGTGGTTTATCTTTATTTTCAAGCTCGGGTATAAGTTTTCAGTTGTCCAGCTCCATAGGGAGTTCGTGACTGGTGACTTGCCGCAGGCGGGTCTGGCTAAATTTCTGCGACCGAGCTAACTTGATGATTTTTTCGCCTACCATTCTATGGTTCGACGAATCATAGAAATAGCAAAAGATGCCAATGCCCAAGGTGACCCCGACCTAACGTTTTACCAGAACAAGCTACGAAGTATCTTGGAGGGATACGGTCAAGGTAAGAAAATGGAGAAGATGTATTCTTCAGCACTTAAGATGTCCGCCTGGCTGTCGACGAACCCTGCGTTATTGAACCGAACACAAGTAGGAATGAACCAGTTAAACAGACTGGTCGACGGGGGTTTTCTGGAAAGGCTTGTCCTACAGACTCACGGACGGGGCAATGTGGTAAGAGGCGAATAAGGCGGTATACGGTGCAAAACTCGCGCCGCTCGCACCCAGAAGTTTTGGGTGTGAGGCGGCGTTTTTATTTTGCCTAAATTTAAAGGCTCAATCGAGTGAGCCTTTAAACAAGTAGGGGAAACGCCTGTTTTAAAATCCCGGGAATTCGAACCTAAAGCCTAAAAATGGGTCATGTCCCATTTTTTTCAATTGCTGTATAATATACCAATCGCTGCCTAGCAGGCGGTGTAACGTTACAATAAGGAGGAAGACATATGTCTTCGAACTCGAATGATTTGTTGTTGAATGGGCGTGAGTACAGCATGTTGTCTTACAAGCCCAAAAGCATTGCCGCGTGGTTTGATGCTTGGAATCTAGCTTTAGACCTAAGAGACTACGAAACATTGCTCAACTTAACGCATCGGGGTCTTCAGTTTGCATTGCACCGTGAAGAAACTGCTTCCGTGACGCGACTTTTTTGTCATTATCTAGCGGTGGCCGATGGGCATGGAAGTGCTAAAAACTTTGGTCACCATGGCACTCTGAGTAGCGCAAGTGATTTCGGCGTAATGAGTAAAGGTGAGCTCATGCAGAAATTATCTGACAAGGCTTGGATGGAGTTGTGCAATCGGGTGTTTGTATTCAGTGAAGATTATGGGGGTTATGGTCAGCAGCTTAAATATGGTTGGTGTTTCCGTGAGCCAGAGCTGGCCCAAGCTATGCTTCGGTTTATAGATCCGGAAAGGTGGTCTGAGGATGGTCTATATCGTTTAGAGCGGGCAAATATTGACATTTTGAGTAAGTGCGCTTATCAGGCAAAAGCGCTTCTGTTTGTCCGAGCTTTTTTATCGGAGACCTGGGATTATCGCGAAATTAAGGAACGCGAAAGTCAATTTTACGATCCCCAAAAACGTGAGGCAATGAGGACTGACTCGAAATTTGTAGAAAGTATGAAGTTCTTCCGAAAGCTCAAACCTCAGCTCGCGAGACTTATGATCCACTACGACATGGCTCGCTTCCTTCATGATCGACAACTTGATCATCCGACTCGAAAGATACTTGAAACTGTTGTCAGAGATCTACCGAACATTTCGGAGATGACTTTGGATGAGGCCTACGGACATCGTAATCCAGCGCACGGATACTTTACGGTGAATCACCGAGAAGTTGCTCGAATTCTTATTATGTACCCGTATCTGGTAAGAGGCCGTAGGAGGTACGTGCGTGAACAGGTGCGGCGGAAGCGTGAGGAAAAGGCTACAGAGCAAGCAGAACTTCTGCGCCAGTTCAAAGCAATCGAAGAGAAGATTAAGGCGACTCAGTAAATTCGGAGTCGTGACAACCAGCCGCCCGCACCCAGAATCTCTGGGTGAAGGGCGGCGTTTTTATATTGCCAAAATTTAAAGGCTCATCCGCCGGCTGGCGGAGACGAACCTTTAAATTTCACTTTCAATCCGACTATTTTAGGTGCTAAAATAACCATATATGCTTAGAGCTATAAAATTAGTTCATACTATTATTTGGCTTATAATGGCCACCGCTACTTTTTATGTCTTGTACGCGGGTTTAACCAAAACTTTTAACTTTGCTTTGTGGTTTTGCATTGGCCTTATGCTGCTTGAAACTTTGGTGCTTTTAGTAAACAAGTGGACTTGCCCGCTTACGCCTATGGCAGCCAAATATACAGCAGAGCGGGCGGAAAATTTTGACATTTATTTGCCAAGAATAATTGCCAAATATAACAAACAAATTTTCGGCACAGTTTGGGCATTAGGAATTGTGTTGGTTGTTTATAACCTGCTAACAAAATATAGGGCAAATTAAAACTTTTTAAGGATTTTTGCTATAATATATTAATAGTCATCTAAAAATAAAAATATGCAATATATAGAAATAGGGGAGTCAAGATTTTCAAAGTTTTTGTTTTCTTCCACTTACTTTGCCTGGGCCTGGGCAATTTTGCGCGTCTATGTCGGGTGGGAGTGGCTTTCGGCCGGCTGGGGCAAGGTAAATAATGTTTTGTGGGTGGGCGAGAAAGCGGGCATGGCTGTGACCGGGTTTTTAAACGGCGCGCTTAACAAAACTTCCGGTGCGCATCCGGATGTTTCCGGCTGGTACGCCTGGTTTATAGAAAATGTGACTTTGCCCAATGCTTCTTTCTTTTCGCATTTGGTGGCTTACGGCGAAGTCTTGGTAGGTATAGCTTTAATTTTAGGCGCGTTTACGGGCATAGCGGCTTTTTTCGGCAGTTTTATGAATATGAATTATTTGTTTTCAGGCACGGTAAGCATAAACCCGCTGCTTTTGCTTATTCAACTATTTTTAATACTAGCCTGGAAAAATGCCGGCTGGTTTGGGTTAGACCGTTACTTACTGCCCGCCCTTGGAACCCCGTGGCAAAAGGGGAAGATTTTTAACGGAAATTAGATATTAGTCCTCCTTCGCCAAGGCTTCGGAGGATCTTCGAAAATTGGAAATTAAATACCTGCCTTTACAAGGCGGGGTATTTGCTTTATTTCGGTAATTTGTTACTATAAAGCACGTTCGAAATCTATATATTTATAAAGGAGGTGGAATGTGTTCCGCCTATTTTTTTTGTGCGTAGTAGCAATTCTGCCTCTTTTTGCTGACGATACAGTCCGCACGGAAACAGAAACCAATACCTCTCCCGCTTTGAAAGATTTAGGTCTTTCTCAGTGGTTGTTGTACAACCATCGGCCGAATGCCAAGTCCCGGTTTGGGTATGGGTTTAATTTCCGCTACCTAAATTTCTTAACCACCCAGCGGGTGGAGTTGACCGCCAGTGGCACACTGTACCTGGGCAAGGGATTTGTAAACCTTAACCCAGGCCGGACAACCGACGGGCGCTGGACAACCAGCATAGTTGGTGGGTATCGGTTCGGTGGTGGCTGGTCATTGGTTGCGCTTGCCGACCCGAAGTGGCATCACCGCGTTGACTTGCCAACCACAGTCTTTAAGAAACTGTGGGTGGGGAAGGGGCCACTTTACTGGCGCGTGGACGACTTCCATGTGGGTAACGGCCACGCCTATCACTACCAGGGCGTGGAAATTCGTGCGCACCCCATGCGCTATGCGGAGCTGTTCGTGGCTCCGCAAATATCTCTTCTGGGTCCTAAAAAGTTTGTTACGGAGTTTGGGTTCCGAACCAGCTTTTCCTTCCCGCGGCGGTAACTCGAAAGCCGAGCCCTAGACGTTTGTTGTCTTGGGGCTCGGCTTGTTCATTTTTGATTTAAATATAGTTTGTTGCTATTTAGTCACATATGTGACTAAATAGCAACAAAAGTGAAATTAATATTTCGTAAAAAACAAAACCCTGCTTTCGCAGGGTTTAAAAATGCAAAGGTTATTTAAGTAGTGACTGAATGTTTGCGATGCGGTCTTCGGTCATTTCCCATTCGTATATGTCGCAGTTGGCAACGTCTTTGTTGGTGTCTTCGGCGCGGTAAATTCTTGGAATGTCGGGAAAATGGAATAGTAGCATACGTATAACTCCGCCATGAGTTATTATACCTATATTTTTATGGTCGTTATTGTTAGCTATATCTAAAATTGCGCCAAAAACTCGTTTTCGTACCTCTTCGGCTTTTTCTCCGCCAAAAGGGCTGTAGTCGTAAATTTGCATATTTTCTTTTTCACGGTGGTCCGGTAGTATTTGGTTCCATTCTTCCACGGTTTTGCCCGCAAGGCTGCCAAAGTCTCTTTCGCGTAAGCGGTAGTCATGCATAATCGCAACTTGTTTTTCCAGGCGTTGGTTAATAACCGCCGCGGTTTCCTCACTACGTTTTAAGTAAGAGGTAAACAAAACGTCTAAGTCTAGAGTTTTTATAATGGGTGTTAATTTTTCTACCTCCAAAATACCTTCCGTGTCCAAGTAGTCGTCTATATGCGTGCCCTGACGGATATGTTTTTTGTTGTACTGGGTTTGTCCGTGGCGAATGAAGTAGAGAGTTGTGGAATTATGGAGTTTAAGCATGTTCACAGATACGCAGATATCACGGATATCACAGATGTATAATACCCGAGACTTGCGAATATATTATCTTTAAAGGAAAAATAAGATTTATTAATAAATTAGTTTTAAAGAAAGCTGTCTTTAAGACAGCCCTCTTTTATTTATTTACTTTTTTTGGATGATTTCTTAGTTGTGGCTTTGGTTTTTGGTTTTGCTTTGGCAACAATAGCCTTAGAAATTTTTTCCCAGTGAGACATTAAGTTTTTTTGCAAAGCGGTAATTTCTGCCGGAGCGGCTTTTTCATATTCGCCGTATTTTTTTACAACGTGTTTAACCGCGGTTTCGTAAGCCGGCTTAGTTACTGTTTTAAGCTGCTTGAGTTCTTTTATAACTTCTTCCTTGGCTTTACTAGCCCAAGTTTTAGCCGCGTCCCTGTGTTTTTTTGCGCCTTTGTCAAAAGCAAAATAGTAAGCAGTGGCTGCTGCGGCAGCTAAAGCTGCTGCGCCTGCGGTGGCTAGTTTAACCCCAACGTGTTGTGATTTAGACATAGTATTTCCTTATTGTGTTACATTTTACATGTAACGTTATTTTTTCGCTTTTTTATTGTTGCGATTATAAATCGAGCTAAAAAAACTGGCCAAATGTTTAACCTTTAAGCCCTGTTCTTTAACATTTTCCCTAAGGTCTGAAAGGTCTTCGGCAATAAGGTCGCTTTCGTTTTTGGCTTTTTGGGAAATATAGTTTATGGCTTTAGTTATTTTAACTATATAGTAACCGGCTATTACCATAACAATAGTAATAACCACCACCAAAATGCTGGTTAGAAAAAAGAAAACGTCTTGTTTTAAAAAGTCAGTCATACATCAAATAAAATTAATTAAAAATAAATAAAATTAATTAAAATTGTAATACAGTTGCAGAAAATTTTATTTATTTTTACTTAATTATGGTCAATTTTGTTCAATTACTTGTAGTAGCTTTTTACTTCGTAAAGCACATACAAGGAAAGGGCTGTGCCGATTATTAATCCGCCCAGATTCATAGAAAGTAAATTGCCGACGGCAGAAACTAAAACAGAATAAAACAGCAAACGCCAGCCGCCAATTTGCCTTTTAAACAATCCCGGTAAAGCTATAGCTTCTAAGATTAAGGCAAACAGCGCAATAATGCCGCTTACAAAAAACATTCCGCCAACCTTTGCTCCCGAGTACATGGTTACGGCCGGAATGGCAACGGCGCTTAAGCCTAAAGCAAGTAGTACTGCCGGTATGGCAATTACCATTAAAATTAGGGTAATCCAGGGACCGTAATGAACAATGAATTCTTTTAACCCGGCCGGCAAGTGGAATGTAATTTTCGCGTAAACTTTACCTATTTCGTTTTCAATTTGACTTAAAAAGCCTTGGCTAACAGGAGCGCTATTAGGAGTTTGATTTTGTGTTGGTTCCATTGTTTTATTTATGGTTAGTTTATATATGTTTATTATAGCACAAAATGAA
>CAZACP010000006.1:25324-63566 GCA_964483665.1 uncultured Candidatus Saccharibacteria bacterium
TGACAAGAATGACAAGAATGACAAGAATGACAAGAATGACAAGAATGACAAGAATGACAAGAATTGTTCCGCAATCTTATCAATCTGCTTGTTTTCCATATCTACTAAACAGCTCTTCAAGTACGCGCTGATACTGCTTTCGAATGTTCTCATCGCGTCCCACCTCAAGTACCTCGTCGTTTAAATTAGTGGCAGCGCTGGTCCAGTTAAAACTGCCTGAGGCGTAGGCTTTGTCTGTGACCACGGCCTTTAAGTGCATTATGGCGCTGTGATCTTGTTCGTAAACCGGGATTTCCGCTTTGCGGAGTTCGTCTATAATTTTTTTCTGAGAATCGATTTGGGAGTATTGGTTTCTGTCGGTTATACCCACAACTTTTAAGCCTTTGTATTTGGCGGCAAGTAGCGCGTCTTTTATGTCGGTTCGGGTAAAAGTATAGACAGCAAAATAGACAAATTTGTCAGCTTCGCGAATAGTTTGAATAATTTGTTTGTTTAGTTGTTCATCCTGATTGTAGTAAACGCGTACTTCATGCGCGGGCTGGTAGCGATAGGAATAGTAGAATTGGGCGGAGAGAGCAACGAGAAGCAGAATGACGATGATATAGATTTTTTCTTTGGTGGTACTCATTCGAATTGACCAAAATTAAATAAAAATAAGTAAAATTAAATAAAAATTTATTTAGACCTTTGGTTTTTAATCGCAGAATTTTTTGAAGCCGTCATAATTGCCACAATTTCCCCAGCTTCTTTTAACAGGTTTTTTACTAAAGATAATTTAATTACCCCTGCTTCGATTAGAAGTTCAAGCCAAAATTGGGTTTCGTCAGCTTCCTCTATTACAATAGAAAGTTTTGAAATAAAATCTTTAGCTGACTTTGCTCTGCAAACAGCTCTATAATTTGCAGCAACCGCAGTGCCAGATCTTAGTAGTTGTTGGTTTGCAATAATCCTGCCAATTGGGTCTCTTTGTAAAAATTTTACTAATTTAATAATTCTAACCGCAAAGGTTTTTGTTCTTTGTTGTAAATCTTTGGGGTTCATAAAATTTTATTTAATTATGGTCAATTTTATTTAATTTTAATTAATAATTCTTCGTATTTCCTTTTTGCTTTCTCTCTTCTTAATATACTCCCTCTTGTCCGCTTTTTTTCTTGCTTTGCCAATTCCAATACGTACCTTTATCCAACCTTTAGGTGTAGATAAAATTTCTAATGGTATGAGTACCAGGCCTTTTTCTTTGCCAATCAGCCTTTGTATTTCATCGCGCTTTAATAAAAGCTTGCGGCTTTGGGTCGGGTCGTACTTTTCACTGGGTGCGTATTTGTAAGGTCCAATGTGGCAGTTTATTAATTTAACTTCATTTACAGTAACTGTTACGTAAGAACCGGTTAAGGAAACGTTGCCGGATTTAACGCTTTTTACTTCTGCGCCGGACAATACCAAACCGGCCACGAAAGTGTCTTTAATGTCGTAGTCATACCTAGCGCGCTTGTTTTCGGATAATAGCTTCATAAGTTTAATTTTATCATATTTTCCAATAATATATAGTCATTATGAAACATAAGGGAAATATGTTATAATAGCTACACTTTATGACTAGTGAAACAGCAAAAAATTATGTAAATCATGTACTTTCAAGTGCGCTTTCTACTTTAAAGCTAACTTCGTATTTGGACGTGTTAAGTATTACCAGCCCGGAACCCCAGTTTGGCGACTACAGTACCAACACGGCTTTAATTTTGGCAAAGAAATTAAAGGTAAATCCAAAAGATGTTGCAAACAAAATTATTGAACAAATAAAAAAGGAAGACAAAAAGCAATATTTTTCCGCAATTGAAGAAAAAGGCGGGTTTATAAATTTTACTTTTTCTGAAGAATTTTTATTAAAAAATCTTTCCAAAATTATTGAGCAGCGCGAGTTATTTGGTTCGTCGCTTTTGGGCGGAGGAAAGAAAATTTTAGTGGAGTACTTTCAGCCCAATGTAGCAAAGCCGCTTCATTTAGGACATTTAAGAACCGCAATAATAGGCGACAGTTTGTTTAGAATATTTTTGTCCCAAGGTTTTAAGGCTGAGAGCGACACGCACCTTGGCGACTGGGGTACGCAGTTTGGCTTAGTGCTTTTGGCTTACAAAAAATACGGCGATATTAAAGTTATAGAAAAAAATCCGATTGAGGAATTAAACAAATTGTATGTTCAAATAAATTCGGAAATAGAAAGTAACCCGGAGCTTAGGGAAGAAGGCAAACAAGAGTTTGTAAAGTTGGAACAAGGCGACAAGGAAAACAGGGAGCTTTGGAAAAAGTTTAAAGACTGGTCCTGGCAGGAATACGAAGTGGTTTACAAAGATTTGGAAATAAGAAAGTCAGACCACGACTGGCCGGAAAGTTTTTTTGAAGACAAAATGTCGGCTGTTATTGCCGAGTTAAAATCTAAAGGTTTGCTCAAAGAATCCCAAGGCGCCCAAATTGTAGATCTCGAAGCCTATGGTTTAGGCATAGCGCTACTCGTAAAGTCAGACGGAGGTACCACTTATTTGCTGCGCGACCTAGCCACTTACATTTTTAGAAAATCACAAGGGTTTGAACAGCAATTTTATGTGGTAGATGTAAGGCAGAGCCATACTTTAAAACAGACCTTTAAAATTGTTGAACTGCTTGGCTATATTAAACATCCGGAGGAAGCCGTACATATTTCTTACGGATTTTTAACTTTGCCAGAGGGAGCCATGAGTACGCGTAAAGGCACTGTGGTAGGCGCAAAAGAATTTATAGAAAACGTGCAAAAGGAAGCGCTAAAAATTATTGAAGAAAAAAATCCAAAATTGCGTGAAAAGGAGTTAGTCGCAAATAAAGTTGCTGCAGGAGCTATTAAGTATTTTGATTTAAGCCATAACTTAAAAAGCGATATAGTTTTTGACCCGAAAAAAGCCATTAGCTTTGAAGGCAATACCGGCCCGTATCTTATGTACACGCATGCGAGAATACACGGAATACTGAGGAAATCCGAAATCCGAAATCCGAAATCCGAAATAAATTTTAAATCTGAAATCTTAAATCTTAAATCGGAGGAACTCTCCGTTCTCCGCAAACTCCTAAAATTCCCGGAAGTGGTAACACAGGTTTCAGAAGACTATTTACCTAACTTGCTTTGTAATTATTTGTTTGAACTTTCTCAAACCTTTAACGCGTTTTACCAGGAAGTACCGGTGCTTCAGGAAGAAAATGACGACTTACGATCATTTCGTTTACAGCTAGTAACCGCCACAGCTCAAGTTATTAAAAACGGGCTCTATCTTTTAGGGATAGAAGCGCCGGAGGAAATGTAGCTACAGAAGGCTACAGAGAAGAGATTGGATGCACTACAGATGCCAACAGAAAACTACAGAATTAAAACAATAAAAGTAGAATTAAGAATTTTGAATTATGAACGAAGAAAAACAATCAACTAATCCGCCGGCGGCCACAGGAGCGCCGAACTTTAATGATTTGGAAAAAGAAACATTAAAGTTTTGGAATGAGAATAAAATTTTTGAAAAGAGTTTAGAGAAAACTAAAGAAGGGGAGCCTTTCATTTTTTATGACGGCCCGCCTTTTGCCACCGGCCTTCCGCACTATGGCAGTATTTTGCCGAGCGTCATTAAAGACGCTATCCCCAGGTACCAAACCATGAAGGGGCGGTATGTCCGCAGGCGCTGGGGCTGGGATTGCCATGGCTTGCCTATTGAAAATATTGTTGAGAAGAATTTAAAAATTTCCGGCAAAAAGCAAATAGAAGAAATCGGTGTAGACAAGTTTAATGAAGAATGCAGAAAAAGCGTTCTTAGGTATGCCGAAGAATGGGGAAAAACCATAAACCGCATTGCCAGGTGGGTAGATTTCGACAATTCCTATAAGACAATGGATACGTCTTACCAGGAAAGTGTTTGGGCAGGACTTAAACAGGTTTGGGAAAAGGGTTTAATTTACGAAGACAGAAAAGTTTTGCTTTACTGCAGCCGCTGTGAGACCCCCATTTCCAATTTTGAAGTGGCTATGGACAACTCCTATCGTGACATTACTGAAGAGTCGGTTTATGTAAAATTTAAACTTTTGCCCAGGCAGAGAATTTTAAATGAACTAACCAACGACAAAACCTATCTGCTTGCCTGGACTACTACCCCTTGGACTTTGCCGGGCAATACTAGCTTGAATATTGGCGCGGATATTGCTTATGTCACCATAGAAGTAGAAAGCGGTGAGCACTATATATTAGCCAAAGACCGCTTGTCTATTATTACTGAAAAATACCAAGTGATTGGTGAAGTTTTACCGCGTAATTTAGAAGGCTTAGAATATGAGCCTTTGTACCCAGGGGTTATTCCATCAACACGGAACATCGCGGACGGGGGAAAAACGGAACATCACGGAAGTTTTGTTGGCAGTCCCTCGAGAGCCCACAGAATTTATTTGGCGGATTTTGTAACTACCACGGATGGTACCGGCATAGTTCATAACGCGGCCATGTACGGCGAGGAAGACTATCAGTTAGCTAAGGCAAAAGACTTGCCCCGTATGGATATGTTAGACAACAAAGGTCAGTACCTGGAAATGGCGCCCGAACATTTGCGCGGAGTATTTTTTAAAGACGCGGATAAAATTGTTATAAAAGATTTAACAGAAAAAAATTTACTTTATAGATCGGAGCACTATACGCATAGTTACCCCCACTGCTACCGCTGCGGCACCCCGCTGTTTTATAATGCCTTGCCCGCCTGGTTTATAAATGTGCAGAAAATAAAACCCGAGCTTTTAAAAAATAACGAAAGCGTGAATTGGTACCCGGAGCATTTAAAAAATGGGCGTTTTAAATTGGGCATAGAGAACGCGCCGGATTGGAATATTTCCAGAAACCGCTATTGGGCCACGGCTTTGCCTTTTTGGAAATGCCAGAATGTAGAATGTAAGCATGTTATTTGCGTAGGATCGATAGATGAATTAAAAGAAAAATCGACTAATTTTTCCGAAGTTTATCCTGACTATGCAATTGAAAATCTTGAGCAACTCGATCTTCATAAACCATACATTGACAGGATTAAGTTAAAATGCGAAAAGTGCGGCGGCGAGTCTTTGCGCGTGCCGGAAGTTGTAGACTGCTGGGTAGAAAGCGGCAGTATGCCTTTTGCTGAACTGCATTACCCTTTTGAAAACCAGGAATTGTTTAAGAAGCGTTTTCCCGCGGATTTTGTCGTGGAATACATACCGCAAACTAGGGCGTGGTTTTATGTTATGCACGTTATAAATACCATGCTGTTTGAAGCTGCGCCGTTTAAGAACGTAATGACCACGGGGACTATTTTAGCCGAAGACGGCACCAAAATGTCTAAGAGTAAAAATAATTACCCGGATCCGAATTTAGTTATAGAAAAGTACGGAGCCGATGCTTTAAGATTTTATTTGCTTACCAGCCCGGTGGTAACCGGCGAAGACGTAAACTTTTCCGAAAAGAATGTCCAGGAAGTAAACCGAAAAGTGTCGCTTATTTTGTACAACGTGTGGACGTTTTATAGAATGTACGAGAAGGGGAAAATATCAAATATCAAATATCAAATATCAAATGACAGCCACATTCTAGACAAATGGGTAATTGCGCGTTTAAGCGAAACGCAAACTGAAGTAACCAAGCAAATGGATGCGTACAATACGGTTAAGGCAGGGCGCGCCATAGCCGAATTTGTAAATGAACTTTCTACCTGGTACGTCAGAAGGAATCGCGACCGTATGCGAACCGGAGACGAATCATCGCGTCAAGCTTTAAATACCTTGGGCTATGTTTTAGTTGAAGTCAGTAAACTGCTTGCGCCGTTTATGCCGTTTTTGGCTGAATTTATTTTCCGCGATGTAACAGGAAAAGAATCCGTGCATTTGGAAAATTGGAGTACGCCGCTTGCATTTGATGAAACAATTATTTCCCAAATGCAAGTAGTCAGGCAACTGGTGGAAATCGGCCTTTCAATGCGCAAAGAGCAGAATCAAAAAGTCAGGCAGCCTTTGGCTGAAATTGAGTATCATTTAAAAAATAAGCAAATTTTGCCTGCTGAGTTAGACTCTGTTATAGCTGAAGAATTAAACGTCAAATTAGTCAGCGGTCGTACGGACTTTATGCCAAAAGCCGGCTGGGCTTATAAAGACGAGCCTGGCTTTAAAGCGGCTTTAAATTTGGAAATCACGCCGGAGTTAAAAAAGGAAGGTTTGGCGAGGGAGCTGGAAAGACAAGTTCAAGATTTAAGAAAAAAGAGCGGGTTAAAGTTGGGCGAGTTGGTGGACCTTTATTACAACACGCCGAGTGAAGAAATAGAAGACATGCTGCTAAATTCCCTTGACCGCAAAAAAACTTTTGTCAGCCAAATCAACAAGTCCTTTGAAGTGGAGGTTGATTTTGAAACTCAAAACAAAATTGAAGATCAGCCGGTTTGGATAGGAATGATAAAAATATAAAGGGTTAGGATAACAGGGTTACAGATTACGGATAAAATACAGATATACGGATACCTGTTTATTTGGTATGTCTGTTGATTATCACCTAACGTGTTAAAACGAATCCGTATATCCGTAGTTAATCTGTAATCCCTAACCATCCGTAATCTGTAACCTTATATGTCACGTGAAGTAAATTATAATTCAATTATTTTAAAAAAAACCGCTTTCGGGGAAGCGGACGAGATTATTACTGTACTTTCGGAGAAAACCGGAAAAATTCGTTTTTTGGCTAAGTCGGTTAAACTTTCAAAAAGCAAGCTTCAAAATAGTCTGCAGACCTTCTTTTTAGCGGATTTGCGCGTAGCCAATTCCAGAAGCGGCAAATTGCACAAAATTATTGGCGTTGAGCCCAGGGCGCTTTACACTAATCTGCGAGCAAATATTTCGGCCATAAAAGCAGCTTATGCGACTGCAGAAATACTAATTAGATTTTTGCCGGACGAACAGGAAAATAGAGGGGTTTTTAACTTAACCAAAATATTTTTTGACTTTTTGAATTCCGAAAATATTTCGGAAGCGGAAATCGATACAGGGCTTCTAAGCTTCAAAATAAAATTTTTAGAGCTAAGCGGTTTTGGCGTTAAATATCCTCACAAAAATGAGGCAACCGCGCTGTTTTTTGACAACAGCAAGGGCGGTTTTGTTTTAAGCCAGACATTTTCCGGCTTGCCGGTTAGCCCGGAGTCACTAAAGTTGTTTTTAGCTTTAAAAGAAGCCAGTTTTAAGGATTTAAATATATTGTCAAAAAAGGATATAGGGGAAATAAAGAACCAAATTGATTCTTTTTTAGAGTATCAGTTAGAACGGGAACTGAAGGCGGAAAAAATTATGAGGAATGTGGTATAATTATTTAGTTGATAGCGATTAGTTATTAGTGATCAGTAAATACTTATGGAAAATCAAGAAAACGAATTTGTTACAAAAAAAATAGAACAGCCAATATTAGGTTCTCAAATTAAAGACCAAATAAAGTCTGAAACCCAAAATTATACCGCAGTTGAAAACGGCTTTTACCAGACTAATAAATATTATATTTGGGCAATTGCCGCCGGACTGGCTATAATTTTATTTTTGGGTTATTTAGCTTTTAAAAAACCTTCTGAAGTAACTGTAAAAGAGGCTTCGGTAGAGGTACAAATAAAAGCCCCGGAAAAAATTCCTTCCGGCGGCGACACAGTATTTACTTTTAATTTAAAGAATACCGACAGCCAGAAATTAACCAAAGTTCGTTTGGAGCTTGCATATCCGGAAGGAGTGTCATATAAAACTAGTGTACCAAAGGCCGACAATCTTTCCGGTACGGTTTTTAGCATCCCTGACTTAATTTCCGGGCAAAATGCCGCGGTAATTATTACTGCCAAAACCAGCGGCAATGTTGGCGACCAAAAACAAATTATTGCCAGAATGTTTTACCATTTTGGGGACTTTAGTTCAGAATTCATAAAAGAACAAGCTTTGAGTTTTAATTTAGCTGCCTCAGACGTAGCAATGGAATTAATCGGTCCCGAAACAGTAAGCAACGCCCAATTAGTACAGTATCTTATAAAGTATAAGAATAATTCCCAGGCAGACATCCAAAATGCGCGGGTGAGGGCCAATTTCCCCGAAGGCTTTGTGGTTGCCCAAGCCGAACCGAGCGTTTCGTTAGGCAGTAATATTTGGGAGTTAAATACTCTAAAGCCCGGGGACGAAGGTCAAATACAGATTCAGGGCACTTTTAAAGGCTCTAATCCCGGAGAAAGTAAAACCTGGAACGCGGAATTTATGGTTTTAGGCAATAATGGCGACTACAACAGCCAAAGCGCGGCTCAAATTACTACGGCTATTTCTTCTTTGCCTTTGCTGGTTTCCCAGGAGGCGGAAAATAGCGGCTCCTCACAAACTCCCGGCGTAGTAAAACCCGGGGATCTAATAAGATTTAATATTACGTACCAAAATAATTCCAGTGTTGCCGCAAACGGCGTAAATGTTGTGGTCACTTTAAATTCCAAAGCTCTTGACCTGGCTTCTATTTCCGCTGAAGGCGGGGAAGTGAACAACAACACAATACTTTGGTCGGCTGCCGGAGTTCCAAATTTAGAAATTTTAAATCCGAGTGAGTCCGGCACTTTAAGTTTTTCAGTTAAAGTCAAAAATCCGGCCAGTAAAGACTCTTCCACTAATTTAACAGTAGTTTCCGATATAAAAATAAAATCCAACGAATACCAGACTTTTTTGCCGGGCAACAGCCTGACTCTAAAAATTTCCAGCCCCTATACTTTAGGTTCAACTTTAAGTTTTGTAAGCGGCCAATTACCGCCAAAAGTAGGCCAGGTAACAGTCTATAAGGTAAAGTTTAACTTAACTAATTCGACTAACGACTATTCGGACGGACTGTTGACGGCCTTTTTGCCTTTAGGGTTGGTGGTTTTTGACCCGCAAAGCGTTAATGCTCAAGAAGCGCAAAAAGTCCAATACGACCCGGCAACCGGCAAATTAACTTGGAATCTGGGTACGTTACCCGCCAATTCCGGAAAATTTTTAGCACCTAAGACTTTGGAATTTAATTTGCGTATTAACCCTTCTCAAAGTCTTTTAAATCAAAGTCCTACTTTGGTAAAAAACATTAGTTTTTCGGCCAAAGATACTTTTACCTCGGAAAAAATACAGGGCACGGCCGATAATATTACCACCCAGAACGTAGAAGGCGCTTATGGTAACGGACAGGTGAGGCAGTAGTTAAATAATTGGTAGTTGTATATAAGTTAGTTGTTAGTAAAAGACCTCGGGATACCCCGAGGTGTATCTGGCAACTCTAAACTACAAAATACCAACTATTCACTAAATACCAACAATCCTATGGCATTATAAAGCCTCGAATAGTTTTACTTCCGTGCGGTATAAAGCGGGTGTTAACTTTGCCGAATTTTTCGTAATTCATTTCGCTAACCGTAAAGCCTTTTTCGCTCACGCTTTCTATTAAAGCTACGTGCCCAAAGCGCGGGCTGTCTGTAGTTACGACTATGGCTCCCGGCATAGCGCTGCTTATAATAGTGGCGCCTGCTGCTTTAGCATTGTTAAGCCAAGCTTTGGCATTGCCGCCCCAGGAAACATGCACTTTACTGGCTACATACCAAGTGCAGTAGCCCCACGGGAAAATATGCCCGGTTCCGTAATCAATGTTTTCAGGCTTTATTACGCCTTGAGGTTTGACTTTGCCGTCGTTGCGGCTTCTGGGGGTGGGTTTTGGTGCCGGAGGAGCGGGGATAACGCCGCCGGGTACTATTATTATGTTGCCGCCGGTTATGTCTTCTGCGCCTTCCAGGCCGTTATAGGCAATAATATGTTCAAGCAGCTGGTTAGCTGAGTTTTCACGAATTTGGGCGCTGGGGTTATATTTTTCCGGGTTATACTTGTGGGCAATGTCAGGCAAGGTGTCGTTGTCTGTGGCTTTAACCAAAATTCCGTCGGTCGGTAAAATAATTAAAAACCAGCCCGGCTTAATAGCGGTACTGGTTAATTTGTTCGCCCACATAATAGTACTTTGTGAAATGCCGTTAGACGCGGCAATTTTCTTTAAAGTATCGCCTTCCTGGGTTTGATAAACCTTAACTTGTTTTGCTAAAAGTTCCCCGACACTGTCCGGGTTTTGCTGGACAATTGTGTCGTTGGAATAGACTAATCCTGCGCCCGGGTCTTCCTCGGCATATATTGCGCTGGGAGTCAGTTCCATAAAATCCTCTGCCTGCGCTTTAGGCACAATGGAAGTTTGGGACAAAACAACGGTCTGTATTACGGACATTTTTGCGTAAAGCTTTCTGTTTATGTCCGGATTTTTTGCAATAATTCTGGCCGCATGGCTTTGGTCAGAGTAGTTTTGTGTGTGGAAAAAATAAACATTCCATAAAGCCACTAAAACAGCCAGGGTTAACAGCATGAATTCCGGGGAGAATTTTAAGGCAATATCAATACCGTTAAAATCTTTTAACCGACTGCTGGGAAAAGCATTAATATGGAATTTTTTTAAATGCGGGAATGTCTTTTTCCAGAAAAATAGAAAAAGGCCTCGCAAATATTTGAGGTAAAAATAAATTTTGTTTAGCAAGTTGGCGATTTTTTCGCGCCAATTTAGAAAAGTTTGCAGAAAGTTTTCCTGTTATAACCAAATGTGCTTAGCCGTAGAATTACAAAATAAAAACCAAGCTCTTAGATGGTTATTTAAATGCTAGATCTATTATTTAAATTTTACCAACCAAACGCCTTTGTAGGCAAGAATTTTATGCACAATTTTTTCATAATCTGTTTTATTTAAAAGGAAAAAAATTTAAGTCAGCTTGTTAATGGGAAGAAAAGTAATAATGACAATAATGACAAAAACGACGGAAATGACAAAAATGATAAACTTATAAAAAAATAGTTATCGTCCCAAAATTTTAGTTGAGGGATCCCTCATTTCATTCGGGACGGCAGTAGACTGCCGCTTTTGTCATTTTTTTAATTTTTGCTCATTTTTGTCATTTTCGATAGTGCTATAATACCTAAATGCTCGATTTGTCATCGCTAAACCAGAAACAAAAAGAAGCCGCAACAGCCCCTTTGGGCGCGGTTTTGGTCTTGGCCGGACCCGGCAGCGGCAAGACCAAAACTTTAACTCACCGTATTGCCTATATTATAGAGCAGAGGCTTGTTCACCCTTCCAATATTTTGGCTTTAACTTTTACCAACAAAGCCGCAAAGGAAATGCGGGAGCGGGTTTCCAAACTTTTAACCAGGCTGGTGGGCGCTTCGGAGCAGCTGGTTATGGGCACTTTTCATTCTGTTTGCGTAAGGATTTTGCGCAAAGAAATTTCGGTTTTAGGTTATGCGCCCGATTTTGTAATTTTTGATACCGACGACCAGCACAAAGTTCTAAAAGATATTTTAGAGGAGTTGCGTATAGACACCAAGCGCTTGCCAGCGTCTTTGTTTTCGGCTTTAATTTCTCGGGCAAAAAATTTGCTTCAGTTGCCAAGCGAGCTTAATATTGGCATTGAATCGCCGCTTGCCGAACAATTGGCAGAAGTTTACAGCCGCTACCAGGATAGTTTATACAAACAAAACGCCGTTGATTTTGACGACCTCTTGATGCTCACCGTAAAGCTTTATGACAACTTTCCCAAAGTGTTGGAAAAATACCAAAACCAATTTAAGTATGTGTTGGTTGACGAATATCAAGATACCAACCCGGCCCAATACGCGCTTTTACGCCAGCTAACCCAGCACCACAACGTGTTTGTGGTGGGGGACGACGCGCAAAGTATTTATGGTTTTAGAGGGAGTGATATACGTAATATTTTAAGCTTTGAGCAAGATTTCCCTGAAAGTTTAATTATTAAACTTGAGCAAAATTATCGCTCAAGTAAAAATATTTTGGAGGCCGCGCAAAAAGTTATAGAAATGAATCCCGAGCAGAGAAAAAAAACTTTGTGGACGCAAAATTCGCAAGGCGAAAAAATTACTCTTTTTGAAGCGGAAAACGAAAGAGCGGAAGCGGAGTTTGTGGCTAAAAAAATTATTCAGCTGGCCTCGGGGCAAAAAGTCGAGGAGTTGGAATATCAGCCTGAAGAAGATGGCGATATAAAAGGCATGTCTATACTCGACCGCTTTTTAAAAGCCCGTAAAATGTACGGAAGCGCTTCTTTAAAAACCTTTCGGCCAAGCCTGCTTCCGCAAATGCCCAAAAACCACGACTCTCTAAAAGAGTTTTGCATACTTTATAGAACCCATGCCCAAAGTAGGGCTATAGAAGAAGTTTTAATAGAAAGCGGTATCCCATATACAATAGTGGGAGGTCTTAAATTTTATGAACGCAAAGAAATAAAAGACATGCTTTGTTATTTGCGCGCGTGCATAAATTTTAGGGATTTGGTTTCTTTAAAACGAATAATTAACGAGCCGGCGCGGGGGATTGGGGAGAAATCTTACCAAATTATTCGGGATTTTATTTTAGATACCGCGGCAAATTTTCCGGATATAAAACTTGCAGATTTCAGATTAAAACTAGCCGACATAAAACTTTCGCCCAAACAGTGGCAAAGTACCCAGGAATTTTTTACGACTTTAGACGAACTAATTAACACGCCCGAAAACGCAGATCTTGCTTCTTTAATTCGCAAAATCGGCAAGCGTACCGGGTATGAGAGGTCGGTAAGGGACGGCTCAGAACAGGGAGAGAACCGTTGGGAAAACGTGGAAGAACTTATGACTGTGGCAAACAAGTTTAAAAATTTGCCCTGGCGCGAAGCAACTACATCTTTATTAGAAGAGGTTGCTTTGTTATCGGAGATTGATCAGAAAGATGAAAGCAAAGACGCTGTGACTTTAATGACGCTTCATTCCGCCAAGGGCCTGGAGTTCGATAATGTTTTTTTTGTTGGACTTGAGGAAGGTATTTTGCCGCATTCGCGTTCTCTGGTAGACACCAGTCAGCTTTCCGAAGAAATTCGTCTTGCCTATGTCGGTTTGACCCGCGCGAGAAAGCGGCTATACTTAGTCTACGCCGGAACCAGAAGAATTTACGGCGATGCTCGGGTTTCGCAGCCCTCGCGCATTTTGAAAGTGTTGCCTAAAGAAAATGTTGACTATCTTGGAATAAGCAAAGACTTTTTTACTGAACCGGAAGAAGGGGAGCTAACGGTTGAGAAGTTAGATTTTTAAGTCATTGTCCACAGATTCACAAATTCCACTAATGTCACAGATTCTAATTTAATCTGTGTATCTGTGCAATTAGCGTATCGGTGGATAAAATAATTTTATGGAAATAGAACAACTTAAAATTTTATTGCGCAACAACAAAATCAAGCCCAACTTTACCTATGGGCAGAATTTTTTGGTTGACGACGAGGTTTTAGAGGAGATTATTGAGGCGGCGGAAGTAACACCAGCTGACACTGTTTTAGAAATTGGTCCGGGCATAGGCAACCTAACCAGGCTTTTGTGCGAAAGAGCGGGGTTTGTTTTAAGCGTGGAAAAAGACCCACAGTTTCAAGAAATACTCTATAAGATTAAAAAAGACCATAGAGATAGTTTTAGATATGAGATTGCTGACGCGCTGACCTTGGACTATCGGACGGCTTTAAATAAGTTGACTCAGCGAGATATCGGCGTTCCAATCAGCGACCGTTCAGCGTCTTACAAGCTAGTAGCTAATATTCCATATTATATTACAGGAAAAATTTTACAAATGTTTTTGAACGCAAAAAATAAACCGACGGAGATTGTAGTTCTGACCCAGAAAGAAGTTGCAGAGAATGTTGTGGCTGAGGCAGGGGACTTAAGCGTGCTTGCTATTTCAGTCCAGCTTTTCGGAAAACCTGAAATAGTAAAAATTGTTCCGGCAAAAAGTTTTTTTCCCGCGCCAAAAGTGGATAGCGCGATTTTGAAAATTAAATTGTTTACAGAGCCTAAGTATAAACTTTCAGACGAGAAAAAGTTTTTTAGAATTGTCAAAGCTTGTTTTGCCGGAAAAAGAAAGCAGCTGCACAATACTTTGACGAGCAATTTAAAATTACCCAAAGAAAAAGTTTTAGAAATTTTGTCTAGCTTAGAAATAAATCCTATGGCACGCCCACAGGAATTAACAATAGAGAAATGGATTGAACTAAGCAGTATGATTAACAAGATTTAAATGATTTAAAAGAATTACAAGAATTTTTCTATTTCCAAATCTTGTCATTCATTCTATTTCGTTTCCAATTTGTATTTTATTTGCTTTGCTCCAGCCGGCATTTACCTCTAAGACCATATCCACTTCTTGTGGAGGGGAGTAAGTCGGCAAAGAACCAGACAAACTTTTAGGCGCGGGAACATCGGCAGTAATGCCGATGATTTTTTTATTTTGTATCCAAATTAAGTCCAAATCAAAATTCATATCCTTCATCCAAAAAGTTGGCCTAGTTAATTTTTTAAAATCAAACAGCATCCCTTCGTTGTCACTTAGTTTGTTTCTGCCTGACAAACCTTTTTGCATACCGGAATCTGAAGTAACTATTTGAACGTTTAATTTGCGGTCGCCAACAAAAATAATTTGGTTGTATGGGTTTTGTATTTCTTTGATTGTCGTGTGCTGATTCACCGGCGCCAATGTTGTTACAGGAGGGGACTGTGTTTTACACCCTGCTGACAATAAAAAAACTATCGCTATCTGTGCAATCTGTTTTAATCGGTGTATCTGCGGTTTGGTCTTGCGAAAATTCATAGAGTGTGCTATAATTATATCAGATTAGCTAACAAAAGCTCTTCGAAACAAAAAACAAAACCAATTAAATAAGAAAAGCGCTAAAACCCTTTTAGTTTTGGGCAAAATTGCTCAAGGCTAGTTTTGCTTAAATACGCTTATGGCAGACACAGAACAAAAAACCAAACAACATTTTAATTTAGGACACCTAAAATTAATAGCCGGATCCGTGGCTGTAATTCTTTTAATTACCTGGGTAAAGGGCGGATTTAGTTTTGGTTCAGCTTTAAGTAAGAATAGTCCTCAAAAAAAGGTTTTAACCTATGAAGAAGTAAAAAAACAAGTTGAGGCTGAAAATGAACCCAAAATAAAAGAGGCTTTAGCTCAGCTAGATATAACTAGTAATGAACAAATTAAGCAGCTTGATCCTTCGGCCGGCGGCCAGGTTTTGGGCGCCAGCACGGAAGAGTTTCAAAATTTTTTTGAAGACTCGAACAAAGTTTTAAGCCAGCAGATTTTAGACCAAATAAAAATAGAGTCAATTGTACCTGACTCAGACGAAAGTTTAAAAACCTACGCGAGCAAAATAAAGTTTGTTGAAAATTCTTTTAATGGGCTTGAGCTTTTGTCGAATTTGAATTCCGACGACACAAAGATACTGATGCAAAATTCCGACAACGCCAAAGTTTTAATTGCTGCTTTAGCTAAAATTCCGGTTCCGGAAAAGTTAAAAGAGTATCATAAATATAAAATGCTTTTCTATTTGAGCATAAGCAGGTTGTCGGAAATTATATCAGGGGACAGAAGCAGTGAAGAGGTGGATAATACCACCCAAATATTTTTTTCCACAATGCAAAAAATTGAAGCTATTGAGCAGGTTATTTATGAACAGAATCAAGTAACTTTTTAAATGAATGTTTAATTTTGGAAAAAACAAAATATTTTCAAAAATAATTCTAGTTATTTTTTCTCTGAATATTTTTTTATTGCCACTTTTTTCTAAGGCGCAAATTGTTGCTCCGCTTCCGGTAATTGATGCGGGAGCGATTTCTGTTTTGGGCGGAATGGCAACCGAGCTAGGAATAATTTCAACTTCGATAGGAATACCAGGCGTTGAGCAGGGTATTATATCGGGAGTAAGCGCAAGTGTGGACGCTCTTTGTAAAGGCATAGCAAAAGCCGAAGAAGTTGTTGCAACCGCGGACACTTTTGGCAACTTTTCGTTAATAGGCGGCAGTCCTGCGGAGGCGGCAAAAATTACCGCTAAGCTTACGGCTCTACAAACAGTTAAAAGTTGCAGAGAAGCTCAGCTTGAAGCTTTTAAGAAAGCTCCAGTCACGAGCTTGATAATTGGGCAGGAGTTAGTAAGAAAACAGGCCGCGCTTTCTACCGAAATAAACGAATTAGGTATACGCATAGAAAATTTAACCCAGAGGCAATCGCAAACTTATAAAGACGTGCTTAAGGCGGTATCGGTTAAGCTGCTTTTAAATTTTAGCCATAAGTTAACCACCCGGCTTATAAATTCGCTTATTGCCAAATATAAAATCGGTAACTATTTAAAGTATGCCGACGCTGTCGCAACTCAAATTTACGAGAAACAGCATATTACTCAAAATTATCCGGACAAGGAAAGCCAGTTAATTGTCGCCTCTGTTTTAAATAGCGATGTTTTTAACGGCGGAATTTTACCTGCAGTTAGAGTTCAGGCGGGAAGGAATTTAGGATTCATACCTGAGGAGTTGGTGGTCAGCGACCCGGATTACTGGGTAAAGCTTGCCCAGGTAGGAAACGCTAAAGCAGACCCGTACTTTATGCAGTCAGTATTTGAGGGCAGGGCAGACTTGGCAAAGGCTACCGGACTTTTAAATGCCCGCACAGAAATTTCTCAAGGCAAGGGCTTTATCCCGGTAAGAAATTGCCAGGGTTCGGTTATTGAGCAAAATAATATTTATAGGCAAAATTTAATGCTTTCTTACAAGGCGCAAAATGACAGGGAGGTTCTTGAGCGTCTGAAAGCTGAGTTTGTAGCAAATCCAAATAATCAAGAAGTCAGGTCCAGCATGCAGTTAGCCGCAGCTCAGTATGGCAAAAGCCAGGAAGATTTAAGCAAGTTGCCGACAGAACTTAATTCTCCAATAGTGGAAATTTGTTCTGCTATTACCAACCCGGGAGCCTTTATGGCAGACGGCATAACCAGTTTGCTTAAGTCCCAAATTGACCAAAGCGCAAATATTAAAACTGAAAATTTGCCTTTTTACGGACAATTTATTCTAACCGTCGCCAATGGGCTTATAAGCAATATATTTGAAGGCGGGCATAGTAACCTTAGGCTCTTAACCGAAGCGGGTGTGAATACAGCGAACATTTTGAGCGTGGACTACCTAAATGGTTTACAGCAGCCTTCTGAGCTGCAGTCAGCGACTAACGGCATTGAAAACGGCGGCGCGTTTATAGGTTTTGACGGCATAGAGTCAAATACGCCTCAGCCTGCCGGAACTTACAATTTAAAATGGGACGCAAGGAATTTTCCGGATATAGACGACGTTACGGTTTTTGGTGTTTCGGGGTACTGTTTAAATTCGGTTAACGGCCAATGCAGGCCCATTACAGCGTTAAGCGGCAGTTTGCCGGTAAATCTAACCCAACCCGGCAGTTACGAGTTTAAATTAGACCTTTACACTAAAGGCAATACGGGCAGCGTGCCCAATAAAACTTTGACCGCAAGAATTACAATTGCGCAAACTGCGCCTACATTAACTCAGGGTAACGGCGGAGGGCAAAATGTCTGCGGCGGCAACTTCTTAAGCCCAGTTGACTGTTTGAGTAAAACGGGTGATCAGAATTACTGCTCGCAGGTTTGTTCGGGAGTGCTTGGAGCCAAAGTGCTTTTTACGCCGCTAGATGCGCGAGGAAGCGGCAATAATATTTTACAAATAAGATAAAATTTAAAAACAAAATAAAAATCCCTTCTAAAAACAGGAGGGATTTTTAATTTCACCGTTGTTGACAATGGCTATTGGTTTGATATTATAAGCTTAATTAAGCTTTAGTTTGCTTAAAAATGGCTTTTATTCAACAATTAAAAGCGTTAAGAATAATTAATTAAACAACCGCCTTTTAGGCGGCTTATTTTTTTTGGAAAGAGAAAAATTATGACAAAAAAACAAAAAATTTGGTTAAGTGTGTTTCTGGCTATGTTTATTGTGCCAGAAGTTTTATGGAGTCCGGTTGGGAATTTTTATTATGAGTTTTATCAAGGAATGAAACAAAGCACGGTTTACCCTTTTAGAGACAATTTTCTTCAGCATTCTGATAACTTAAGTATTCTTAAAATAGTTGTTTTTATTCAATGTGTTGGGGCCGCATTGTTTCTTTATGTGTTTTGGAAACATAGACGAGAAGTTAGTAATCAGTATTCTCGATGGATCATAATTTTGTTATCACTTTTACTATTAATCTTATCTGGATTTTTTGTTTATTTTTCTTTTTCTTTTAGTCCGGATATTCTTTAGGCTGTTATGAAAAAGATTTTTATAGGCAATCTGGTTTTTGTAATCGTATTTTTACCGGCCCTATCTAACGCGGCATTTTTACCACCCTATTTTGATATCACCGTAAATAAAGTTACTAGCAATGGCTTAGAGGCAAATTTTAATTTCCATATGCGTGTCTTTGATCCAGTTTTTGCCGCATATAATGAAGACTTTAGTATTCAAACTGTAAACGGGACGGGTTCGTATTTTACTTCCACATATGCTGGGAATGACTTTGTTTATTATATCACTGAAGACATAGCTGAAGGTTGGGAATTAACATCTGTTAGTTGTACGAGTTCAAATCCGGCGGTTACTTATATCCCTGTAACTAATGGTGTTCGTATAAATTCAGTCGGGTATTCTTCTATAAGCTGTGATTTTTACAGTTCACCACAAAGCGAAAACCGAACGCCTGTATTAATTTTACCGGGTGTTTTGGGAACCGATATAAAAAAAGGAAGTGATATCCTATGGGCCAATCCAATTATGGCAATCCCGGGAAATTCAGATGATTTTATGGACCCTTTACAGTTTGAAATAGACCTTACCCCCTTGGATGATAGCTTACTGGTAGACAAAGTGATTGGTGAAAAGCCCCTTTTTGATTATACACAAGGTCTTATCAATGAATTCATTAACCAAGGCTATACTGAAGAACAAAATCTTTTTACTTTTGCATATGATTGGCGTTATGGGGTTAGTGGTAAATATCCGAGCGGTAGTACCACAGTTGATTTATTAAAAACCAAAATTAACGAAATAATCAGCCAAACTGGCAGTACCAAAATAGATATTATAGCCCATTCAACCGGCGGCTTGCTTGTAAAAAAATATGTAATGGATAACCCTGCCAGTCACCACTTAAATAAAGTGGTAATGGTAGGCGTACCAAATTTAGGGGCACCAAAGGCAGTTAAAGTTTTGTTGGAGGGAGATGGTTTTGGAGTTTTTGGTTTAAACGATAGTGAGATGAAAAAATTAGCAAAAAATATGCCGGTTATATATGATTTAGCACCAAACCGAATATTTTTTGATACTAAAGGCAGCTTTGTAAAAATAGTTGAGCAAAAATTTTTAGGATCGAGTAATACTAAAGACTTAAATTATGATGAAAGCAAAACTTTTTTAATAGAGGGTCATGGACTTAATGAAACGGCATATAATAATGCGCAAAATTTACACACCAACCAATTTATAGATTTTGACCTAAGGACCGCGGGAGTCGACGTGTATAATTTAGTGGGTTGCAAATCTGCGACTATTGGTCAGGTGGTGGAAAGACAGTATGAAAATTTTAAAGGTGATAAGTCTATTAATTATGACAGCCCAAAAGAAATTTCCGGTGACGAAACCGTGCCATTTGAAAGTGCTGACAGTTTGAAAGTTGACGACAATAAAGAATTTTACGCGAAAAAGTTTAAGCATTCCGGATTACTTTCTGCAAATGGTACTCGTCAACTTATCACAAATTTAATTACAGGCAGTAGCCTAGATATTGGAAATAAAATTATTACTAAACAGCAGCTTTCAAACGACGTTAGTCAATGCGAAATTAAAGGCAAACAAATAAAAATTTTAAGCCCGCTTGATATCGAAGTTTTTGACCAAAAAGGTAACAGGCTAGGTTTTGGGGAGGATGGTAGTTTGCAAAAAGATATTCCGGGAGCTGACTTTAATGTTTTTGGGGATCATAAATTTGTATTTTTACCAGAAGACGAAGGGGAAACTTACACAATTAGTTTAAAAGGCACTGGTAGCGGCAGTTTTACTTTGGGTATTACTGAAATAGACGGAGAACAAATTTTAGGCAGTGAAAATTTTGTTAATTTAACTGTCAGTACATCGACCATAGGTACTTTGGATATATATGCCGAGCAGCCGACTTTAAAGTTAGACACCGACGGGAACGGCAGTGTGGACCAAACCTTTTTACCTACTTCGGTTTTAGATGCAAACCAGTCGCAAGATTTGCTTCCGCCTGTTTCGACATCTACTCTAAGCGGCACAATGGGACAAGAAGGGTTTTATAGAAGCAATGTGAATTTAGAATTAAGCGCAAAAGATTTTGCTGTACTGGGCTTAGAAAACCAAACCTCCGAACTGTTAAAACTTGATTATAAAATTGATAGCAATATATGGCAGTCAGTTTTAGCTACATCGAGCAATCTCTCCCTAACTCTCTCCTTTGAGGGAGAAGGAAACCACGAAGTTAGTTATTTTGCAACCGACAAAGCCGGCAATACTGAAGAACCAAAGTCTATTAGTTTTACCATAGACAAAACTCTGCCGGAAATAAGCGCATGTTTTAATGTTGCAAATAAAGATTTTAGTTTTACTTCTGACGATGTTTTAGTTTGCCAGCCTACCGAATGCACGGCAACTGACAAAGCGGGCAATAGGGCAGTATTAAAATTTGAAAACAAGACTTTGCCGCTAAACATAAAAAATTTATTGTTTAAAAACATTTCTTATAACGGCGTACTTACTAATTTTGAACCCAATGTTCTTTCGGTCGGGTATTTGCAAAAGTCCGGCAGCGTTACCGATATAACTCAAACAGAAATAGTTAAGAATCAACAGCTGCTTAACTTAACTTACATAAAAAGCAAAAACCAGACTACTATTACTGACTGGAGAGGCGGGAGCAAGACTGTAGTTACCAAAACAACCGGGCTTAAAACTCTGGAAATTTCCACAACCTTAGGTAAAATAAAAACCAGCATTAAGTAACTTGCCGGAATTTTTTCAAAAAACCAAGCAATTTTGCTTGGTTTTTTGGTTTGGGCAACGGCAGAAAAGCATCCACAGGTATAATTTTGTGCTTTGAGTATTTTTGTGGTATAATCTTTATAAGTTTCGGCAGTAAAATTCTCAAAAACTTTAACATTTTCGTGTTATTTTTGAAACAAAAAACCGGTCATAAGGCCGTCCCGAGTAAAATGAGGGATCTGATTCATAGGTTTAATTTTAAAACAAAACCTTGGGCTTTTTTGGTAGCCTTAGCTAGTTTTGCCTTAATTTTCGTTGTTAATGTTAAGAATGCTAACGCAGAAATCTTTCCAGACGCTATAAATGCTACAGTTTCGCCGGCTAACCCCAAATTAAATCAAAATGCGACTATTAGCGCTTCTGTAAAACCTGATTCGTTGTCAAAAGTCAATTTAGGCAGCCTTAATACCTTTACCTTTTATGTAAAAAATTTAACCACAAATCAAGATGTGGTTTCAAATAAAACCGGGTCCGGATCTTCAATTGCAAATATTACGTTCCCGGTAAGGAGCCCTGGTTTTCAGACGGGTCAGAATAATTTGGAAGTGCATATTGCTTACATTATTGTGGGAACAGGCTCTGTGGTAACAATGGATTTTAAAGGTAATTTGAGTTTAAGTGTTTCGCCAGCAGACGCAACTGGTCCTGCTTCATTACAGCTTTCCCATACGTTTGTAGCATCGGAGTCTAATAGTTCAGCATTTAAATATAATTTTACTTTAAATTTTAATCCAGGAGAAACCGGACAAAATCCGACTTCTTACAACTTTGATTGTGGAAATGGCTCGACAGGTCAGGTAACCAATTTAACCGCAGCTACTTTTACCTGTACTTATAAAACAAAAGATGCTTTTACTGTTAAAGCCAACGCAGTTGGTGCGGGTTCGAGCATTTTAGCATCGGCTCAAGATACAGTTACTGCAGATGAATCAGGTTCTCCCGTTAATAATCCGCAAACAAAAGAGGGTAATGTTTTACTTGGCTTTTTAAACCAGCTTATAAACGCAATAGTTGGACTTTTGCAGGAGTTACTGTATTTGGTTTTTTATTATTTTATTGCGCCAATTATTCAGGCAATGCTAAATATTCGCACTTACACCGACGTGTTTGCTGCGGTTATTTATCCGGGTTGGGAAGTTGTTAGGAATGTGTGCAATATTTTGTTTATTGTGGCGCTAATTGCCATTGGCCTTGGAACTTTGTTTCGAGTGGAAAGTTATCAGTACAAGCATTTGCTGGTGGACTTAATTATTGCCGCGCTTTTGGTGAATTTTAGCTTGGTTATTGCCCAGGCGGTCTTAGGTGTTGCCGACACAGTACAAAGCCAGTTTTTGCCCAACAACGTAGAAGTTATACGTTCTTTGGCGCGCGACTTAATGGCCGGGTGGAAAACACTAACTTGGGATTTTGCCGGTACCGGGTATTTTAGTAACACAATTCAGCCTTTGTTTGCTTTGGCTTTAAGCATAGGCAGTTTTATAGTCTTTGCGGCGTTAGCCGGCTTTTTGGTTATACGAATAGTTATGCTTTGGGTTTTGCTTATGCTTAGCCCGCTTGCTTACGCAATGCGGGTTTTGCCCAGTACTAAAAGTTACGCGGCTAAGTGGTGGGGCGAGTTTTTAAAGTACGCGTTTTTTACGCCCATAATTGCTTTTTTCCTAAATATGGCAGCGGTTATAAACAACCAGTACAACGCGGCGTTTAACGGCAGCGGTTCGGTTTTGCAAAAGCTTATAGACGACCCAAGTTTGGTGGGAAATTCCAGCCTTGCCGCGTTTGTATTTAGGGTAGGCAGCAATGTAATAATTTTGGTGTTTATAGTAATTGCAATTAAGGCTGCGGAAGAAGCAGGAGTCTTTGGCGCGGACGCAGTAGCCAAAGCCGCCAAAGGCGGTTTGCTCGCACCGTTTAAGACAGCAGGCGCTCTTACAAAATGGGCGGGCGAAAGATCCTTTGAAGGTGTTCAAAATAAATTAGGAATGACTTTAGACCCTAGGATTTGGAAACATGATGCAGAGGAGTACTTTAAAAAGCAAAAGCAAAACCGTATGCTTGAAAGGGAGTCAAAAAAAATAAAAGGAGTGCCTTTTGGCGCCCCACGCGATATGTTAGAAAACTATTGGAACGCCAAAGGTTTAAAACGTGTATGGAAGAGTAGGTTTGGACTAAATGGATTTTCAAAAAATATAGAAAAGGCAAACGAGTTCGATGAAAAAGCCCGAATGCTTGATGATGAAGAAAGAAAAGATTTGTTAGAAAAAATTCAACTAGCTGAAAACGAACAGAAGTACTTAGATAAAATAAGTACCGGTTTAGCGGCGAACAAAATAGTCGTGAAGAAAGAGGATGGTTCTGATTTGGATAGTGGTGTAAGTATGATAAGGCAGATTCAAAAAAAACTAGATGAAAAAATAAAAGCCACAGCAAAACAGCGAGCTAATTTAGCAAAACAGCGAGCCTCTATTTTAGCTAGCGGGGGTGACACTAAGGGGGTAGATGCGGAAATTGCTAAACTAGATAATCTGTCTACGGAAATGACTAATGATTTGGCAGGTATTAACAGTCAAGTAACATCTGGTGCAGTAGAAATAGATATATCTAGCCCGGTTACCGGCGATTACTCAGATGAATTTAAATTACAGGTATTCAACAAAGATGCTAATTTGTCTCAAACCAACGCTGCACTTTCTGAAAAGAAAGATGAATTAAAAGCACTTAATGAAACTCTTAGCAAAGATAGAGCAATAAAAAAGACCCACTTAAAAAATGAAGACGGAGCCTATTCTTCAGAAGATAAATTAAAAAATATTGCCGCGTTTAAAAAGTACAAAAAATTAGCTGAGGAGTTAGAAAGACCTGAGGCTTATTATGCAAGGGCGGCGAGAATACAAAGAGAAGACGAGGAAAGTAAGAAGATTGCTAAAATTCACGAAGAAGCCGAACTTAACAAGTTGTTGAGAAACGCGGTGGCGTTGCATGATACGCCAAAAGCGATTGCAATTTTAAAAAAGTTAACACGTGATAGAAATTTAAATGAAGCTACTGAGGATTGGGGGCATACTACTGACTACAATGGAGTAAAAAGTTTTTTAGATGAAGTTTTGCATAAAAAATTAGGTATGGAGCACGAAGAAATGATGGAGGTTGTAACCGAGATTGGTTATGAAGCCGAAGAATCAAAACAATATAATGCTGCCCGTTTAACTCAAATTGACCCTAAAACAGGCCACCTTACTTGGACAGACGACCTAGAACCCGGTCTACATGCAAAAATAGTTCATGGGGAAATGAGTAAGTCAGATCCCCGAAGAAGGTATGGTGAATTACCGCGTTGGAATTATGTTAAAGAAGGTGTGGACAAATATGGAAACCGTGTTACAGTAGGATTTGAAGACTTCGGTAAAGAGGCTCTTTTAGACGCGGCAGGTAACGTGGAAGTTGTTAGGAATATTTCTTCCCAAGGTAATACTTATGCCATGAAAGCTGTTATGAGAGTTGAGAACTGGGAACAACAACTAAAAGATAAAGGGAAAGAAATGGGTAAACGACCAGAAGATGTTAATGAGTTGATTGATGCCATAAAGGCCGCTGCCGGCAAAGGCACTGGAAGGGCTTTTGGAGCAAAAAAATAATTTTGTATGGAACTAAAAATCTTTTTTGAAGAATTAGAAAACCAATTGGTCGACGCGGTCGAGTATAACGATTTTAATATTGCGCTCAAAGCTATTTCAAAAACAGAAAAGTTTTTAGAGGAAAATAAAAATAATATAAATTCGTCAGAAGAAGAAAAGTTAAAGGAAGTGTTGATTAGTTTTAAATGGGTGGCTTTTGCAAATTTAGATGATTCTGAATGTGAGGATTTAATTTTAAAACATATGGACGTGCCAACGAAAATTTTACCATTAGATTTGGAAGACTTAATGACAAGAAAGCTGAGTACTATTTTTTTAGAAGACCAGCGAACCGATTTAATGGAAAGATTTTATTTAGCAATGGAAAAAAGCTCCGTAATGTTTGGAAAAAAGCAAATTACAGTTGGTGGGAGGAAAGTTGAACCTACTTTAGCTAACTGGCTTTATGACTTTAAAAATTTTCCTTCAAAAAATAATATAAGAACAAGCTTAGATGAAGTGAATTATTTTAACCAATCATCAAATTATAGTATTTTGGACACGGAAGAAAAACAAAATTTACAAAACATAATTAGTCTGTATGATTCTTTAAAAAACCCCGTGTTAAATTTTAGAGCTTTGCCTGAAACAACTGAAGAAAGCATAGCTTTTAAGGATTTTAATTTACTAGAATGGTTACCAGGGCTTGAACCTGCTAAAGAGAGTATTGGCCGAACAAACGAATCTTCATATAGTTTAACAACACAAGAATTTAAATTACCCACAAAACGAGAAGAATTTAAAGTAGTTAAGTCTGAAATATTTGAGCAACAGCCTACGGTGAAAAAAGTTGATGTACAGGAAATATTAAACAGGGGTGCGGGGGTGAGGATTGGAAATCAGCAAGATATTATAAATTCGAAATTAGAAGCCGGAGAACAAGGTGGTAAAAAAGAAAATGTTGGAAATACACCACCCTCTCTCAGCCTCTCCCCTCAAGGGAGAGGAGGGGAAACACTACGGAAAGTTCCGCCGGTGGTGCCGGTAAAGCCGCAAATGCCAACCAATAAAATTACAACCTCACCCGTCCCGACAAGTCGGGACACCCTCTCCTCAAAAGGAGAGGGGAAAGAAGAAGATCTGTTGCAAATTCGTGCGGAAATAGAAAGAAAAAAACAAATGGCGCAGGCACAAATAGACAAAAGGTTGGAGAGTTTAAAAAACAGAAAGGCGAATAATTAATTATCTAATAATCTGGATTCCGGCTCGGAGGCCGGAATGACAAAAAAATGAATCTAGAGTTAGTGCAAAAATTAAGGCAATTAATAAGAGACTCGACCATTTTAAATCCGGGCGAAAAGCAGGAATGGGACGCGCTTTTGGAATTGATGAACGACATGCAAATGCGGGAATTGGAAAAAATTCTTGCGCCGGCGCCCAAAGTTTCAAGCTTTATAAAGCCGGAAGCAAAGCCTTTGCCGCAAGTTGAGCATAAAGAGGTTTTGCCTATGAAAATAGAAGTTGTAAAGCCGAAAGAGGAATCAAAACCCCAAACTAACTTTGTTAAACCCCCGCTTGGTCATATAGTTAATTTGCCCTCCTTCGCTAAAGCTTCGGAGGGTAAACCCCCAACGTTTGGTTCTTCTTCGCCAAAATTTGAGGGTATAGATCGTGAGGGTAAGAAAAACCCGTCTAACTTTATGCAAAAGCTGAAGGCAATTTTGCGGGAACCTGAATTGCCCGCGGGTATGCATGAAGAGTTGCTGCCGGAAGGAAAAATTGAAAATAACTTGCCCGAACAAAAAGACCAAGAGAGATCAGGAATTTTTGTATTAAAGAAAGATACAAACAAAGCAGTCCCGCCTAAAGTGCCTACGCCGCCCCAAAAGCCCGGAGCCAAAGGCCCGGAGTCAAAATTAGTTGAACCGGGGTTGGTGAGCAAAAAAGACCAGGAAGAGCTAGCAAAAATTTTGAGCTCAAAGGCGGCTTTAAAACAGGAACAACCATCTGCGCCTAAAACCCAGACAGTACAGGAGGTGTTAAGTAAACAGGCGGCAAAACCAGCGGAAGTTAAAGGACTTTCAAAATGGCCTGAACAATACAACGTAAAACAAGCTCCGCATAGAGCTGAAGTGTTAAAGCCGGCTTCTCAGCAAATTAGTAGAGGCCCTGATCAAACTGTAAATATTCAAGTTACTGAGCCTAAAGACCTGGAAAGTTTGCAAAATTCTAACTTAAGCAATGAGTCTATTAAAAAACTCAAAGATTTGGTAAAGCATTTTGGCAACTATGAAGTAATGCAGTATTTGGAAAAAAGCCCGCTATACAAAAGCTATATGCTAACCGGTAGCCAAGTCTTGCAAGATGCCTCGACTTTTGAAGCAGAAGCTAAGAAAAAACCGGAAATGCTAGATAAAGAAAGCTTTGAACGAACAGCGGATTTATTGAGAATAATTCAGTCCGAGTAATCGGCTATAAGATTGGCTACGAAAGTACTAAAATTTACGAAAATACGAAAGGTAATATATAAGTTTTCGTACTTTGGTACTCCTTCGAATTTTAGCAGCCAATTTTTATGTTATAATTAAGCATATGCAATACCCAGTTCCGCAATTTACGGACGTTGAAGACAAAATAATTGGCCCATTAACCCTAAAGCAATTTGGTATTGTTTTTGGAGCCGGGGTTATTGTTTTTTTAGGTTATTCCGCGTCCGGCAAAAATATTGTGGTTCTAATAGTTTTGGCCTTGATTTTTGGAATTCCGGCGCTAGCTGTGGCTTTTGTAAAGTACAACGGCAGGCCAATATACAACATGTTCGGTAGAATTTTTTCTTTTATTACTTCGGACAAGCAGTTAATTTTTCATAAAGAAATTTATACACTAAACAGTCAAACTAAGTTAAAAAATGCAGAAATTGCAGTTACAAGCAAGGAGTCGGACGAAGAAGAGAAAAAAGACCCACAGGCCAGGCTTAAAGAAGTCAGGGAAATGTTACAAAAAAAAGACGCCGAAGAACGGGAATTGGTGGGGAAAATAAAGTAAAACAGATGACCACTGAAACCGGTAAACAGAATATCACAGAGCTGTTGCACGAAGAATTGAGTTATAAAATTCGCGGAGCAATACTCAAAGTATCGTAAAAGTATGGGAAGGGTTTTAAAGAATCTATATATCAAAATGCTTTAGCGGAAGAGTTTGTCATACTGGGACTAAAGTTTGAAGAGCAGAAAAGAATTACGATATATTCCATTGAGACAGGTAGATCATTAGGAATTTACACTCCCGATTTTATAATAGAAGATTTGGTTATTGTAGAAATTAAAGCCGCAGATTTTAATAATTTAAAATTTGTTGAACAAGAACTTTCTTATTTAAAAGCGACAAAGTATGAACTGGGATTTTTAGTTAATTTTAGCTCATCACCTTTATTTATTAAACGTTTAATTTATACCAACGACCGTAAACCCCAAGTCCGTGTTAATCCGTAATTTTCCGCGCAATCCGTTTTATGCACTTCGAGATGCAAAATAAAAATAAAAAAACCGGGAAAACAACTCAAAGTTTTTTGCGTTTGTCGGAAATAAAAAATGACTGCGTGGTTCTTGCGGACGGAACTTTGCGCGCTATTTTAAGCGTTTCTTCTACCAATTTTGATTTAAAAAGCCAGGAAGAACAAAACTCTTTAATTTTCAGCTATCAAAGGTTTTTAAACTCGCTTGAATTTCCAATTCAGATTTTAATGCAAAGCAGGAAAATGGAAGTTTCTAATTATATTGAAAAATTAAAAAAAATTGCTGAAAAGCAGACCAACGAGCTTTTGCGCGTACAGACTTTAGAGTATATAGATTTTGTCAGCCGGCTTATAGAAAACGCCAGTATTATGAATAAAAGTTTTTACGTAATAGTCCCGCTTGGGGAGAGTATTTTTCCAGCTGCGGCCGGATTTTTTAGCAAAATTTTTGGCAACGGCAAAGCGAAAGAAACCAGCGAGAGAATAGCTAACTTTGAAAAAGCTGCTGAGAAATTAGCTTTGCGGGTGAATGCAGTTCAGGCTAACCTTAACGGCAGCGGAGTTAGGGCGGAAAGGCTTAATACCGAACAAATAATGCAGCTGTACTATAATTCCTATAATTTTGAAAGCAGTCCCTTAGTCAATTTTGGCCAGTTAAAAGACATTAAAATAGTAGAATAAATAGCATTTAGTAAGTAGTAGGTAGTAAGTAGCCCGCAGTTTGGCTATCCACTACCCACTACCCACTACCCACTATGTCCCTATTTTCCCCAAAAACTGAAGCAGATATTGAAGCAAAGAAGCAGCGCTTGAAAAATTTAGAAGGCGAAAAGGACGCTTCTAAACGCCTTATTGACGTGGAAAAAACTTACCGCGAGGGCTTAACCACGCTGAAAGATTTGCTTGCTCCGGCGTCTTTAAAGTTTGACGGCGCAAATTTTGAACTCAACGGGAAATTTGGCCGAACTTTTTTTGTGTTGGCTTACCCGAGGTTTCTTTCCACAAACTGGCTTTCTTTTATAATTCAGTCTGAAGGCGCGCTCGACGTCTCGATGTTTATATACCCAATAGACAGTGAAACTATTTTAAAAAAGTTAAAAAGCAAAGTCGGGGAAATTGGTTCTCAAATGGCCATTAACCAGGAAAAAGGCCAGGTAAGGGACCCGATGCTGGAAACCGCTTACCAGGACGTAGAGGGGCTTAGGGACCAGCTTATGCAGGGTACGGAAAAATATTTTAGGTTTGCCCTATATTTTACAATCTATGCTGATGATTTAAAGGAATTAGACAGGTTTTCTTCCACGCTCGAATCCAGCCTCGGAGCTAAATTAATTGTAACCAAGCGCGCGTTAATGCAAACTCAGGACGGTTTTAACTCCACTTTGCCACTTGGCAGCGATTTGTTAGACATTGGCAATAATTTAAACACCAGCCCGCTTTCCACAACCTTTCCGTTCGTTTCTTCTGACTTAACTTCCAACGACGGCATACTTTACGGAATTAACCGTCATAACAACAGCCTTATTTTGTTCGACCGTTTCCAAATGGAAAACGCCAACTCCGTAATTTTTGCTAAATCCGGCGCGGGAAAATCTTATACGGTTAAACTCGAAATTTTAAGGTCAATGATGATAGGCACCGAAGTAATTGTAATTGACCCGGAAAACGAGTATCAGCACTTGGCACAGGCTGTAGGCGGAACCTATTTGAACGTGTCCTTAAACAGCAATTCCCGCATTAATCCGTTTGATTTGCCCATAGGGCTTGAAGGTGAAGACCATAAAGATATCTTACGCTCTGCCGTTATAAACCTACTTGGACTTTTCAGCCTTATGCTTGGTAAATTAAACCCAACCGAAGAAGCTATAATGGATAAAGCGATTTGGCAAACTTACGCGAAGAAAGACATTACGGAAAATTTGGCAGACTTTAGAACAGCGGAAATGCCGACTATGAACGATTTAACGGAAATTTTGTCCGGCATGGTGGGAGCGGAAAGTTTGGCTCAGCGTCTGGGTAAATATACAGAAGGCACTTTTGCCGGGCTTTTTAACCAGCCGACTAACGTGGTTTTAAACAACCAGCTAGTTATTTTTTCCATTCGCGATTTGGAAGACGAACTTAGGCCGATTGCTATGTACATTGTGTTAAACTATATTTGGAATTCTGTTAGGGCGGAATTAAAAAAACGCATATTGGCTGTAGACGAAGCCTGGATACTTATGCAGCACGAGGACAGCGCGCGCTTTTTGTTCGGTATTGCCAAGCGGGCGCGCAAATATTATTTGGGCTTAACTACTATTACTCAGGACGTGGCTGACTTTTTGGCCAGCCCTTACGGCAAGCCAATTGTAACAAACTCTTCCATACAGCTTTTGTTAAAGCAAAGCCCGGCAGCTATAAACGTAATAGCGGAAACTTTCTTTTTAACCGAAGGTGAAAAATATCTACTGCTTGAAAGCGAAGTCGGGGAAGGTATTTTCTTTGCCGGTCTTAAGCACGCGGCAATAAAAATTTACGCCTCTTATGTGGAAGACCAAATTATTACCACAGACCCAAAACAACTTTTAGAAATACAGGAAAGCCAGGAGAAATTAAATTAGGCTGCGAAAATACGAAATTTTACGAAAATACGAAAAGGTCAATTACCGTTGTTTCGTACTTTCGTATTTTTTAGTAATTTCGTAGCCCCTTGATTTTATGGCTGACGACAACCAAACCATCACCGATTCTGAAGCCGAAGATATTGCCGCGGGAAAACCGGTAGACGACGGATATTTAAAATTACCTTTAGGCATAGAGTCAAAGCCTTTGCCAAACGGGCAAAAAATAGTTATTACCCAATTTAATATTGGGCCTGTTTTGGTTTCAAAAAACCGTGTGGCTGTTATTCGGCCTAAAGACAGAGTGCAAATTTGGTCAAAAGGTGGCTTTGAAAATTTTGTTGACGCGCTCTTGCTTGTAAACAACCAATTTTTTCCCGTTGAGAACGGTTCTTTTGAGCAGACTAACGGCAACCGGATTGTATTTAGGATTCCCGAAGGCGAAAGTAGCTTAATTTCAGAAGGAGCCGCGGTAAAAATTGTTTTGGTGGGAAGAAATTATCAGGCCGAAGTTGATAAAAGCCTGGTTTTTTTACCGGAAAGCGAAAGTTTGGAAGAGCTAGAAAAAAAAGCAAAGGCTGCGCAGGAAAGAGCCGAAAGGTTAAAACAACAACAAGGAGCTGCGGGCGGCGGGTTTAATTTAGCGGGAGCGTTGTCAGATATAGCCTCGGTTGCAACCGGCGGCGCCCTTAATGACTCCCTGTTAACCCAAATAAAAAATTCTATTAGGGCTAACGACAACAACAGGCTTGATAGTTTGCTTAAGCAGGCGTCGCAAAAAGGCGAAACTAAAATAATAGAAGAAGCTTTAAAGGCAGGAGCAAATGTTACGCAAAAAAATATTTTGCAAAAGCATTTAGTTTTGGCACAGCGGGCGCAAGTTCAAATTAAAGAGCGGGCAGAAGTAAGAAGTAAAGGCAGTGTAAACACAAAAGCGAAAATACAAACTACTTCCGCTCAGGCGGGTGCTGAAGTAGACGCAGACACCGAAGTTTTAGAAAGTGAAGTAACAACCGTTAGTCAAAACCAAATGACTAGCGGAGTTACGGGCAGAATTTCTGAATCCGGGACTGCGACTGCATCAACCATCGGTGTACGAACTGTATCTAGCGGCTCTACCGCAGGCGGCCAAAGTGTAAATATTTCAGCCGGGGCAGTTGCAGCAAGCCAGGCAGGCAATGTGTCTACAACAGGTACAATAACCGGACAACAAACTGTTTCTGCTAAAGTGGTAGGCGTTTCTGGCGGGGCAGGCTCAAACCAAAGCACAAGCGAAGTTTCTGTTTCAGAACAACAGCAAGCGCAAACTACAGGGCAGGCAAGCCTGAATCAGAATGTTCAAGGAGGCGCACAAAACGAAATTAACGCAACTGTGTCGACTCAGGCTGTAGACAATGACCCCAAGAACGAACCTCAAAGCAATCAAACAGGAATACAAGGAGAATTACAACAAAATGTAAATGTTTCGGGCACCGCAAATTTAGGCGGCGGTTTTAGTTCGGGGGGCGGCACAACTCAATTTGGCGGCGGGTTTGGAGTGCAAAATCAGGTAAGTCAGAATATTTCCGGGCAGATCAAGAAAGAGGGGGAGTCGGTAGAAGAACCCGAGTTTTTAGAACAAGAATCTGAAAATTCCAAACAGCCAAACCAGGGCGAAAAAGAAGCGGAAATTTCCGTACAGCAGCAAAATACTTTAAATGTAAAAGCGACTCCTTTAGCAAATAAAGGCTTTGGGACGGTAAATTTGCAAAATGAGGCTGAGCCTGAACTTAAAGTAAATGTTTCCAGTAAAGCCGGGGAAGAAATTTTGGCGCGCATTAGGGCTTCAGAAAAGCCGTCCAATTTAAATAAAGCTTTAGAGCGGGTAAACATGAGGCAGGCCGGGGACGATAGAGCGCCCAAATCGTCAAAAGATAGACAACAGCCAAAAAGCGGAGGGCGCGGCAGTTCCGGCAGCGGCGCGCCGTTGGGCGGTTCTACAAACAGAGTAAAAACTCCGGAGGAGTCTGAAAATGAGCAAAGCCCCGGAGAACAGCTAGGCGGCAGCGAGCCAACAGAAGAGGCAGAAAGCGAACCTGCAGGCGAGAGTAAGGAAGCATCTCCCAAGTCAGAAGCTCCGTCGGCACCGGGGCAAGAACCTAAGGCCGAGGCTCCCAAAGAGCCGGAAAAAAAGCAGCCCGAAGCAGCAAAAGAAAAAGAGCCCGAAAACCAACAAGAGCAGGAAACACCCGAACCGGAAGCCCCGTCTTTGCCGCCCGCAACAAACGCGGCCAAAGAAGCTTCGAAAGAAGCGATTGGGCAAGCCGAAAAGGCTATTGCAAAAAATTTGGCCAGGAGCGCTTTTGCAATAATATGGCCTTATATACTTGCAACTTTGGCGTTTTTTGCAGTAGTTATTGTGACAATAGTACTGATTGTTGCCACTGCCTACGTGGGTTGTCTAAAATTTCCACCCTTTAAACTTGCTTATCCTCAAATTTGTGAGACCTTGGAAAATATTGGGAAAGCCGGCAATACTTCAACACCAAGTGGAAATAGTACATCATCTGCAACTGGTTTTACTCCTACACCCACGCCGGCATCAGGCGGAGTTAATGCCCGCTAAATTTGCTAAAAATAAAATATTTATGTATAATAATCTAAAGTAAATGCTATATTAGTCAAATACTTGAAACAAAAATATTAAAGTATGCCCAGTAGTTCAACTTTCAATATCGTAGAAAAATCAAAATTTTATTTTTTGACAAAATTATTAAAGTTCTTTAAAGCAGAAGGCTTTTTAGAATTAAAAGTAGACATACAGGGATGAATAAAAAAGCTATTGCCATTTTAGGCGCAATATTTCTTTTAATTGTAGGTACTTTGGGCTTTTTAATATATTCAAAAACCGGCGGGACAGACAAAAATTCAGGCACTAACCCAACTCCCACCCCAACTCCAATTGCCAACTCTCCTACGCCAACCCCTATAACCACTCCTACTTTAGATGGTAACGGGGTAGCAAAAATATATAAGCTTACTGACGACCAAGTAGTAAGCCCGGCTTTAACTTTTGACGGAAACGGCGTCGCGTATTTTACCAAACAGGGACTTTTATATAGGGCAACCTTTTCCCAAAATTCGGGAGCTTTGCAAATAGCCGACAAAAAACAGCTGGCAATAGAAACTAAACCCGGAATCAGCAAAGTTATTTGGCCGGCTAATACTCAGGATTTTGTGTTAGTGTATGACAACGGCAGTAAAAAAACCTTTGAATTTTATAACAACGCTTTGGGGCAATTTATTAAACTTGACCCGCAGGTTTATAGTTTGGGCTTTTTGCCCAGCGGAGACAAAATATTTTATGTTTGGTCAAACCAGGCGGGCAATGACAGTATAAATATTTCCGCGCCGGACCTAAAAGACTATAAAACTTTAAGCGATATTTGGGACAAAAACGCGGTAGTATATGTGTCGCCTGACGGACAAAATGTTGCTTACCACCAGGATCCTTCTACCATTTCCGGAACTTCGAATCCTTTAATGCTAACGGACACGGAAGGCAAAACCTGGCACAAAGTTACGGAAGGCTTTGTTAGCGGGGTTTTGTGGTCGCCGGACGGCAAAAAACTTTTGTTTTCGAAAAAAGATCCCAGCACGCAAAATTATCAGCTTTGGTATTATGACCTGTATTCCGGCGAAATAAAAAACTTAGGTTTAAATACAATGCCGGAAAAAGCGGTCTGGGGTTTTGACAACCAAACTATTTATGCGGCTGTTCCTAAATCGATTGGGGCAGCTTTGGGTAACAGCTTTTCTTTAGACATGTTTTATAAACTAAATATTCAAACTAGTGAAAAGAAGTCTTATGATGCGGGCAGTATGGAACTAGACGGAAGAGATTTATTTTTAAGCCAGGACAATAACAAACTTTTTTTTAGAAGCGCGCAGGACGGCGGATTGTACTATTTGGATTTAAGCCAATAATAGCTTATAATAAATTCGAAATTCGAATATCGAAAATCGAAACAATAATTCAAAATAATGACTAAATTCTAAAGCCCAATTTTTGGTTTTATGATTTATTTATTGGAATTTGTTTCGAATTTCGGATTTAGTATTTCGGATTTTTAAATTTTATGCCCAAATCTCAAGCTGCAATGTATAAATGTTCTAGCTGTGGTTATCGCACGTCTTCTTTCCAAGGCAAATGTCTAAACTGTGGAGAATGGAATACTCTTGAAAAATTGCAATCCGCCAGCTGGCGGACAAATTCCAAATTACAAATAACCGCAGCAGCATCAAGACCAGTGGATTTGTCGGCTTTAAATGTGGACAGTAAACTGCGTATAAAGTCCGGGATAGGAGAGTTCGACGAAGTTTTAGGCGGGGGACTGGTACCCGGCAGTTTGGTTTTGCTTGGAGGCGACCCGGGGATTGGCAAATCTACTTTGGCTTTGCAGATTTCTTTGAAATTAGCATCGAATTCGGTTTTGTATATATCGGGTGAAGAGTCGGCCGGGCAAATTAAACTTAGGGCGGGGAGAGTAGACAAAAGCCATCAGCTTCAGGTTCTAGCTGAAACAGATTTAGAAACTGTATTAGCTACGGTTTTAGAAGCAAAGCCTGAATTGGTAATTATTGACTCTATTCAGACTATGTACTCAAGCGAAGGTACGGGCGTGGCCGGGGGCGTGGCTCAGGTTACAAACGCGGTGCAACGGATTATGCAAACGGCAAAACAAAACAACATTTCTTTTATAATAATTGGTCATGTAACCAAGGAAGGCTATTTAGCCGGGCCTAAGACTTTAGAGCATATGGTGGACACCGTGTTGTATTTAGAAGGCGATAGGTTTGCTAATTTAAGAATACTAAGGTGCGTAAAAAACCGTTTTGGCACGACTAATGAAGTTGGGGTTTTTGAAATGCAAGGCGAAGGTTTAAAAGAGGTTAAAAACCCTTCCCAGTTATTTTTGGGGGAAGATTCAATTAAAGCGTCCGGTAATATTATTACCAGCGTTATGGAAGGCAGCAGGGCTCTGCTCTTAGAAATTCAGGCGCTGACATCAACCAGTAATTTTGGTTACCCTAAGCGAACGGCTAGCGGGTACGATGCAAACCGGTTACAACTTATAATTGCAATTTTGTCTAAAAGGGCGGGTATGAACCTTAGTAACCAAGATGTGTATATAAATGTGGTTGGCGGGCTAAAAATAGAAGAACCTGCCGCAGACTTAGCTGTAGCGTTAGCTATAATTTCCAGCATTAAAGACCAAAGTATAGAAGACACGGTTGTGGTAGGCGAGCTTGGTCTTTCCGGTGAAGTTAGGTTTGTACCCAACCTAGAAAAAAGAATAAAAGAAGCGGAAAAACTTGGCTTTAAAAAAATAATTTGCCCGAAAAGCAAAATATCCACAAATAGCAAAATTAAAGTTATTCAAATTAAGACTTTAGGTGAGGCAGTGAAAAATATTTAAATTTAGATATATGGAAGAACAATCTTACTGGACAAGAGAAACAACTCAAGCTATGCGAGCTCCTGGGGGTAGAGATTTAAAAAGCTATCAGGAGCATATTGGGTTTGAGTTATCTGAACTAGAAAATTTAACTATCGTGGATTTAGGTTCGGGTTCTAAGGAAAAATTTTCTAATGAATTAAAAAACGCAGGTGTAAAAGCTAATGTAATTTCTATTAATCCTGATTATGTTTCAAAAAAATGGAGAAGGATTGCTACACAACAAGAAAATTGGCAGGGAAAATCTGTAGCTGCCCTTGCTCAGGCGTTACCTATAAAAGATAAAAGCGCCGACAGAATATTCGCAGTAGATTCTATAAGTTATTATCTTGATCCAGTTGCGCATCCTGAAGAGGCCCGTCAATCAATTCAAGAAATTTTAAGGGTTTTAAAGTTTGATGGTAAAGCAGTTATTGCCGATATTCCAGCTTTTTCGAGCGAAAAAGTGAGTAAGGCATATGAAAAAATTTTTAAACTAATTAAAGACGCTGGATTTACATATAAAGTGGAGACTTTTAAGCTCAGGGAAACTAACGCAGAGCCACGGTATAGGTTAATTATAGAAAAAACAAGATAATTCAAAAAATAAAGTAAGACGGCGCTTGGGACGAGTTTCCCAAGCGCCGTTTCTCTGTAGCCCGCTACCGCATGCTTCCACAAGGGCAGGGGAATGAGAGCCGTGCAGATAAAATAAGGAAGAAGACTCGTTTGCCCTAAGGATGGAGTGTTCCGATACCGTTCGGTTTCTAGTTGGTGAAATCAATGCTTCCTGTTACCATTAAGCCATAAAATCAAGGTTTTTCATCTTTAAACATTAAAAATTAAGATTAGTATGTTAAAAAAAATGGCACCACAAGTGCCCAAGGTGCTGGAGTGTTAAGACCATTAAATACGGAAAGCAAGGTAGTTCCAGTAAATACTTTTGTAAAAACTGTAAGCAATTCTTTTCCATTAACCACCGTAAACATCCGCTGCTCTGGATAGAACACATTGACGGTGTGCCATTTAGAAAGCTTGGTGATGAAAATGCTTTGTCTCCTGCCCAAACTTACGCCCGGGTCATTGCCGAGCTCAAACAACTACCCAAGAACGAATGGTTAACCAAAACTTTGTGTGACATTAGTCGTTTCTCCAGAATATTAATTATCGACGGCAAGTACATTAAGGTAGCCGGCTTTACCATTAGATTGCCTTTCCTCTATGCCATAGACTATTTAACCCACGACATTCCTTATGGGGATTTGTACCCGGCAGAAGACCATACTTCCTTCTTGGACTTTTTTACCAGTCTGCAAAGCTTAGGCTACCAACCAGACATTGTAGTTGCCGATGACAGGGCGGGCATCAAACAGGCTTTAAACAGGGTATTTCCATACACAAGGCTACAACTATGCCAGAATCATTTTTTAGAAAACATTAGACAACGGCTTAACGTAAGGAGCAAAAAACGATATGTTAATTTCTTTAACGATCTTAAGTGGAAAGTGTTTCTAAAAGCCACAGATAAATATTCCATTGAAGAAGGCTGGAGAGAAGTTTGGAAACAATATGCAAAAAACAGCGCGGTAATCCAGGACATTTTAAAAGACATTGACCGAAGGAAAACAGAACTTTTTAATTATTTAAAAATACCTAACTCTCCTAACAACACTAACCTCATAGAACTTTACAATTCTCATTTAAATGGAAGACTTAAAACCATTAAAGGTTTCCAGAATACTGATTCTGCCAGTCGTTGGCTTAATGCTTACTTAATCAGGCGTCGAACAAAACCACTGACTGACTGCGAAGGAAAGTTTAAACACCTTAACAAACACAGCTCATTAGAATTTACCATTAAAAAACAGGCCCAGTGGCCTGACATACTTACTAACTTAGGAATTAAACGAATTAAATTTTTTCAAAAAAGCGATTAAAACCAACTAAATACCGAACGGTAACGTCCTGCTTTGCCGGCTGTTAGACGTCCTTAGGACGCCACGGTTTCCGGCATGG
>CAZACP010000007.1:0-22338 GCA_964483665.1 uncultured Candidatus Saccharibacteria bacterium
GTTCGATCCCCACCGAACCCACCAGAAAAATAATCCACATTTGGTGGGTTTTTTTGTTTATGGTATAATATGAAAAAGTATGTTTCAAAGAAACCAAAATAAAAATCAAGCTGGGTTCACCCCACACCACTTTTTACTGACTTTGAAATCGAAAAAGCTTACTTGGAATTCCCAAAAGAATTTTTCTGATTATCATTGTTTTAATAAAAGTGGAGAGGGGTTCACCCTAATTGAAATTTTAGTCGTGGTGGCTATTATTGCCTTGCTTTCTTCTGTGACCTTAATAGGCCTTATGTCAGCCAGGGAGAAATCGAGAAATGTTAAAAGACTCGCCGATATGACCCAAATGAATACTGCCCTTGAACTTTATAATGCCCAGAATAAAGGCTATCCGAACTCTGTTAACGGCATGCCTATAAACATGACTCCAACCTATATGACTCTTTACCCAAGGGCTCCAATCCCACCCGACGGTTATTGTGACCAGTTAACCAATCCAGCGGGTTATGCGGCCAATGACTATTACTATGTTCCTACCGGCGAATTTGATATTATAAACGGAGAAACAATTTGGTCAGATTATTTGTACTATTTTTGTTTAGGCCAGCAAACGGGTAATTTTGGCGCTGGGCTTAGGACTTTAACGCCAAAAGGGGTTAGGTAGTAAAACAATTTACTTTTAACAATTGACAGGGGAAGGCTTGCTTTAGCAAGCCTTCCCCTTTAAAATTGGTTTATGGATGAATTAACTAAAATTAAACAAGCGGTTTTTCAAAAAAGGCCTGCGCTGAAAGAAATTCACGATAAATTCGGGCATTTAAATTTGAAAAATTATGTTAAGGATGTCTGGGAAATTCCAAACCAAAAACCTGATAAAGAATTTGTAAACACTGTAAGCCAATTTTTAAATACTCTATACGGCAGCAATATTGCCAGCCAAGCAGAAGGCCAGCTTTTAGCCAAGCCTTTAGTTTCTACTATAGACCACTTGGGTATTTGGGGTCACCCGATTTTTTTAAACGCGGACTTAATTTATTCGCTGCATTTTAAATCATCGGAGTACGCTATTTGTCTTGCCACAGAAAGCGTAAGTTTAAACAACGTAACTTCCTGGTCGGGTTCGGTTTTAAAACATGGGTATGATGGAAATCTGCATAGGTATTCTTTTTTTCCAGACAGGTTAAAAACTTTGCCGGTTTTTACCACTCCGGCAATTACCGAAAATAATCTCGCGCGGTTTAGTAAAAGTTATGGCCAAGGGGCGGAAAACGCACTTGAAGCTTTGCGTATTGACACATCGAAAAATGATTTTACATACCAAGCCTGCCTCGGGAGTTTTAACCTTTGGCAAAAGGTTTTTCCCAGCGCCCCCAAACTCATTTACTTACCGCTTGAAAGCATTGTTTTAGACTATTTAAAAAATATTTTAAAAGACGAGGAGAATGTTATTAGTAAAATTATTCTAAGCTCAAAAGGAAAAAAATTATGGCAAAAGTATTTAAGCAACGAACACACCTTTATGTTTTGGGGGATAGATGAAAAGGGGAGAAGGGTTTCTCTAAAAAGTTTGGCGGGTGATAGTGATGAGTTAATTAAAATCATCGAAAGTCGAAAAATTTATCCATCCAGCCCTTTATGTTTTATGGTTTTGCTTTACGCGGGCTTTGCCTGCGTGGGCGGGTTTACCCAAACAACCTGGCTTACGGGAGTAAAGAAAAAGTTTGTTAATTTATTGGAAGATTTTAAAATATCACAATCTGTAATTTCAAATATAACCAACGTCCCAACAAAAAATTTTGCGGAAAGCGGCTTGGCGTCTATAAAAATCGGCAATAACGAAATTCAGCCCACGGCTTTGGACTTATTTTTAACAGGCAAAGACTATTACCCGGAATTCGTAAAAAAGGCACAGAATATAACTTTAGGCGAGAGTTTAGATGCCGTTATGCCGGTAATTTATGACGTGGTGGAAAAGGCTAAATAATCAGGCGGGGTTGACACTCAATTTTTATTTGCTATAATACTAGAAATGAAGCATTCAATTCAAAATTCCTTTTGGTTTTATTTTACCCGCTCCGGTGAGTTTGGGAATTTTGAGTTAAGCGCATAGTAAGTTTGACTCAAGGCTCCTGACTTCACCGGAAGTCAGGGTTTTTTATTTGCCTTCAATTTTTACGGGCAAATATGTATCGACAATTTGAAAAGTCCACCTTAAAAAGTGGCGGGAGGAATTTTATGAGGAAGAAATGTCCGAGTTGTTCTAAACCTCTGCTAGAGGTTGACGGATTCATGTATTGCAGCGGGGGAGGGAGACAGTGTCATTTTGTGCCAGTACACAGGTCGGTAATGGCACACGTCCGGCATAATACCGTAAAGGGGCGGTTAATACGTTTTAAACACCAAATTATAAACGTTATTATTTCCGCCAGGCGAGCCATGAGTCAGTTTTAAAGATTCGCTCCGATCGGAGCGAGGAATCGGCTCTCGTAGAGAGCCGTCCCGTAATGGTACGGGATCTATTCCTGGCTCCGAAGGAGCCAACGTTGTCCACTTCTACAAGGAGAGGGAAATGTCAGAAAAGAAGGTGGTTGACCAAAAGGCTCAAGATTCTGCAATTGAGCCGAAGGAGGCGGGGTTCCCGCCACCCAACAATCGGGATTTCAAGCGTTGGCCTCCAGACCACAAGGCGGCTGACTCGAGCTCTAATCCAGCTCGAAAAAACAAGTCCACAAGCTGGTAAACTTGTTTGGGTCGGGGGTGTGATCTTATCTGTCATATCCCCGGCCCTTTTTCTTTTGTCAAAATTTCAAAGGCTCAATCGAGTGAGCCTTTAAAAAAGGCCTATTTTAGGCTATAATCAATAGAGAATTATCAAATAACTGGATCCCGGCTCAAAGGCCGGGATGACAAACAAAATGCCTTTAATTGAAGTAAAAAATTTAACTAAAGATTATGTAAATGAAGACGTGGTAACTCCGGTACTTCACGGCGTGACTTTTAATATCGAAAAGGGAGAGTTTGTGGCAATTATGGGTCCTTCCGGCTCAGGCAAATCCACCTTAATGCATATTTTGGGCTTTTTAGACCGGTTAACTTCGGGCGAGTTTTATTTTGAGGGCAGAGACACAAAAGAATTTGATGACGACTACTTAGCAGAAATACGTAACGAACGCATAGGTTTTGTGTTTCAGGCCTTTAACCTTTTGGCCAGGACTACTGTTTTGGATAACGTTAAATTACCGTTAATATACAGCAAGAAAAACAATCATGACGAGCTGGCAAAAAAAGCTTTAGAAGCGGTGGGGCTTTCGCACCGTTTAGATTTTTATACCAACCAAATTTCCGGCGGGGAAAAGCAAAGAGTGGCAATTGCCAGAGCTTTGGTCAATGACCCGGCTGTTATTTTTGCGGACGAACCGACCGGCAACTTAGACAGCAAAAGCGGCAACACGGTTATGAGTATTTTGCAAAAATTAAATGACCAGGGTAGAACCATAATTTTAGTTACCCACGAAATGGATACGGCTAACCACGCAAAAAGAATTATTCGCGTTAGGGACGGAAAAATTGTCAGCGATGAGGAAGTAAGAGACAGAACCATAGCTACCGACGGGAAAGAGCTGGTAAAGTAAACATTCTAGCATCTTATCAGATTAACATTCTAACAAGCCCGAATTACGAATTGTTAAAATGTTAGAATGGTAAAATGTTAATATGATTTAATGAATTTTATTTCTACAATTAAGTTAGTCTTTCGTACGCTGCTTGCCCGAAAGGGTAGGTCGTTCTTAACCATCCTTGGCATTGTAATTGGCGTGGCCGGAGTAATTATAATTATTGCGCTTGGCGCAGGCGCGCAGAGTTTGGTTTTGGGACAAATTACCAAGCTTGGGTCTAACCTTTTGTCTGTCCAGCCGGGCAAGAGTAATGAAAAAGGCCCGCCTTCTCAAATATTCGGCATTGTGGTTACTACTTTAACTAAAGACGATGCCGAGGCTTTGCGTGACAGCGGGCGTTTGCCGGACATAGAGGCTGTAGGCGCCATGGTCAGGGGAACTGCTACTGTTACTTGGACAAATCAGGCCGTAGACACTAATTTTACAGGTACTCAATATACATATAGCCAGCTTACCAACTTTACAATGCAGGAAGGGGAGTTTTTTGACGAACAGCAAGAAAGAGGCAATGCCAATGTTGTAGTCTTAGGCTCTTCCGTGGCGGAAGATTTATTCGGCCAAAGCGGACAAAGCCCGTTAGGGCAGGTAGTTAAGGTAAAAAGCGCATCCCAGAAAGAACCGGGCGGCGTTCCGTTAAGAGTTATAGGCGTAATTTCCCCCAGGGGCACCGCGGCTTTTCAGAATCAGGACGACCAAATATTTATTCCGTTAGAAATTGCCCAAAAGCAACTTTTAGGCATTGGCTATTTGCAAATGATAAATATAAAAGTGAATTCCCCGGACAATTTAAACAGTACCCGAGACCAAATTAAGCAAGTTCTAAATGAAAGACATAGGGTAAAAAGCGACGAACAAGCAGACTATACTGTAAGAAATTTGGCCGACGCAATTGCGCTGTTGTCTACCATTACCAATGCCTTGCAGCTGTTTTTAACCGCTATGGCTTCTATAGCGCTGGTGGTAGGGGGGATTGGAATTTTGAATATTATGATGGTTACTGTGGCGGAGCGTACCAGGGAAATAGGCCTTAGGAAAGCTGTAGGAGCGGGCAATGCAGCCATTCGCAACCAGTTTTTACTGGAAGCCGGCACGCTAACTTCTCTTGGCGGAGTTGTTGGAATAGTTGTGGGCGTGGTTGTATCCTACTTGGTTTCTTTGTTAATGAAAAAGTTAGGTTATGACTGGGCTTTTGTAATTTCTTTTAAGTCCGTGGTGTTAGCTGTTGGCGTTTCTATTTTAACCGGAGTAATTTTCGGCCTGTACCCGGCCTATAAGGCAAGTAAATTAAACCCAATAGAAGCACTGAGATACGAATAATTAAGTAAAAATAAATAAAATTAAGTAAAATTAAGTAAAATTGGAAATGCATCTAAAATTTTTATTTAATTTTATTTAATCATAAATTTTATTTAATGCTATCTGCCTTTTCACAATCTGTTAAAGCTCTTCGCTCAAACCTAGTAAGAACTGGTTTGACGACTTTAGGTATTGTTATTGGTATTGGTACAGTTATTTTGGTTTTAAGCGCAGGCGAAGGTTTTAGGAGCCTAATAAATTCTCAGCTTGAGGCTTACGGGACCAATACTTTGTTTATTCAAACTCGAGTTCCGCCAACCACAAAAAATAAAGGCGCCGGCGCGGCCAGTGCCGATCAAAGCAGGGCAAATTCGCCAGTAGCTATAACTACTTTAAAAACCAGGGATTTAGAGGACATAAAAAAACTTCCGAATGTGTTAAACACTTATGGCATGGTGGTTGGTCAAAAAGTGGTTTCCTATAAAAATGTGGAAAAAAGTATTTTATTTTATGCCACTTCAGCTGCCCGTTTTGACATAGACAAAGGCAAGCTAGAGTCAGGCAGGTTTTTTACCCAGGCCGAAGACACGGGCGCTGACCAAGTAGCCATATTAGGCAGCAGCCTGGCTAACGATCTTTTTGGGCAACAAGACCCAGTAGGGCAGTTGGTTAGAGTGGGCGATATAAATTTTTCCATTATAGGAGTCTATGAGCCGCGCGGCGGTCTTGGCGGCGATGAAGACAATACTATTTATATTCCTCTTAGAACCGGGCAGAAAAAACTTCTGGGTATTGACCATTTACTAATGGCAATTGTGCAGGTTAGGGATACTAATTTAGCCGAAGCCACTGCCGACGACATAAGAATGGTTTTAAGGCGGAATCATAATACAGACGAAACCAATCCCGACAAAGACGACTTTGTGGTTCAGACTCAGGCCGATGCGCTTGGGACATTTAACACCATTTTTAACGGTATTACTATTTTGCTTATAGCCATTGCCGCAATTTCCTTAATTGTAGGAGGGGTAGGAATAATGAATATTATGTATGTGGTTGTGACGGAGCGGACTTCGGAAATTGGGCTTAAAAAAGCTTTGGGAGCAAAACCGGCTGACATTTTAAACGAGTTTTTAATTGAAGCGGTTTTGGTTACGGTAATAGGCGGGATTTTCGGCATAATTTTTGGCGCTTTTTTGGGCTGGGTAGTTTCTGTAATAGCCCAGAGCGCAAATTTAGCTTGGACTTTTTCTGTGCCTCTATATTCCATTGCTATTGGCGTAGGGGTTTCGGCCACAATTGGAATTTTGTTCGGGGTACTGCCGGCCAAGCAGGCGGCGAAGCTTGATCCGATTAGAGCACTGCAGCATGAGTAATTAAGTAAAAGTAAATAAAATTAAATATAATTAAGTAAAATTTAGAAATGCATCTAAAATTTTAATTAATTTTACTTAATTTCTAAATTTTATTTAATATTAATTGTGTTATACTTATATTAACCAATAATTTTAGAAATAAAAATGTCTTTATTAAACAACCATATTGTCGTTCTTGGCGCCGGTTACGGAGGGATGTTAAGCGCAATTAAGATTTCACAAAATATTCCTGAGGCAAGAGTCACATTGGTAGACCAGAGAGACTACCAACTTTTTAGTTTTGATCTTTATGAGGTTGCTACGGCAGACGAAGAATTGGTTTCCTTAGAGCAGTTAAAAAAAGCCATTACTTTACCTATAAACAACCTCCTTAAAGGAACTAAGGTTGAGTATATAAAAAGCGAAATAAAGCAAATAGATTTAAAAAATAAACAGGTTCAAATTGCCGGGAAAACTTTAAATTTTGACCAGTTAATAATAGCCACAGGCTCTTTAAGCGACGACTACGGTATAAAAGGCGCAAAAGAATTCGCGCTGCCGTTAAAGACTTTGGAAGATGCGCTTAGAATAAGAAATCAAATTGAATTTGCATTTTCCGCCCATACTTTGGACATGACAAAAAAGCATTTGCGTTTTGTGGTGGCAGGCGGAGGGTATACCGGCTGCGAGCTTTCGGCAGAACTTTTAAAGCTAAAGAATTTTTTATGCTGGAAGTATAATTACCCTTGGGAAAAGGTGGAAATTTTAGTTATAGAAGCGGCGAGCGAGCTTATTCCTGGGTTTTCAAAGCGTTTAAGCAAGGACGCGTTTATTAGGTTAAAGGATTTAGGCGTAGAAGTTTTGTTGTCGGGTAAAATAAGTGAAATTACTTCCCAGTTTATACAGCTTACTAACGGCGATAAGTTAACCTATGACGCGCTTTTATGGACAGTTGGGGTAAAGGGCAGGGAGCTTGATATTTTACCGAAAGCAGAGGCAGACAGAAAGAACCGTTTAGTTGTTAACGAGCATTTGCAGTTAAAAGGTTACAATAATGTTTTTGCTTTGGGCGATACTGCCTTGGTGCTTAACGAACAAGGGCATCCTGTTCCGTGCAGCGCCCAGGATGCTATAGATCAGGCTAAATATTTGGCAAAAAATTTGCCGGTAATTTTAAAAAACCAAAAGCCACCCAAGTATGTGCCCATAAAACATGGCTTTATAGTTTGTATGGGAGGCAAATGGGCGATTATGGATTACAAAGGTTGGTATATAAAGGGCTTTTTAGCATATGCAATAGACCAATTTGCTCATATTCGTTACTTAGCTAAACTTATGGGCTGGGTAAAGGCGAGTTTGTTTGTGTGGTTTCAGGTTAAAATTTTTGGTAGAAACGACTGACCACAGATACGCAGATATGGGACAGATAACGCAGATAAAATGATGTCATTATAAAATGCAAGAAGAAACAAAAATACCATTTCCACAATTCATAGACAAAAACCCAAAAAAACATTTTCATTGGGCAATGTTTTTAATAGTTGCCTTAGGTTTGGCCGCAACTTTGTTAATTGTAATAGAAAATTTTAAAACCGCGGAAGAAATAGATTCTATGGCTCCGGTTTTTCGTAGTAAGATAGAAAGTAGTAAACAATTTGAAAATGTGGTAGTTTATGAAGGTCGAAAAGTAGAATTTGGTAAATTGGTAGTAATTCTTAAAGAAGATAGCAAAAATTCTGATTTGGTTATTAAAACTATTTCTGAGAAAGCGCAGGGGATTGTAGTGTGGGAACTAAAAGCAACTCAAACTTATATTATTAAGTTTAAAGTTGATAGTATGCAGGACTTAGAAAAGTTAAAAAAAGAAGTATCTGAAATTAAGGAAGTTGAGTATGTAGGCTTCTCTTCAGCTTATGTTACTGAGCCGTTTTAAATAAATAATAATCGTTAAAGTGACACTCTTAAGCCCCGTTTTTTGGTTTTGGAAAGATTTTAAAGGTACAAATTTATAAAATGACCGGTCTGTCATTCTGGAATCCTAAGTAGCATCGTAGGATTATTCGGGATCTGGGGTCATATAGTGTTAATCTTTAGGAAATACAATTTTCAGAAATATGGATCCCGGATAAATTTTAAAGCAATAAAAATTTTCCGGGATGACACAAAAAAAACCGTGGTTTATTCCACGGTTTTTTTCTTTTTATAATCCTTTTTCGGCTTCGGTGGGTTATCCTTCCAATGTTTCAATGCTTCTTTTAGATCGGCTTCGTTTTCTGGTTTTTTATTCATTATGAAATTACATTCAGGGAAACGGTTGCAGGCCCAGAAAGGTTTTCCTCGGCCGCGGGATTTACGTTCTACTACATCACCCGGTTTATCGTGTCTATCTTTGCTTTCTAAACATGCCGGGCATTTAAAGCCGGTTTTGTTCCAAATTTTACTAATGCCTTTGCATTTAGGATAGTCTACGCAGCCTAAGAAAAAGCCAAAGCGTCCTTTTTTAACTTTCATTTCTTTGCCGCAAATTGGGCACATTTCGCCTTTAGTTTTTTCTTCTAAAAGTTTAATTTGTGCTTCTTCTTCCGGCATTGGCTTGGTGACTTTACTGCCTTCTTCGGGGCAGGCTAAGAATTTGCCTGTGCGGCCAAACTTAATAAGCATCATTTTGCCGCAGTGCGGGCAGGGGGTTTCTGAAACTATGACTTCTTTTTGCACGCTTTCTTCTTTTTCCTTTAAGTGCTGTTTAAAGGGCGTGTAAAATTCTTCCATTACCTCTGTCCACTTTATTTTGCCTTCGGCAATTAGGTCGAATTCTTCTTCAACGTGGGAGGTAAAGTTAATGTCTACAATTTCCGGAAAATTTTCCACTAACATATCGTTAACCAAAAAGCCTTCTTCAGTGGGCTTATATTTTTTTTCTTCTTTGGTTACGTAGCCGCGTTCCTGAATTGTGGTTAGGGTAGGGGCGTAAGTGGAAGGCCTGCCCACGCCGTGAGCTTCTAAGGCTTTAATTAAAGTGGCATCAGAATATCTTCCCGGCGGCTCGGTAAAATGCTGTAAAGGAGAGAGTTCGTGGAGCTTTAAAAGCTCGTCAATTTTAAGTTCCGGCAAAACGCCTTCTATTTCGTCTTCGGCTTTTTCGTCCTGGCCTTCGGTGTAAGCGCGAATAAAACCGTCAAACTTTATGGTTTGTCCGTTTGAGCGGAATGTATAATTGTCTTTGGCTAAAATATCTACCGCGGTTTGTTCCAGTATAGCCGGAGCCATTTGGCAGGCAATGGTGCGCTTCCAAATAAGCTCGTAAATTTTAAATTGGTTTCTGTCTAAATATTTTTTTACGTCTTCGGGCTTTTTATTTACATCTGTCGGACGAATAGCTTCGTGCGCTTCCTGCGCCCCTTTGCTTTTGTTGGTAAAATGCCTGGGCTCTGAAAGAGCGTACTCTTTGCCGAAATGTTCTTTAATTAGCCCGGCTATGGCAGTTTGTGCACTCTCTGCCAAATTTAAACTGTCGGTACGCATATAGGTTATAAGTCCCACGTGGCCTTCTGAGCCTAACTCTACGCCTTCGTAAAGTCTTTGGGCGACCATCATAGTTTGTTTGGCGGAAAAGCCTAATTTTCTGGCAGCTTCCTGCTGCAAGGTAGAAGTGGTAAAAGGCGCGCTTGGGTTTCTTTTAACTTCTTTTTGCTGAATATCCGAAATTTTATACTCTGCGCCGCTAAGGTCGCTGACAATCTTTTTGGCGTCGGTTTCAGTTTTAATATCCATTTTGCCAACGCTTTTTTCGCCAATTTTGTGAAGTTTGCCTACAAACGTTTTTTCATCATCTTTTTTGGAAAGTTTTGCTTCTATGCTCCAATATTCTTCTGCTTTAAATTTTTCTATTTCACGCTCGCGTTCTACAACTAAACGCACCGCTACGCTTTGAACGCGTCCGGCAGAAAGGCCGTAGCGAATTTTTCTCCATAAGAAAGGCGAGAGTTCGTAGCCCACAAGTCGGTCAAGCACTCTTCTGGCTTGCTGTGCGTCTACTAAATTCAAGTCTAAGTCTCTTGGGTGCTTAAGCGCGTTTTCTATGGCAGCTTTGGTTATTTCGTGAAAAACTATGCGTTTTATACGCCTATCTTCTTTTCCTTTGGCAATTTCCGCTTCATCGCCTAAGTCTAAAGCCTGGACCAAATGCCAGGAAATAGCCTCGCCTTCGCGGTCTTCATCAGTCGCCAGTATTATAGAAGGCGCATTTTTCGCGTCTTTTTTTAATTCCGCAACAACATCTTTAGCTTTGGGCGGGATTATATAAGTAGGTTCGAAATTATTTTTAACATCTATGCTGATTTTGCTTTTGGGTAAATCTCTTACATGTCCCATGCTAGCTTTAACAGTGTACTCGCCGCCCAAAAAACGGCTAATGGTTTTAGCCTTGGTTGGGGATTCAACTATTATAAGAGGTTTGGACATAGGTGTTCGCTGAGGAATCGCTGACAAGTACGCTGACAGGTCGCTGAATCTAATTTCAGCGTTCGTTCGGCGTTTCTTTCTTCAGCGTTAAGTCAGCGTAGTTACAAAAGTGATTTTACTGATTTAATAATTATTTGTCAACCTAGTAATACATCATTTGATTTTTTTTCTTAGAAAAAAACTAAAATTTTTAAAAGGTTTTGTTTAAAGTTAGAGCTGATGCAATTAACCATATCAAATGTTGCTATACTGGGTCAAACTAAAGGCTACGCAAATTTATATACACTAAGGAAAACTACAGAAATTTAAACTTGATTTTTTAACAGAGAGAGAGTATCCTAATCAAATAAAATCTGTTCGGCAAAGGAGGTGAGGTACGCAGTGTCACTCACAAAGCGACAAAAAAGTTTTGACACGGTCGCTGGGAAGGCAAGACGTAAAAGAAGAAGGGTAAAAGTTGTGGCTAGGGAAAAAAGAAGATTGAACAAGAGAGGTTCCGCTCGAAATGTTTCCGCCCCAACCCGAATTCGCAGCCTTTCAACCCTTTTCTAGCACCGACGAAAAAGGCTTGGTTTACGTCCTACCCGTAGCCAGGCCTTTATTTTAATAACGCAGTAGTTTCTCCAATCTTTTGGAGAATTTTTTTTGTTTCTTCGGGCGTGGCCGGGCGGGGAGTTGAAAAATTTTCTATTATAACCGGAATTAACTCTATTTGGTCTAAAGCAGCCGGAGTGCGGGGGCCTTGCAAATCGCTAGCGCACGCTCCTTGTGTCATGCCGGCCCCTGAGCCGGCATCCAGATTATAAGAACTGGATCCCGGATAACCCTCAGCCGCATTCGGGTTTCCGGGATGACAGCCGATTTTACTAAGGTTTATTTTTAAAGCCAAGCCTTCCGTGGTCTCCTTACTCCACATTTGGTCAAAAATAAAGTTGCCTAGGGAGTAGAAAATGTATTTTGGATTGGAACAATAATTTGCCCCCTCATCTGGTTCGTTTGCTTTGTTGGTCACCCTCTCTGTCACATTAGATGTGACATCTCCCCCAGGGGGGGAGAGAGGTAATGTGCCTTGCCCTTTTGGGCAATAGCGTTCTATGGTTTGAATCCAGTGCGGATGATGCCCAATTACCATATCTGCGCCGTAGTCTATAGCCGCATGAGCAAAAGCAATTTGGGTTTTATTTGGCTTATAAGTATATTCAGTGCCTGCGTGCATACTAGCGACCGTGAAATCACATTGAGATTTTAGATTTGTGATTGCAGATTTTAGATTTTCTAAATCCTCAATCCGGGCAACAAAGTCGTTTTTAGTTTTACCGCTGTCGTTTATGGACGCGTAAGAAGTTCCTATAAAACAAATTTTAATGCCGTTTTGTTCTACTACCGCGGGCTTAAAAGCTTCTTTGGTTGTGCTGCCGGTTCCAATGTGCTGAATGTTAAATTCATCTAAAAGATTTTCTGTGTATCTTAATCCTTTTTGACCTTGATCAAATGCGTGGTTATTGGCTAAATTCAGAACCTGAAAATTGTTAAGCTTAAGGCCTTCTATGGCTTTAAGCGGGGCATTAAAAACTAAAGTTTCGGCAGGATTATAATACTCAGTCCCATTAAAAGGAGATTCTAGGTTGCCAAAAGCAAAATCAACTTTACTTAATGTATCTTCAAAATTAGAGTAAGGCAAAAGCCAGTTTTCATTTTCTTCCATAGCTTTGGCAACTTTGCGGGAAAGCATAATGTCGCCCACGGCTAAAAAAGTAGCGGTGGACTGTATTGGGGCTTTGCTTACAATATTGTTTGCCCTATTAATATAGTCTTCAAAATTTCCATCTGATACGCCGGCATAAGAAAGCGTTTTAGGAGAGTAAGGGTCTTTAGCATACCTAAGTAGACCTAAAGCAGCCGCTAGGGCAAATAGAAGAGCAATTAAGATTTTTATGAGAGTAGGTTTAGACATAGATTAATTGACAAGAATTAAATGATTTACCTGCTCGCCAAAGTTAATAATTATTAAATAATTTTTCTGGAATTTATCGTAAGTAGTCTTAGAAGATATAATGCTGGCAGGCGGGAAAGAATGACAAGAATTGGGGGCGCATTTAAATCTCGTCAATCTTGTCAATCTATCTGCTTAATATATACTGTTGCCCGCCAAGGTTTCTAACTCTGCCTTTCATTTCTAAAAATATGAGGGCAGAAGTTACCTGGCCGGGCTCAAGTTTTGTTTCTTTAATAATAGCATTAATATTAACAGGGTTTTTGCTTAGCAGTTTCAGTACAGCGGTTTCTTCCGGGGTGTCGCCAAAATTAAGCAGTATATTTTTTTGTTCGGGAAGAGTTTTTAAGTTTAAATCTTCCAAAATATCATTTGCTTCGGTAACCAATTTAGCGCCCATTTTAATTAAGTTATTGGGCCCCTTGCTCATTTCCGAGTAAATGGGTCCGGGTACTGCAAATACAGTTCGGTTTTGGTCGAGCGCGTGTTTGGCGGTTATAAGCGATCCGCTTTCTAAGTCGCATTCAACTACCAGGGTTGCAACAGAAAGCCCGGAAATAATCCTGTTTCGGGCAACAAAATTTTGTTTAAAATTCGGCGTGCCTACGGGGTATTCGGACACTAAAGCGCCGCCTGTATTTAGTATTTCTGAAGCTAAGAGTTGGTGGTGTTTGGGGTAAAGCGAATGGTCGTCTAAGCCGCCGCCCAGTACTGCAATCGTGCGCCTGTTTTTTATTACGGCTTGCTTGTGAGCTTCGCTGTCCACGCCAAAGGCCATGCCTGAAACAATAGTGACGCCCGCGTCTACTATTGGCGCTACCAGATCCGGAATTACAGTCAGCCCGTAAGTGGTAATTTTTCTGCTACCAACTACAGCCAGGCATAGTTCGTCGTTTGACTCCAAAGTTCCCCGGTAATATAAAAGCGGAGGGAACTTGGGAATTTCTAAAAGAAGCTTTGGGTAGTTTGGGTCTTTAAAATTTAAAAGTTTAATTCCTACTCTCTCAAGTTTTTCCGCCTCAACATCCAAATTAATTTTTTTTCTGTGTTCTATAAATGCTTTCGCCAGCTCTTCTTCTATCCCGAGTTTAGCAAGTGTTTCAAAATCTCCTTCAAATATGTTTTTTAGCTGGGGAGCCCGAGTGAGCTTAAAAAGCCTAGCTGGCCCAAATTGGGGCATTAGGTTAAAGCCATGTAAATATAGGGAGTCTGGGTAGGTCATAATAATAGTATAGAGAAAAGCTTGGTTTTTAGCATATTTTATTTAAATTTGTTATAAATAAGCCAAAAAGCACCTTTAAGTATTGACAAAATGGCAAAAAAGGACTATAATTTTATATAAACAAATACAAAAAAGCTGGGGGTTTTTATTTTATCTTTTTTGTGTGTAGTATCCTATTTGCAAGTTGCAAATGCAGGTGACATCCCTCCTAACACTTGCTACTAGCTATTAAGTAGAGCTTGGCAGCGTCTGTTGTTAAGTTCTCACTTGTAAGTAGGGTACTAGATATAAAACGTAAAATACCCTCAGCAATAAAAAAACCCGCGCAAGCGGATTTTTTTATTGACAAGAATATAAATACAACAGCAGTGCTTTAATTAATTTCTATAAATTTTCTAATTTGTTCTTCAACCTTTGGAAATATTTCTTCTTGCAATTTTTTTATTTCATCGGCAGTAAAACTTTGCAGGACAAACGCGTCTGTCGGCATTTGGTCGCGCGATTCTCTGGTCTCTACCCCGACTCTTATCCTATGAAAGTCTTGAGTACCGAGTTTTTCTATAATGTCTTTTACGCCGTTGTGCCCAGCCGGTGAGGAAGAATTAGTTACTCGGATAGAGCCAAAAGGCAAGTCGATCTCGTCGTGTATTACCAGTAAATCTTTCGTTATATCAACTTTATAAAAGTTTACGACTTCTGCTACAGCTTCTCCGGAATTGTTCATAAAGGTTTGGGGTTTAACAAGTAGTAACCGATCCGAACCTACGAATGTATCCGAATGATCCGAAGCTAGTATTTTGGAGTTAAATTTTGATTCCCAACTTTCAACTTTTAACTTCTCGCTTTTAACTAGCTGGTCTAAGACCAGCCACCCAGCGTTATGCCTGGTATTTTTATATTTTTCTCCTGGATTGCCCAAAGCGACTATTATTTTCATATAATTTAGGTAATTTTTTTATATTCCCGGACCTAGTTTCTTTTTTAAATGCAGCTTAATTGGTGTGCCCCAAAAGTCTAGCTCTTTTATTATAGAATTTTCCAGGTATTTGCGAAACTGCAGGGAAATGGCCGCGGGGTGGTTTACCAAAAGTGAAAAAGTCGGAGGATTAATTTCAATTTGGGTGAGAGAAAATATTTTGGGCTTTTTTTGGTCACGCAAAAGTTTTGGCGGATTGGCTTTCATTTTTTTGTTTAAGAATTCCGCCATAACTTCGTTGTTTAAAGTTTTATGTCTTCGGTCATAAATAGGCTTTATGGCTTTTATGGCATCTTGTATACCTTCGCCGTTTTGGGCGGAAACAAAAAATACCGGACACATCCATAAGAAAGGGAAGTGGTGGCTAACATAGTCTTGCAGGGACTGGTAGTTGTCGTCTGCCTGGTTTTTGCCTTTGCGCGCGGCTCTAACTTCTAACTCTTTCTTTTTTTGCGATTCTGAAAATTTGTCTATTTTATTCATTATAATTATGCAGCCCTTTTGCATATTTAATATTTCGCGGGCAATCCGCTGGTCTTGCACGGTAATTTCTTCATTAGCATCCAGCACAAACAAACACACATCGCTCCTGCGAATGGAACGGAAGGTTTGGAAGGTGGAAAAAATGTCAGGTTTACTTTGCTTGTGTTCTTTTTTCTTAAGCCCTGCCGTGTCAATAAAGGTGTAGTTTATGCCGTTGATTGAAATGTTGTCGTCTATTGCCGTTCTGGTAGTGCCGGGCACTGCGGAAACTACAGAACGCTCGTCGTCTAAAATTTTGTTAAAAAGGCTACTTTTTCCGACGTTTGGTTTACCTAAGATTGAAACGGCAATAGGAGAGTTGGTAGTTGGTAGTTGGTAGTTGGTAGCAGATGCATCCTCTGTGTCATCTTTTTCGGGTAGGCCGTCCTCCTTCGTTAAAGCTTCGGAGGACAAGAGGGCCTGCACTACCGAGTCGAGCATATCGCCAATACCGCGGCCGGTTAGGGCGGAGATAGGGAACATATCTTTTATGCCTAGGCGGGCAAAATCGCCTAAACTTTTTTCCAAATTGCGAGGCGAATCTACCTTGTTTATAGCTAGAATTTTTGTGGTTTTTAATTTTCTAAAAGCAGTTAAAACTTTGCGGTCGAGTGCGCCTACGGGAGCTTTGCCGTCTACCACCATAACAATTACGTCTGCCTCTTTGACCGCGCGGTTAATTTGTTTTTGAATGTTTTCTTCCAGCTCGCCTTTGGCATCCATATCTAAACCAGCGGTGTCTACCATTATGAAATCGCGGCCGTCCCAGTGGGTGGTAATATACTGCCTGTCTCGGGTAGTGCCGGCAACTTCGCTGGTTACGGCTAACTGCCCTCCGTTAATTTTGTTTAACAGAGTTGATTTGCCGGCGTTAGGAGGACCGACGATAGCGACGATGGGAAGGGAGTTATTCATAGAATTAAGTAAAATTTTTTAATTAAGTAAAATTAAGTAAAAATTGGGGAACTAAGTAAATTTTATTTAATTTTACTTAATTGTGGTCAATTTTATTTATTTTCCCAATATTACTATCATATCAACTTTAGCGGGGTCTATGTTCATATCTTTCGGAGGAGTGGCTGCTTCGGCGGCGTTTAAGTTATTTTTTATGTACTCCAGCGTAGCAGGTTTTGGGTTTACTTGGTAGACAACAGTTTTTGGCAAGAAGTCTTTGGAATAGCCCACTTGCCAAACTATCGCACCGGCTGAAGAAAGTTGTTTTTCCGCGGACTTATAGAGGCTTAGGTCGTTTGTTGAATTCCCAAGCCATATTTTCGCGCCTTCTTCCATAACTTTGCCTTCGGTAAAGCTGTTTTTAAAGAAATTTTGAAGTTCAGCTGGGGTTACGTCGGGGCATGGGAAAACAATGTAGGCCTGGGTGTCCGGGTCTTTGCCGTCACAAACAATTTTGGTTTGAGGGTCAAGGCTTTGGGAGACTATTTCTTTTAGTTTTTCGTTTTTACTTAGTTTGAACAAATGCAAGAGTTCGGAAGGTGAAATATTGGTATGAAAGTGGCTGGCAAAAACGTCTAAAAGCTTATTTAAGGTATTTGCGTCTGAAACGAGATTTAAAGCCAATGCCTTTTGTTTAAAAGCCTCAATAATTTTTTTCTGTCGTTTGCTTCTGGCAAAATCTGAACCTTCGTCGTTATTGCCGTGGCGGCTGCGGGCGAATATGAGCGCGGTTTTGCCGTCCATAGTCTGCGGACCGGCTTTAAAAGTTTGCGGCGGCAGGTAACCGAAAGTGGCGTTTGGATACTCGGCATCTGTAAAGGTTTTTTCTACATTAATATCTACCCCACCGACTAAGTCAATTGCCTTTTCAAAACCGCTAAAATCTAAAACCGCAAAATAAGGGATGTTCAGCCCGGAAATTTTTTCTACCTGTTGCCTGGCCCAGGCACCGCCGGTAGAAAAATCTTTTGGTTCGCCTTTACCCGCGCCTAAAGCAAAGCTCGCATTAATTTTTTGTTTGCCAAAACTTTGAGGCAAAGTTACTTGGTAATCTCTGGGTATGGAAATTAAGCTAACCGAACCAATGTCCGGCCGAATTTGGGCAAGTATCATGGTGTCGGTAAGGTAAGGGCCTTCGTGACCTTCCCCCCCAATGCCTAAGAGTAAAATGTTTATTTGGCCTAAATCTTCTCCGATTAGTTTTTGGTCGCCTCCGCTGACAATTTGCTTAACCTGGCCCCAAAAAGTAAAGGTGTGGCCCACAAAAATTTTGCCGGAAAGATTTTTGGCCTTTAAAAGCACTGCGCCTGCTAAAATAACAATGCCAAAAAAAATAAAACCAAGAATATATTTTAAAATCCGGTTTTTTTTGGGCGGTTTTTGGGGGGCTAATTCCGGTTTTGTAAAAGTGTGTATGGCCGGCGCCTGCCTTGCGCCTGCTGAATCTATATTTTTTCCCGCGAAGCGGGATCCCGCTTCGCGGGACATGTGCTTATCCATAGTTTATTTTCAATTTCCTTGACTTACGCTTAGGTATTATAGTATAAAAACTATGCTTAGCACCAGTCAATATATATGGACAATTAGCTGTCTCCTTCGCCGAGGCTTTGTCGGACAAGTTGTCTGGCTTCGTCAGCCAGCCTTTGTCCTCGGATGATTAATAGGGGCGGTTAGCTCAGCGGTAGAGCATTGCATTCACATTGCAAGGGCCACAGGTTCAAATCCTGTACCGCCCACCAGGTAAAAATTTGGAGTAGTTCGGGTAAAATATTAAAATTTTCCTCTACTGGGTTGAGCCCGTAGAATCACATTGCAATTTTTTATATATGAAGAGCAAGTTTACTACAAAGTTGGCTTATTGCTTAAAGTTTTTTAAAAAAAGGTTTGCAATGTTGCTTTACGGGGTTGACGCGTTCTAAAATGTTGGTAGAATTAAATATCTTTAAAATATTTTTTAATGGACTCAGAAGAAACAAATACAAAAAATGAAGGCTGGTCGGAACAAAAAGGTTCGGTTTTGGGTTTTTTTTGGGATTTGTTTAAGATTTTTGTTATCGCCTTTTTAATAACAGCTCCGTTTAGGCTGCTTATTGCCGAGCCGTTTGTGGTGAGCGGATCTTCTATGGTGCCGAATTTTCATGACAGCGACTACTTAGTTATAGACCGCTATACTTATGCTGAATGGAATATAGGAGGATGGCAGCTAAAAAAGGGCCAGGAACCAAAACGCGGGGAAGTAATAGTCTTTAAGTACCCCAAAAATATTAAGGAATATTTTATTAAACGGGTTATTGGCTTACCGGGCGAAAGCATTAGGCTTTCCCAGGGACATGTGGTAATTTCAAATTCAGAACATCCTGAGGGCTTTACCTTGCAAGAAAATTATTTGCCCAGCCAAATTGAAACTATGGGCGTATTGGGCAATAATGGGGTTTTAACTTTAGGAGAAGGCGAATATTTTGTTTTGGGCGACAACAGAACGGCAAGTTCAGATTCTAGGGTATGGGGAGTTTTGCCCAAAAATGATCTTGTCGGTAGGGTTTTTTTAAGAGTTTTACCAGTTAGCAGTTTTGGGGTAATACGAGGAGCGGAATACTAATGACAAAAATGACAAAAACGTCGGAAATGACAAAAATATGCCAGAGAAAGATCTTAAAAAAAGAACAAAGATTTTTGCAATCAGAATAATTAAATTTGTTGAATACATTAGCGAGCATGGTTCTCCTACAGTAAAAATAATCGCTAACAAACAACTTTTAAGATCCGGTACATCAGTTGCAGCAAATTATAGAGCTGCTTGTCGTTGTAAATCTAGAAAAGATTTTATTTCCAAAATAGGTACGGTGATTGAAGAATGTGACGAAACTCAGCTGTGGCTTGAATTATTGGGTGAATCTGGTTTGGTTAAAATTGATTTAATAAAAGATCTACTTTTAGAAGCTGGTGAATTAACAGCAATAATGACTTCCTCTAAGAATTCCGCTATTAAAAATCAAAGTAAGGAATAATCCAGGTATTTTTGTCACTTTTTTAATTTTTGTTCATTTTTGTCATTTGTTTTATGGGTCGACCAAAAAAAAATTTTAGCGGAAGCAGCGGATATGTGCCAAAAAAAGTTGGCAGTTTGCCGGGCTCTATTGATTTGTTAACAGACAGCGACTCTTTAAGCGACTTAGTTTTAAAAAAACTTCAGCGCATTTCAAGGGTTTATGGTTTTTCACGCGTCGAATTTCCAATTTTGGAAGAAACCAGGCTTTTTGAGCAATTTTATAAAGACTGGCCGGGCAAGTTTTCCCAAGTTTCAAGCCTGCTGCAAAGCCAGAATGTGGGTTTAAGGAGCAGTATATTGCCTTCAGCCTTAAGAGCCTATTACGAGCACAAGCTTTTTGACAAGGCGCCGTTTCAGAAGTGGCAGTATTCGGGCTTTGTTTCTAAAATGGAACCCGATAAAGGGGTAATATTTCAGGATTTTGAGTTTGGGATGGAAATTTTTGGCAATTTTACCCATTTGGCTGAAGCCCAAACAATTGCCGCGGTTTGGGAGTTAATGAATTCTTTGGGTTTGCCGGATGCTATTTTAGAAATAAATAATTTAGGCGATGCAAATTGCCAAAAAACTTATCAGGATTCTTTAGGCGATTTTTTGTCCGGCCGTAAGCACGATTTGTGCGATTCCTGCAACTTGCATTTGCAGAGCAGGCCTTTAAATATTTTAAGATGTGAAAAACTTGACTGCCAGGCCATAGTTTCCGAGGCGCCCACGGTTTTGGACTATTTAAGCGAAGATTCAAACAAGCATTTTACCAATATTTTAGAAGCTTTAGACGAACTCGGTATAGCTTACCAGTTAAACCCCCTGTATTCAGGTCCGGGCGGCCATACTCGCACAAATTTTGCGGTTAAATACAAAATAGGGGACGAAACTTTTTTAATCGGCGAGGGCGGATATCACGACAATCTGATTCAAAACTTATGCGGCAAGAACTATTGTTGTTTTGGGTTTACCGGCAGCGCTTTGGTTTTAAGGTCTTTGCTAGAAACTCAAAAAATTGAAATACAAAGAGATGCTTTAAGTGAAGTATTTTTAGTGCCTTTGGGAGAATTGGCTGCCAAGAGGGCTTTAAGGCTTTTTAGAGACTTAACCTCAAGCAAGGTTAGCGTCAACGATAATTTTGGTCATATCGGAGTAAAAAATCAGCTTAAAATGGCAGAATCGCAAAAAGCCCCCATAGCCTTAATTATTGGCCAAAAGGAAGCCGTGGAAGAAATGGTTATTTTAAGGGATGTAAAGAGCGGGATGCAGGAAATTATTTCTTATGATAAGATAGTTGAAGAAGTGAAAAAAAGGTTGGGAAGATAGACTTTTTAAACAATTAACAATTCACAATTAACGATTAACAGGGCTGCATTTAAGTCAATTGTTAATAGTTAATTGTTAATCGTGAACTTTATGAACGACTGCGTATTTTGCAACATAATAAACAAAACTCTTGAAGCACAGGTGCTGTTTGAAAATGAAAATATTATAGTAATTAGGGACATTCTGCCAAAGGCCCCTGTACATTTGTTGGTAATTCCAAAAAAGCATATTGTTTCAGTCCACCACATAGAAGAAAAAGACGAAAAACTTTTGGGCGAAATGGTCGTTGCGGCCAAGCAAATGGCTGAAAAGTTCGGAGTAGGAGAAACGGGGTATAAATTAATTTTTAATGTCGGCCGGGACGGTGGAATGGTAATTCCACATTTGCATTTGCATTTATTGGGCGGTAAAAAGCTGGCAGAATAAAACCACAGAACTACTCCGCCAGCTGGCGGAATACAATACACTACAAAAAACTACAGAATCTAATTAAAAGGTCCTGTAGTTTTTTGTAGGCATCTGTGGTGTATTTAATCTTTTGTTCTGTAGAGTTTGACCAAAATTAAAAACTATTATATAATATTTTTGAATAATTGATCATCCACGAAAGGGGTGTTTTAAGTTTGGTAGAAGTTAAAAAGAAAGACAACGAATCTTTTGAAAGTCTCTTAAGGCGTTTTAACCGCAAAATTCAACAAAGCGGCGTGCTTATTCGAGCCAGAAAAATTCGTTTTTTCCAGAGCACCAAGTCGCGCAATTTGCAGAGAATAGCCGCCAGAAGGCGCACTCAAATTCGCGCTGAGAAAGAAGAGCTCAAAAAACAGGGGAAATTAGTAGTTACTACCCGCAGATACGGAAGAAGATAGAATTCGAAATCCGAATGTCGAAATTCGAAACAAATTCTAATGTTTAAAATTTAAATATTAAAACTTTTCGAATTTCGGATTTTGTACTTCGAATTTACTTAAATGATTTCTTTAAAACAAATTGAATCAGATTTAGTAACCGCAATGAAAGCCAAAGACCAGCTTTCTGTGGGTGTTTTGCGCGGGCTTAAAACCAGAATCCAAAACGAAAAAGCGGCCAAAGGCCGTCCTGAGGCTTTGACCGAAGGATCTATCCCTGGTTCGAAAGAATTAACTGAGGAAGAAATTCTTGCCTTAGTCAGGTCGGAAATAAAAAAACGAAAAGAAGCGGCGGCAGGCTTTGAAAAAGGCGGCAATGCCGAATCTTCTCAAAAAGAGTTACAGGAAGCGGAAATACTCGGCAAATTTTTGCCTCCGCAAATGTCTGAAGAAGAAATTGCCAAAATGGCCGAAGAAATTATTGCTTCGGGCGGATTTAAGGCTCAAGATTTTGGGAAAGCCATGGGAGCGCTTAAAGCTAAAGCCGGCTCAAATGCTGACGGCGCAGTTTTGGCAAAGATTTTGAAAGAAAAACTAAAATAGGCAAAGTAGTGAGTAGTAGGTAGAGTTTAGCCAAACGCTTTGTCTGGCTACCAACTACCAGCTACCAACTACCA
>CAZACP010000007.1:22438-56700 GCA_964483665.1 uncultured Candidatus Saccharibacteria bacterium
GCTACCAACTACCAGCTACCAACTACCAACTAATAATGGCTAAAGAACATTACATAACCGGTTTAGATATTGGCACCAGCCATATTCGGGCAGTGCAGGGTAAGGTTTTGCCTACCGGCAAGGTGCAGGTTATTGGTTCGGCGGAAGTACTTTCCGCCGGTCTTAGAAAAGGCGTAATTATAGACATTGAAGAAGCGGTCTCTAGTATTTCTACGGCGCTTGAAAGAGTTGAGCGTATGACGGGCGTTGCGGTTTTAAGCGCCAATATTTCAGTTTCCGGCAGCCATATTTCCTCCATTAATTCTCACGGAGTTATTGCCGTGTCCCGGGCAGACGGGGAAATTACCGAAGCCGATGTAATACGAGTGGTAGATGCCAGCCAGGCTATTTCCATTCCTTCCAACCGCGAAGTTTTGCACGTGTTTCCCAAAAGTTTTACTTTAGACGGGCAAAGCGGAATTAAAGATCCGGCCGGCATGACAGGCATTAGGCTGGAAGTGGAAAGCATTATTGTGCAGGCCGGCAGCCCTTTTGTAAAAAATTTAAGTCGATCTGTAATGCAGGCCGGCCTGGAAATAAACGAGCTGGTTTTAGGCGTTTTGGCGGCTTCGGAAAGCGTACTTAGCAAAAGGCAAAAAGATTTGGGCGTTTGCGTGGTGGATTTGGGAGCGGGGACCACGGGGATTGCGGTTTACGAAGAAGGCGACTTGCTTCATACTTCGGTTATTCCCATTGGCAATCAGCATTTAACCAATGACATAGCTATTGGGCTTAGAACCGGCATTGAAACCGCGGAAAAAGTTAAACTTGCTTACGGACATTGCGACGTACGGGCAATAGACAAAAATCAGGAAATAAATTTAAGCGATTTTGACCAAACAGAGCAACAGACCACCTTAAGAGGATTGGTGGTTGAAATTATAGAAGCCCGACTAGAAGAAATTTTTGACCGAGTTAACGCGGAGCTTAAAAGAATTAATCGGGACGGTAAGCTTCCGGCCGGCATAGTTTTAACCGGCGGGGGAGCGAATTTGCCCGGCGTGGTGGACTTTGCAAAAAAACATTTGCGCTTGCCGACTGTATTAGGGGTTGGGCAAAACATAGACACGGTCATAGACCGAGTGACAGACAGTTCTTTTGCCACGGCCGTGGGCTTGGTGCTTTGGGCGCACAAATACGGCTCCGGCGGCAGCGGCAGTTCTTTTAACGCTTCTTTGTCTTCTATTTTAAAGCACCCGGGGGTAGACAAGGCAAAAAGGTGGCTTAAATCTTTACTGCCGTAAAATTTTTTTAGTGTTTTTTAATTTTTAAAACACATAAAATTATTTATTACATAATTGGACGGCCGTCCAATTATGTAATAAAAGTAAATATGTCAAGAGCCAAAAAAGAATTAACCAAACTTAGCAAAACACTTCTTTTGGCCTACGCGGGTGTTTCCGCCTTGGGGACATTTTTAATGTCCCCTTATGAATTCCGTCGTAGATCTATGAGAGGGGATTTATTTAAAAGCCGGCAAAATTATGACAACTTTCTTAATTATTTAATCCGTAGGGGTTATATTAAGTTTGTAAATAAGGAAAATGAAAAATTTTTAAAAATTACCCAAAAAGGCGAACTTACAACCTTGTTGGCCAGGTCAAGAGTTCAAAAGTCGGAAAGATGGGATGGTAAATGGCGGGTAATCATTTTTGATATTCCGGAAGAAAGCAGAGTTAGTCGCAATTATTTTCGACGTCTACTTAAGGACTATGGTTATAAACAGCTTCAAGCCAGCGTGTTTATTAGTCCGCACCCGCTAAATAATGACGCGGTTATATTTTTAAAACAAAGCGGTTTAATTGGGTTTATAAGGTTTTTAAAGGTAGATGAAATAGACGACGATTCTATTTTACGAAAAAGTTTTAATTTGGGAAAACTAGCTAAAAATTAGAAGCTGCGGAGTTAGGGGGTTGGCAAATTACTCTACACTTTTGGACGGCCGTCCAAAAGTGTAGAGTGTCCTTGTAGTTGTTAAAGTATTTTGCTTAAAATTCTGTTTTTGATATAATAGTTTTCATTACAGTTTCGCATATGCTTTGAATTAAGTTTAAAGGTGTATATGAAGCTGGAAGTGTTTGAGGGGAGGAATCATGAGAGCGATGTTGTTTGTAGTCACCTTTGTGCTTTTTGTCGGCGAGCTGGACGCCAGAAAACGGCGTGGCAAGCCTACGCCGGTTACTAAGAAACAAAGCCTTCGGCAGCGGCTTACAAGGCCGAATTTGAGTGAGGCGGAACTGAGGCAGAAGTTAGCGCTTGAGTTGATAGATGTAAAGCGCGAGCGAGATAGCTTGGCTAGCAGGGTGGGGGTAACGCAGAAAGCGCTGGATGAGGCCAATAAGCAGTTAAAAAAGCTTGCTGAGGCAGAAGTTTTGGCGGCAAGGCTGGAGCAGCAGAAGACTGCGAATGCCCGCAAGGTTAAGTGGGCCTTTGGGATTTTGCTCCCACTGACAGCCTTGTTTTCATGGCTTGCTGCCAGGCGGAAGTACAAGAAACCAAAGCCCAAGATAGTGGACGAGGTGCATGGTTCTTTGTCTGAGGCTCAAACAACCGCAAGCTAAATGCTTATAAACATCGCAAATCGAAGAGGTCCCCAACTAAGACTTGGCGGGCTTTTTCTTTTGTATAAGCCAAAATAAATTATTTTTGTTTTAAAATAAAGGAATTTGAATAAAAACCCTTGACAAAGTGACTAATATTTGCTATAATATTAGGTCAAAATTTAATAATCGGTTGTCGTCCCGGTATTAGAAAGTCTTTATTGGACTTTCAGTATGGGACTTCGCTCCTAACGGAGCTTGCTTGTGGTGGGCGAAACCTTGTAAACGTATTTATAAGCCCCCACTTTGTGGGGGTTTTTAAAAACCCACCTTCACCCCGTACCAATTTAAGATCAATTTGATTTTAGTTTAGTATGGGAGTTGTAAGCGGTTCTAATTTTACACCACAAAATTGGTACCGGGGACTTTACAAGGTTTCATCTATCGCAAGATAGGTTGCGGCTGGGGACAACCCCCTGACCTAAGAGTTCTTTGACAATGTAGGAAAATAAAAATGAAAGGAAAAATGAAGGCGGCTTGGGAATGGCTGAAAGGCCTTTTCCAGAAGTCGCCAAATTCCGATTGGCAAGGTCGCATGACCGCCGAAGCTCGGCTGTACTCTTCTAAACGGTCGGCCGATGCCGACCTTGAGAGGGTTAAGGCGGAGCAGAAGCAGAAAACCTTGGACTGCTGGGAGCAGTTTTGGTTTAACCTGCGGGATATGTATGTTGAAATGAAACAGAAGCTTTCTGCTTTCCGCGTTGAGGAAACGGAAGCCAAAGTTAAGCTTCAACAGGCAAAAACCCAGAAGTGGCAGCAGATGCCAGCCGTAATTAACGCAATCGCGAAAGCGGTTCGCGTACAAGTTCGGCTGACAATGCGCGCCCTGTCTCGCTTTTTCCAGCGGCGGTTTAATAAAGACCACCGCCTGGCTACCCTCACTACCTTAGCCGTACTGCTGGTGCTGTTTGGCTTTGTGCTCGCCATACCTCGTGTGTGGCAGCTCGGCTTGATTGTACTGGTAGTTTTAGCCGCGGTATGGGCTTATCCCCGGTACAAGAAGCAGGTACTTGGCTTTTTGAAGTCACATTGGCCTTCAATGGGTAAGTCCCAAAAAAAGATTCCGGGGTGGCTTTCGGCAATACCCACCTTCGGCGTGCTCGCAATATTCGTTTACGTTGTTTACAACGGCGACGTTCGTTGGGCTGCCATCACTCCGCTTTTCTTGCTCTGGACGGCCTTTGGGTGTAAGCTCATTGACCAGAAAGGCGCATGGAAGTGGCTGCGAATGAACTTGCTCCTCGCTCTGACCGTATTTTGGGCAGGCGTGTGGACAATTTATTTTGGAGGGAATTCGTAGTGGAGAAAGGAACAGTAAGTCGTCTAGCCAAGGACAATAAGCCCTTCGGCTGGATTCGGCGATCGAATGGCTCAGAACTCTTTTTTCATTTCAGCAAATACCCTGGAACACCCAAGGTGGGAGATGAAGTGGAATATGAAGTGTTTACTGACGCTACAAAGCCAGCAGGCAAACACGAGTCGGCGACTAACACTCGTGTTGTCGCCAAAACTTCTGTAAACCCTGCTCCGGCAATACCAACTATGCTAGTGCCTCAAAAGGCGGTTGAGCCGCTTGAAGCAAATGTTGAGGTGCTTGTAAACGATAAACACATATCTACTCCCGAAGAATTCCAGCTCGATGTAATTATTCGGGTTACGGATTTTCAAGACAAACCGATTCGTGGCGCTAGTGTTCAGCTTACGTGCGAAGGCGTACCAACGTCTTTGCCTGCGCCTAACCCCAATACCAACGGGCAGGGCGAAGCGCATTTCAGGATTTGGTTTCAGCGTACAGAAAATCCTGACGGAAGTCCCGGGCCGGAATTAGAAATAACAACACTTGTTCTGGCCGCGACTGTAACTGCTTTCGGCAAGAGTCTGGTGGTGACGGAAATGTTTCCGAGAGGTACGTTTTACCAGCTTGTTTCTTCAACACCGTCGCTAGCTCAACCTGTGTCGTCTCCAGCTGCGAGTCCGTCGCAGCCGACACCAGAACCTAGCGTTTTTGCCGAGCCGTTGGGCTTTAGCAACGACGCCTACAACTACCGAATAAAAACACTAGCTGACAAAGACAATAAAGCTTCCGGCAAGGCGGCAGAAATTGTTGCCGACACCGGTGGGCTTGATGCGGAAGTCAGCTACGCGCACCAGAGTGGAGTGAATTTCCAAGCCGCTACGGGCGGGGAGTTTACTTCAAACAATAACGGACAGGTATTCGTCAGAGTTAAGCTTTTGGGCTCAAACCGGCAGCGGGGTAATATCCGTTTTGTCATTAAGGGCACCAATGCTTTGACTCAAGACCTGTTCGTTAAGACCCCTCTGTCTGTGGCGCCGTAGTTTGGCGCCATAGGCGGTACAAATAAATAGGAGAAGAGCTATGGATTGGGATCAAATGAAGAGCCAGCTTGGCTGGTCTCTTGCCATGGATCTAGCTCTCAATGGCGTGGAAATGTGGGTGCTGCACCGTATGATGAAGCAGCCACCACCTCCACCGCCTACTAACATTAACCCCGGTAACCTTCAGGACCTTGGCCGCGCAGCCGTCTACAGCGTTGTGGTCGGCGGTAAGCGCAAGCAGGTCGACGAGGCGATTTACGCAAGCCTCATTAGCGACAGCCGGATTACCCCGAGGCAGAGGAGCATTATTAACGACATGCTCAACCTGCCGGAGATGGTGCCCCATGCTAGGGACTTCCGCTACATTGTTGCGCTCATGCAACAGGTGAAGACGGAAGATGACGCTATTGACGCGCTTAAAAACGTGGGTGACGAGCCTAAGCCCGAAGACGCAATGGCTGCTGCCCGCGGAATGGGTCTTCTTGAGCCTGAGGAACCAACTAAGGTTCAACAGGCGATTGAGAAAGGATTTCAAGCCGTCGGCAAGGCGGTCAAAGAAGCGTGGGATGAATTGAATACAGCTATGGCAGATACCAGCGCTGCTGACCAGGCTAAAAAACTGTTTGACGAAGAGCTGGGCAAGCTATTCAAAAAGTAGGAGATGAGATATGTGGCAGAACATGATTAGTCAGTTCGTTCGTGGCTTGGCCAATGCGGCCAATGGCCAGTTTGGGGCACCGATGGGAGGCATTTTGGTTTTTATGCTTGCCACCCTCGTTGTCAGAATCTTTAACCTTTTTCGCACCGCCGGCCGGATTGTTCTTTGGACGCCGGTGTGGATTGTGGGCGGGATTGCATGGACTTTGGCTTTGTGCGGTCTTTGCTTCTTTGCCGGTGCGTACAACGACCAGAAATGGTTAATGTACGCCGCACTGCTCGCACTGACCGTGTTTGCTGTCTTCATGAAGGGGATTATTTCTCTTTTGGAGAGAGCGGCGCCGATTGTGCAGGCAAATGTTCCTCAAGCCTTAGTCAACCGCGGCGTGCATCTTACGCAGATTGACTTGGGACTTCAGGAAACGCTCACCGACATTGCAATGGCCTTGCTCATGTCCAGTGTCTTTGTCCTTACCGGCAACGAAATTGGGCTTACCCTTAATTGGGTCGGTTGGGCTGCTATTGCATCGCTCGTGGCCATAGTGCTCTTGTCTGGTGCGCCAATGTCAATTCGGCGTCCGTTGATGACAGTGCTGACGGCCTTCTTCGTGCTCGCTTACGCGGTTTTCCAAATTTCCCCGGCGACGCGGGAAATTGCGAAAGTTTTTGGGGAGCGCAGTCAAATTGCGCAACGTACGGTCGCGGATACTCTTCGACCGTCTACGTCTGTAAAGGCGACTGAAATCCACCAAAACGCACAGCGGCAAGTTCTTGAAAGTGAATTGAAGCGTTTCCAGGAGGAAACGAATAAATACACCGAAATTGCTTCCCGCCGCCAACTTACGCTTAGTGAAATCCAGGCCTATAACCAGGCCCTGGCCGGAATTGAGGTGTACAGTAAGCTTCTATATTCTCCTCACAAAAAGAAGCAAACAACAACCGACAAAGTGTTAAACACTACAGTAACGTTAATTGTGCTGCTACTCTTTGGAATTGCGATGTTTGTGATTCTGAGGGCTATTTGGCGCTCTGCAAATGGGTCGCATTCAAATGCAGCAGCCGAACCGACCAGTCACGGCATTGGCTGGCGTTTGGTATTTGTCATTTTTATGATGGCGGTTATCGGCGTCACAGCGTATTTTACCATTTTCAGAGAGTCGCAGCAGTCCGCAGACTTCCAGGTACCAGCTGGTACTGTTATTCGACTCTGTGACAACTGCTTGTTAACCGACGGGCAGGTTGACATTGGAAAGGTGGGAGCCGCTACAGAGCTACCATTTCCTGGCTGGTATAAACCGGTGGAGGACAGTAGTCCCGAGGCAGTGGTTTACCAGAGTAAGGAATATATGCCGGCACATCCGGCGGTAAACGACAACCCTCAGGCGGGATTCAAGCCCGCGGTGGTTTTGGTGGCACATGACGCAGCCTCCAAGGCCGGCGTGATAGTGGGAGCCAAGGTATTTCAGAAATGGACATCTTATGGTATTCCGCTGTTACTCCTTCTGTTTACTGGGCTGGTGCTGTTTTTTAGCACCGTAAAAATTTCTCTTCCCTCTGGTTCTGGAGGAGATGCACATGCCCACCACTAAAAAACAAAAAGGAAGAAATAAAAATAAGGAGGACACTTACAGAACGATTCGTGCTCCGGCAACCGTTGGACGCAGTCGTAATCACCGATGGCGAAGGAAAGAATGTTGTTAGCCTAACAACACTTCCTTCGCCCTCAATTTAAAACACCCAAATTATCAACCTCTCTCCACCTCTCCCTACACTTTGGGGAGAGCGCTAAAGAGGAAGAGCTATTTGGGTGTTTTAAATTTGGAGAATTATATTTTGCCGTTTTCTTTAGAATTGTAACCGCTTGGAATTCCTCTAGGGTCAAACTTTTCCGTATCAAAACCAATTATATTTTGCACAATAGCTACTATGCTAAAGGAAAGTAGCGCAACTACAAGGCCGAGTATTGCCCAAGTAATAGCTTTTTTAGCTTGGGTAATTGCTTCTTCATTGCCCGCGGCTATAACCATACGAAAGCCGGCAAAAATTATAGCAATAACCGCCCAAATAGCCAAGCCGGCTAAAAAGCCTTTGGTAATGCCTAAAAAGGTGTCGAGTAATCCTTCCGTGGGGATTGGGTTAATTAGTTTGTCGGTGGGTAGGGTTGAACTAGGTGGTGTTGTAGTCGAAGTTGTACCACACTGGGTTTTTGTTTGTTCTTCGGTTTTACCGCAAAAACAGGAGTTAATTTCTGTTTTAGTTTGGCAAGCGGCAATACTGGCTGCGTCAGGGGAGGTAGCACAGGCATATATGCCATTTATAGCCTTACAACCGTAGGTTTTAGAATTTCCCGATGATGTTATCATTGCAAAACTTTTTGTATACCAGAGCCTGGTAGGGTTCGCGTTTTCCCAAAGTTTTCTTTGCGTATCAAGCACGCTTTCATTTATTTGTGATGAGTTACAGTAAAATAATCCTTGATAGGCATTTTTTTGTCCGGATGCGCCTGAATTAAATGAGTAAGATACAGAGCCGCCAGCGCCTGAGTTTTTAAACTGAATTCCGGTTTTATCTGCCGGGTTACCGTTTGAAAAGTGTATAACACTGTGGAATAAGTTTTGGCCAAAAGGGCAAACATCTGTTTCGTCAGCTTTGTAGACAGTAAAGTCTAGTCTAATGTTAGTAGATGGAGCGAGAGAATTTTGGCCATCGGGTAAGTTAGCTGTAATTTTCGCAATAACATTATCGCTATAATTTTGTATTTGGGTTTGGACTGCAGCCGCAAAATTAGCAAATAAAAATATTTGTAAAAAAATAGAAAATAATAAAGTGTATTTTTGTTTCATTTTAAAAGGTTTAAATTTAACTATATTATACCAAACTTTGTTAAATATTCAAAACTTGTCTAGGATTTGCCTTTACTTAAGGATTATTCTATTATTAAATTGAATTCTTTACTAAATACAAAAATGGCAAGAGCAAACACTTCAAACATAAATCAAAGAGAGGAAATTCCAAACTATATAGACGCGGAGTCAAAACCCCAAAACCGGGTGGACCGCGCACTTGAAACTCCCGGCTTTTTGCAGTTTTTGTCGGAATTTCCGGACAGTGAAAATTTGGAAATGGGGGAAGGGGATGAAGCGGAAATTTTGCGGCGCTTTGAAGCCTATGAGAATATTCCTAAAGTTACTAAAGTTGTGACTGAAGTTTTAAAACAGCGGGTGTTTGAAGGTTTTGCGGGTTTAGAAATTTCAGATGCAGAGCTTTTGGCCGTGGGACAGTATTTAAGAGAGCAAATTACCCAGGAAGAAAATTATGAACTATTGGAAAGGCTTGCAAAACAGGTGTCCGACTATAAGCGTTTGCCCGGGGAAATTAAAGATTTAGAGCTAGAGCTTTTAACTATGCAGGACCGGCAGACGGTGGCTACAAATGTACTTGAGGCGGAAATGAGAATGCAGGAAATAGAAGATGAGCAGGCGAGTTTAAGAAAAACCGGAGAAGGAATGGAGGCTGTAAAAAAGGCTGTTGCCATAACCGGGGAAATAAAAAAATTAGTTGGGGAAATGGGCTCTGAAACAATAAAAGAGGAACAGGAAGTATTTAAGCATATAGACGAGATTATTTTGTCTTGGCAGGACAGGCAGGCAAGGTTGTCTGAGGTTGCGGCAGAAATTCCTCAGGTGGATGGCTTAGCTAAAAACCCTGAACTCGAAAGTTTTGCTGCTTTATGGAAACATCAAAAAAGCCAACAAACAGACAGGACGGCTTTTATTCGCAGCTTTAAAAGAATGGACTGGCAAAATAGACTGGAGACTTTTGTGGGTTCGCAGCAGCATAGGCTGCTGAGGGCGGAAAAAAAACTTTCAGAATTAAACGAGAGGCGAAAAAAGCAAAACCCCAAATTTGCAGAAGGCGCCAGGGCTGTTTCGCAAATTTTAGAAGACAGCAAGAAAAAGGACAGGGTAGACACCGCGCTTTTTCAAAGCCATTCCGAAATGCTTGGCCTTGAAAATAATTTAACCGAAATTAGCGTGGTAAACGAAGAGTTGAGTAAAGAGCCTTGGAACTACGAATTACTGCAAAGACTAAAAAAACTGTCAGTGGAAGTAAGCGCGGTTAGGCAGGTTGGGCCAAAAGCCAGGCAGTTGGAAATCAATGTAGAGCAATTAGTCGCAATAGCCGATAGACACGATTTTTCCCAAGACACGCATAATTGGAATAAAGTTGTTGAACACAGTGAGAAAAGTTTTATTAAGCGGCTATTTGGCGACCCTCTAAAAAAAATTGACAGTAAAATGAACAGGCTTGAAATAGAAAAATCAATGCTTGAATTAAAGCACGAAGCAGCTTTTGGCGAGCTTGGTCAAATAGACGACCTTGTGGCAAGAAAAAAACAATTGGAAAGGAATAAGAAAAAGACCGACGAAGAACTTTTTAATACCTTAGGTTTTGCCAAAGATGTTTTTAGGCTTGCCCGTGAAAAAACCATTCAAAAATTAGAAAATCTTTCTGATCCCAATGCCAGCCCTGACCAATTTGTGGAAGCCGAAAAGTTGCTGGCCAAACTGGAGCAGAGCCAGGAAGAAAATCCCGACCTAGATATTTTTGGCGAAGACTTTTTAGTCAAACGTTATACCAGAGACACCCTAAAGCAAGGTTTGGGCAAACTGCTTTTAGATAGAGTGGCTAAGGAAGTTAAAAAACTTATAAGCGGGGTAGATGAAAAAAATGTTAAAGCCACGGATATTTACAAAAAAATTATGGAGCTGCAAGGGGGTATGGGTGCTTTTGGGGCTTCGGAAAGATACAAGCAAGTTAAAATTAACGCAATAAAAGAAGTCTTAAAAGACAGTTCAGTGCCTTGGGTAAAACGCGCGGTATTAAAAAGAGCGTTGTATAGAGAAGATAGTGAAGGTAATTTTTGGAGTTTTCTGCATCCTAACGCCCAAGCTCAGGCAACGACTTAATTAAAATTTTTATGGACTTACAAAATATACAAAAACTAATTGCAGACAACAAGCAAGAAGAAGCCAAATCCGAGTTAATTGCTTTTTTTAAAGAGAGTATTTCTGAATCCGACAAAGCGGCTTTTTTGGTAAATCTAGCCAGTATGCAAATGGCGGCAGAAAACGAGCTAAGCCGCCAATATATTCGTGTGCTAAAAAACGCATTAGAGGCCCTTAAGCTTGAAAACACAGTAAATAATAAGCTTTTAGAAAAAATAGACGCGGAAATTTTAAGAAAGAAAATCCAGTCCAGCTGATTTTTGCATAATTTTTGGGTTGTGTTATAATCAAACAAAGCCTAAAGGCCAGTAAGTGGCAATAGGTATATAAAATCAAAACAAAAAAACAAGCTAAAATACGGTTACGGGTGAATAGGCTTGTTTTTATTTATTATCATCTTTTACATTCTAATAGTAAGCCATAAGCCCCATTAGAAATTTTTAAAACAAAAGGGCTAAATAAAAAAATATGAAAAATTCTAACGGGGTAAATAAAAAACACATGGAAGTTAAACCAAAAATTGAAAGTTTTGCAAGAATTAAAGTTTTGGGCATTGGCGGGTCCGGAACTTCGGCTGTTAACCGTATGTCGGAGCTTGGCATAAAGGGCGTGGAGTTTGTTGCGATTAACACCGACTCCCAGGCACTGCATAACAACCAGTCGGACAAAAAAGTTCATATTGGCAAAAGCGTAACCAAGGGTCTTGGGAGCGGAATGAATCCGGAGCTTGGGCGCCAGGCAGCGGAAGAAAGCATTGAAGATTTAGAAGAAGTTATAGACAACGCGGATATGGTTTTTATAACTTGCGGTCTTGGCGGGGGAACGGGCACCGGCGCTTCGCCTATAGTAGCTGAACTTTGCAAGAACAAAGGCATCTTAACTGTGGCAGTGGTAACCAAGCCGTTTACTTTTGAAGGCAGTAAAAGAAAAGAAGTGGCGGAAATAGGTTACGATAACTTAAAGGACAAAGTAGACGCAATAATTTCTATTCAGAACGACCGCATACTTCAAATTATAGACAAAAAAACTTCACTTGTAGACGCGTTTAAGACCGTGGACGAAGTTTTGCGCCAGGGCATTGCCGGCATTTCGGATTTAATTACCACGCACGGTATTGTTAACGCAGACTTTGCCGACGTAAGAAGCATAATGCAAGACGCGGGTACTGCGCTTATGGGTATAGGTAGGGCGAGTGGGGAAAATAGAGCACAGGAAGCAGCCCGCCTGGCAATTAATTCTCCGCTCTTAGAGCTTGCCATAGACGGAGCCAAGGGCGTGCTCTTTAATATAACCGGCGGAAGCAATTTAGGAATGTTTGAAATAGACGAAGCGGCAAAAGTTATTACCAAGAGCATAGACCCGGACGCCAAAGTAAAGTTTGGTACGGTTATAGACGAAGATATGGGCGACGAAATCCGTATTACTGTTATTGCCACCGGTTTTGACGAGAGCAGCAAGAGACCTATAGCAATTTTAAGCCATGAAGAAAAAAGACATGTTATGCCGGAACCAAAAACTGCTCCGGTGAATTTGCCTCAAATGGCGCCTATGGAAGTTAGAAAGCCAATGTTTAATCCGCGTCCCGTGCAGCCGGTTTCGCCGGTTGAAACACCTCAGTCCTCAAGCGGAGACGAAGAAGATGAATTGGAAATACCCGCGTTCATAAGAAAAAAGATGAAGTAAAGCTACAGAACTACAAAATTTAAATTCACTACAGAAAACTACAGAAACTGCTACTCAAAAAGAGTGGCAGTTTTTTTATTCAAACCTTGTTTATTTACATGTAAATTTTGCTTGCAATTTTTGCTCAGCTGTGCTATAATATATATTAAGAGTGATGAAAAAGGTCGATTTGCCAAAAAAATAGGCAAAATCATCAAACTTATTGAAACAAAAATAGACAACAGGGTCTTAAAACCTGAAAAATAAAACAAAAAATTAATATAAGCAAACAGAGGTTTTTTGCTTTTAGTTTTCTAAAAGGAGTCGAACGCGCGATTACTTCTTTTTAAAGGGCAACTAACAATCTGTCTGCGGAAAACAAAAATATGAACGAAACTATTAGTAATGCCTTAACCCAGGAAAGTCCTGGTAAAGTTATGGCGCTGCTTGGAACAGCAATGTTCTCTTTAGCATTTTTATTTGCAGTAGTGTCAACGGACTCAAGTTTTTCCGGCACTTCGGTGGCGGTCAACGATCCATTTTCAATTGAGAATGTAGTTGCGACTATAGACAGCGCAGCTGCTTCTTACGACAAATTCTTATATGCTAATTTGTTTCAGCCGGCCGAAGAAACTTATGCGCTATATTCGGACAATCTTGCCTGGCTTGCTGACAACAGCGGCTTAACTTATGCTTTGGGCTTTAACGACACAAAAGCAGTTAGCCAAACAACCGGTCAAGTAGCCGGCGCGACTACTTATAAGTACCAACAATCTAATACCGGTTTGCTGGACGTTATATACCAGGTATTAACCCAATAACCAAACGCCGTTGTAAGGCGGGAAGTTAAACTAAATATTCTAAAACCCCGGCTGTGCCCCCGGGGTTTTTGAATTGCCTGAATTACTTCCTATTGTTTATTTTGATAGTGGATTTTTAGCAGGGTATTAGATCGTGACTTTTACAAAATTATGGGCCTGCTTTTAAAAAATTTATGTGGATAAAAGAAAGCTAAAATTATTGCGACAAGGAGAAAACACAAGTTTTTGCGCCTTTCGTTATTTTTTGACTAACACAATATATAGTATTAGAATGTATAAGCAGCTTACTAGATGTGGTGAAAATAATTAACTGTAGTATTTGGTGGTTAATCGTAAATTGTTAATTGTTATAGTGAATCCTTATGAATTGCCCTAATTGCCAAAACGAAGACACTAAAGTGCTAGACAGTCGCCCGGTAGAGGACGGCAGCGCTATAAGAAGGCGCAGGGAATGCGAAAAATGCGAGTTTAGATTTAGTACTTATGAAGAAATCGAAATATTGGGCTTAACCGTAATAAAAAAGGACGGTCGTAAAGAATTGTTTAGTAAGGAAAAAATGGAGGGCGGAATTAAAAGAGCGTTCGAAAAAAGGCCGGTTAGCGAAGACGGATTAAAAAAACTTGTATCGGGCATAGAAATAGAAATTCAAAAAAGAGCAAAGGACGCGGAAATAAAGTCGGAAGAAATAGGCGAAATAGTTATGAAGAAAATAAAAAAGGTAGATAAGGTTGCCTATATACGCTTTGCCTCGGTGTATAGAAAGTTTGAGGACGTGGAAGAATTTAAAGAAGAGCTAAAAAAATTGTAAACTTTACTAAATACGAATAGGTACTAATATACTAATTTTCATCACCATCGTTTGTGGTTAGAATTAGTATATTCGTAAAAATTAGTATTTGGTAAAGAAACAAAAATCATTAAGTTATCCGGCAGTCAAAAACCGGATGGAAATAAATAGCTATATGCAAAGCACGCGAGAAAATTTACAGACCAGAACCAAGAATGCCTTAAGCGAACTTGGCGAGAAAATATTTTTAGACCGTTACGCGGTTAAAGACGTTAAGCGCACAACTTTGGCTGTGGGGGATTTGGCTGTGGTTTTAGTAAACCCAAAAACCGGACAGCGGGAAATCGGGGTTATAGAAACTTTAGATATGGTAAAAAAAGAAGTTGATGTTAGAATGCGCGACGGTTCTTTGGAGCACCGCGCCATTGAGCATATAGACAAGCCGCTGGAAACCAGGCCGGAACAAATGTTTGAAAGAATTGCTAAGCACATAGCCTCAGTAGAAAAAACCAAAGAAAAGCAAACGGAATGGGAAACTAAATTTCGAGATTTAATGGACGACTGGAAATATGTTCCGGCAGGCAGAATTTTTACCGGCGCGGGCACCGGCCAGAATTTAACTTTTTATAATTGCTACGTTATACCCAGCCCCAAAGACAGCCGTCATGGAATTTTTAATACCTTAGGGCAAATGGCGGAAATTATGTCACGCGGCGGCGGCGTAGGTATAAACGTGTCATCGCTTCGTCCCAGGTATTCTTATGTTAAGGGGGTAAATGGCAGGTCTTCCGGAAGCGTAAGCTGGGCATCGCTCTATTCATTTGTTACCGGGCTTATTGAACAGGGGGGTAGTCGCAGAGGCGCTTTAATGCTTATTTTAAATGCTTGGCACCCGGACGTTATTGACTTTATTAATTCTAAAAAAGAAGCGGGTAAAATTACCAACGCCAACATTAGCGTGGGCATTACCGACGACTTTATGGAAGCGGTAAAACAAGACAAGCCCTGGGATTTGGTTTTTCCGGACCCGCACGACCCGCTTTACGACCAGCACTGGGACGGCAACTTAAAAAAGTGGAAAGAGCTTGGCGGCAATGTTATAAAGCACAAGACTGTAAGAGCTCAGGACATTTGGACGAATATTATAGAGTCGGCCTGGACGAGCGCTGAGCCGGGGATGTATTTTATAGACCGCGCAAACTACTATTCCAACTCTTACTATTTTGCCGACTTGCCCTGCACTAACCCCTGCGGCGAACAGCCGCTTCCGGCCTGGGGCGTTTGCAACTTGGGTCATGTGAATTTAGCCAGGCATATAAACAAAGAAACCGGCGAAGTAAAGTGGGACGAACTTAAAACTACGGTTTCGCAGGCGGTTAGATTTCAGGACAATGTTATAGACGCTACCCCGTATTTTTTTGACGAGAACAAGAATCAGCAAATGTCGGAAAGAAGAGTCGGTATGGGCACTATTGGCCTGGCGGAAATGCTTATTTACAAAGGCCTGAAATATGGAAGCAAGGAAGCTGTGGAATTTATAGACAAGCTTTACCAGTTTATTGCAGTGACAGCTTACGAAACTTCTGTTGAATTAGCCAGAGAGAAAGGCGCTTTTTCAAAGTTCAATGCCGAGAAGTTTTTAGAAAGCGGTTTTATGAAGGCAATGCCGGAATATGTAAGAGGTTTGGTTAAAGAACATGGTATAAGAAATGTAACTATTATGACTCAAGCCCCCACAGGCACGGTGGGCACTATGGTCGGAACTTCCACCGGAATTGAACCGTTCTTTTCCTGGACCTATTTTAGAAAGTCCAGGCTTGGAGTTCACGAGGAAAAAATTAAACTCGCCCAAGACTGGCTAGACAAACACCCAGGGGCCACTGAGCTTCCCGACTACTTTGCAACCGCCATGAGCCTTACTCCGGAAGAGCACGTAAGAGTGCAGGCGGCGGTTCAGCGCTGGACAGATTCGGCAATTTCCAAAACCGTTAACGCGCCTTCGGAATACACCATAGAACAAACCAAACAGCTTTATACTTTAATGTATGACTTAGGTTGCAAGGGCGGTACAATCTATCGCGATGGTAGCAGGGACGAACAGATTTTAGCTACTGACCATAAAAAGCTTGGTAAAGACGCGGCAGAGCAAGTGGAGAGCAAACTTTCTTCGGCAGAACAGAAAGAAACTAAAGTTAGAGAGGTAATGTCAGTTTCAGGCGATAATGTGCAAATAAAAATCGCGCCAAGGCAGAGGCCGGACGTAATGATGGGTATAACCTACAAAATAAATACCCCGTACGGCAATTTGTATGTTACGGTTAACGAAGACAGCCATGGTCCATTTGAAGTTTTTGCGCAAATGGGCAAGGCCGGAGGTTTCTTTTCAGCCCAGACCGAAGCCATAACCCGCTTAATTAGTTTATCGCTTAGATCCAATATTGCCATAGAAGAAATAATTGAGCAGCTTAAAGGCATACGCGGTCCCGATGTTTCGTTCTCCCAGGAAGGTATGGTGTTTAGCTTGCCGGATGCAATTGCCAAAATTTTAGGCAAGCATATAAAACGGGGACAGCAGCAGCTAGCTTTGCCTAACCTAAGCCCTCTTAATGACCCGTCCCAAAAAGTTTTACCGGTTAAGCCCGCAGAGGTAGAGGAAGTACAGGAAAAAGTGGTAGAGACTTTGTCGAAAAAAGAAGTTTCTTTAAATGGCGCGACCATTACCCAAAAAACTCAGCGAATTAGTATTGCAAATTTAGGCAATGCGCCGGTTTGTCCGACTTGCGCTAATATGATGGTCTTTGCCGAAGGCTGTATGAAGTGCGAGCATTGTGGGTACTCAAAATGCGGATAGAATAGTAGTGAGTAGTAGGTAGTAAGTAGCCAGTAGATAGAATGCACTACGGAAAACTACAGAATCTAAAGTTTGTCATCCCGGAATTTTTTACGACAGTGATTATCCTAGGCCGTAAAAAATATCCGGGATCCAGAACCGAGAATGTAGCGTGCCGATTTATCGGCGACCAAAGAAATTAATAGAAATTGGAAATTAAGAAATTTGACTAAAGGCGGCGGGAAACCGCCGCCTAAAAAGTAAAAAAAAGAGAACGCCGCCCGGTGGGTTTCCGGACGGCGCAATACTGGTTTATCTGCGTACTCGCATCGTGTGCCAAAGAGCGCCCATAGGCGCAGCTATGGTGAAGAGATAGCCGAATTTCCAAGTTGTTTCGGAATTATACAAGCTCTCTCCTGTTACGAACAAGGAAAAGCAGGTTGCCAGAAGCAATGCAAGTAGTGGGTTGACCACAGTCATCCAGTCAGGCGTGTGGTCGGCAGTCATAACCCATGATACCAACATCCCTACTAGTAGCCCAGTGAAACCCAATTGCCATATTTCAAACATGTGGACCTCCTTGTTGAAATAATACAGTCGTTAATTAGCTAGGTCAACTATATGTTAATTAAAAAATTAAAACCTGCTGGACAGAAAATTAAAATGCCTGCAAAATTTAGTGACGAGCCGAAGGGGCTGGTTATATCTTACCTTGGCGCGGGGAAGGGCAAGACTACGGCTGCTATGGGTATGGCTATACGCGCTGCGGGTGCCGGGATGAATGTTTATATTTTGCAATTTGTGAAGGCTAAGGCAGCATCTAAAGACAAAATTAAAGACGGCGAGTGGCCGGTGAGCAGTGAGATTGATTTTTTAAATTTTGCTGAAAAAAAATTAGGATCATCGTGGGGTTCCTCATTCGACCTCTCCCGCCCTCCGGGCACCCTCCCCACGCCTGGGGAGGGGGGAATTGGTAAAATCTATAATGAGCAGCTTGGTTTGGGCTTCGTTGGAATACTAGGCGACAAAAAAGAAAAAGAAGTTCATATTAAGGCTGCGTTAGACGGTTTGTCGAGGGCGCGCGAGATAATTACTTCCGGAAAATACCAAGTAATAATTTTAGACGAAATAATTTCCGCACTGGAAAGTAAGCTTATAGAAGAGCGGGATATTATTGATTTAATAGATATAAAAGCGCCGCTTCAGCATTTGGTTTTGACTGGGCACAACAAATACCCTAAAATTATGGAAAAGTGCGATTTAATAACAGAAATGACAATGATAAAACACCCGTATTATAAAGGTATACTGGCGCAGAGAGGAATAGACTATTAGGAAATGACAAAAATGACAAAATTTAAAAAATTGACAAAAATATCCGGAAAGTTGTTACTGTCGTTATCTATACTCTCATTCATTACGGCAGGATGCAATAATCAGCAATCAGCAGAAAATAATAAGCAGTCAGTTGAACAGCAGTCAATTCAGGTTCGGCAGATGGTAGAAGGCGATATGGCAGACAGCTTGTTTAATTTTTATAAAGAAGAAAACAAAACCGCTTTAGATTTGCTTAAAATGGGACATAAGGTGGAAACTAAAACTTTTTCCGGCGTGGGCGAATATGTAATTTCCATAAACGGTAAAAAGGAAGACACAGGCAAGAATTTTTGGTCGTTTTATGTAAACAACCAGCAGGCCCAGGAAGGCGCGGCTACCTACAAGCCAAAGGACAAGGATTTTATAGAGTGGAAGCTGGAGGAAATTAAGAAGTAGAAATTATGAATGAACAATTTGCTAAAAGAAAAGAAGCTGTTCTAAGAACTATTAGAGGGAGACTCTTTAGAAGCGTAGAAAGATTAGGTTATGGAAATGTAGATTATAGTCCTGAAGATAATCCCGCAAAGTTTAGACAAGAGGTTGAGGGAATTGTGAACGAAATAACCAAGTATAACTTTATGCCAAATACGGAAATAACAGAAATAACACGACTTATGGCAAACAATACTTTTGAAGATACGAGCAGCGCTTTTAATTTAATATATAACAATTTTAAAAAAGAATAGAAAATATGATTATTTATTTTGTAATATTATTAGCGGTAATTAGTCGCTTCGTGCCTCACATTCCCAACTTCGCGCCAATAACAGCTTTGGCAATTTTTGCCGCAGCCAATATGGACTTAAAAAAAGCAGCGGGTATAACTTTGGCCGCAAGACTTATTAGCGACGTATTTATTGGCTTTGCTTCCTGGCCCATGATGCTGGCAATTTATGCTTCGCATTTAGCCGGAATTCTATTCGGGGTCTGGATAAAGAATTCAAATAAATATAGATGGGCTAAAATTATCGGGTCTTCGCTTGCCGCATCCGCAATCTTTTTTCTGGTTACCAATTTTGCCTTTTTATACTCGAATTACCCGCATAATTTTTCAGGCATCATTCAGTCTTACATAAACGGCTTGCCGTTTTTGCGCGGCACGCTAATGGGCGATATGTTCTATAGCCTAAGTTTGTTTGGCGCGTATGAGCTGGTAAAATTTTGGCAAGAAAGAAAATCTGTAAATAAATACCTAATCCGCCAGCCGGCGGACTAAATCTTAAATGGTTAAGGGCATAGATTTTGTAGGGGTTAGCGTGGTTTACTTTTGCCATGACGGCAAAGGCAATTTTGTGATGGGCAAACGCAGCCAAAACGCGAGAGATGAACACGGGAAATGGGATATTGGCGGAGGGGGAGTAGAAGTTTTAGATAGTGTAGAGAAAACTTTGGAAAAAGAGATAATGGAAGAATATTGTACTGAAATTACGCATTACGAATTTTTGGGTTTTCGCGATGTGTTTAGAAATCAGGCCGATAAAGTTAGTCATTGGGTGGCCTTGGACTTTAAAGTTTCAGTCAACTCTGAAACCGTTAAAAACGGAGAACCGCATAAAATGGAAGAAGTTAAATGGTTTAATAGACAAAGTATGCCAAGTATTTCAGAATGCCATTCGCAATGGGGATTTTTTTTAGAAAAATATAAGGACAAGCTATGGAGCTAAAAATAATTGCGCACCCCAATTCAAAAAAACCCAGGGTGGAAAAAGATTTGTTCGGAACTTTGCATATTTATGTAAAAGAACCGCCGCTGGAAGGCAGGGCGAATAGAGCAGTAACAGCTTGTCTTGCTGAGTATTTAAAAATTCCTAAGTCCCGTGTTTTGCTAAAGCGGGGAGAGAAAGCAAAAATAAAAACCTTCAGCCTTTTAGGCTGAAGGTTTTTAGTAGAATTGTTATCTTTGTACTCTCTGGTCGTTAGTTTCCATAAAGGGCAGCAGAGGCAGCTGCATATCGTAGTCGTTGGCCGGGTAGATTGCAACATTTTTAGGTGCTACGCTTAAAAATATCGGGTAAGTAGTAATAGGTATCAGGCCGTGTTCATGGACATAAAAAACAGTTTGACCAACATTTACGAACAATCCCGCAGAATGAGGTTTATAAGCGGCGCCGGTATTAAGGCCTAAAACATTTTCCGGATTAACCGTTATAGTTACATAGGCGCAAATGGCAGGGTCAATTAAATTTTCCGGACAGGCAAAAGCAGTGGCAAGGCCAGGGTTAAGTGCTTTAATAAAGAAGTTTTCCCCGTTAATTTGAGCGGAAATAATACCTGTGTTATTAGAACCTGCGAGTTTCCAGCCAGCTTGCCCCAAATTCAAAGAGAGAGTTTTGCCCACTGTTAACTTTTCGTTTATTCTAACTGGAGACTGAGCGAGCGCTTTGGTTGCCGGCGTAAATAAAATTACATTTATAAATAAAATTACATTTAAAAGACAAACTGCCAAAAAAGAAAATTGTTTAGAGAGATTTTTCATATTGCAAACTATTAGATTACATCTTTACCATACCACTTTTAAGCGATATGTCAACTGTATGGAAAATTAATGTTGATTTTAAAGCAATGAGTCGTTCAAAATTATTTTGTTTGCTAATTATTTGTTTTATTTTAGGGGTTTTTTGCGCTTCTCTTTTTTCTATTCCCAACCTGTGGGTGTATTGGGCTTTAACACCTTTAGTTATGGGTTTGGGCGGGTTTTATTTTTTTGGCGAGAAATTTTCGGCCGGGTTATTTTTGTGTTTAACAATATTTTGTTTAGGGGTTTTTAGGTTAAATACGAGCTTCAAAGCCAACGAATTTGCAGATCTGTTTGGGAAAAAACAAAAAATAGAAGGGCTTGTGGTAGAAGACCCGGATTTGCGTCTGGACAAGCAGCTTTTAACTGTTCGGCCTAAAAATTACACCCAAAATATTTTAGTGACTGTAAATTTAAGTCAGGAGTTTTTTTACGGCGACGAAGTTGCCATAGAGGGAAAAATAGAGGAAGCTAAAAATTTTTCCGACTTTGACTACAAAGGTTATTTGGAAATGAAAAATATTTATGCGTTGTCTAACCGTCCTAAAGTGTTAATTTTACATAGCCACCGCTTAAATTTTTTTAAAGAAAAAGTTTTACGGATCAAACACGCATTTGTAGAGCGGGTTTCTAATATGTTAGCAGAGCCGGAAAAAAGTTTGCTTTTAGGCATATTGATAGGCGCAAAGAAGACTTTGCCAAGCGACATTACTGAAGCTTTTAATCGCGCCGGGCTTTCGCATTTAATTGCTGTGTCGGGGTTCAATATTTCTATTATTGTAGGCGCTTTAAGCTACGCTGCCTGGGTAATTGGTAGGCGCTATAGTTTTTGGCTTTCCATATTTTTTATTATAGCTTTTACCATTTTAACCGGAGCTTCAGCCTCAGTTTTGCGCGCCAGTTTAATGGGTTTTTTGCTTTTGTTGGCTTTAAGGCACGGCAGGCTTTATGCTATTACGCCTTCGCTTTTGTTTACTGCCGGGGTCATGGTTTTAATAAATCCAAAAATTTTAGTTTGGGATGTCGGGTTTCAGCTTTCTTTTTTAGCCACTGCGGGTATTGTGTACGGCGTGCCGGTTTTGCAAAAGCTTACAGAGCGCTGGGTTGAATTAAAATTTTTAAAAGATATTTTTGTAACCACGCTTTGCGCTATTGTTGCAACTTTGCCTTTGCTTTTGTTTAAATTTGGTCAGCTAAGCGTAATTGCCATTCTAGCTAATTTAATTATTTTGCCTTTTATACCCTTAGTTATGGCTATTGGTTTTTTGAGCGTTCTGCCATTTTTGGGTTCAGGGTTTGCTTTTGTGGCCAGCCTACTTTTAAAAGCTGTTATACGGATAGTTTTACTTTTCACTTCATGGAAATACGCCAGTTTAGCTATAACTATAAGCCCCTTAACTTTTGTGATTCTAAACGGAGTAGTTTTAGTCGGGTTTTTTTGGTTAAAACAACTGGCCGGCAAAGTTGAAGCGAAAACTGAAGTGTGGTAAAATTGCTAAAGAAATTAATTAACTTTACTAAATACGAATTAGTACTAATATACTAATCTTTAAATATACAGATATTATTTGTTCTATTCGTATATTAGTAAACATTAGTATTTAGTAAAGATATGTCTAACAAAACATTGGTCACAATTATAATAATTATTTTAGTTTTATTCGGCGGCAGCGTAGCCCTTTTTAAATATAAGGGCAATAAAACTAACCAGGAGTTAGAAAATAAAGACATGCAAAGCTATACGCAAGACAACTATAATACCGAGAATTCGGAAACCAGTCCAACCCCGAGTCCTTCTGAACAAATAGCCGGCAATACCACTACCACAGACAGCGTGGTTAAGTCGGGGGAATGTAAAAGGAATTTTGACGAAAACAAGCTAAAAACAGCTAAGGTTTCTATTGCTAACCGCCAGGTTGCAATAAAAGTAAAAGACTTTGGTACTATTAATTTGGAATTTTATGAAAAAGACGCGCCAAAAACCGTTGAAAATTTCTTAAGGCTTGCCAACAGCGGCTATTTTGACTGTTTAACCTTCCACCGTGTGGCTAAAGGTTTTGTTATTCAGGGCGGGGATCCGAATGGTAATGGTACCGGCGGTTTTTCCGCTTTTGGCCAAAAGTTTGAAGACGAGCTAAATCCGGAGACCCCTTCGTTTAAGGCCGGCTATAAAAAAGGAATTTTGGCTATGGCAAACTCGGGCCCTAATACTAACGGCAGCCAGTTTTTTATAATGCTGGAAGACAATCAGCTGCCAAACGCCTACACGATTTTTGGTAAAGTCAGCTCCGGAATGAGCGTGGTTGAAAAAATAGGGCAAGTAGACATAATTCCGCAAATGGGCCCGACCGACGGCAGTCCCAAAACGCCGGTAGTTATGGAAAGCGTAAAAATAATTAAATAACTTAGGTTAAGGATTACGGATCTGTTACGGATATACAGATTTCGTATCATCCGTATATTTGAAATAAACCAGTAATCTATAAACATATGAATTCAATCGAACAAAGTTTAGTTTTGTTAAAACCCGATGCTGTAGACCGCGGGCTTATAGGGGAAATTATTAGCCGTTTTGAGCGAGCGGGACTTAAAATTGCCGGGCTAAAAATGCTGTGGCCGAAAAAAGAGCACGCGGAAAAACATTACACCGAAGATTTGGCCAAGCGCCGCGGCCAGCATGTGAGAGATTTAATGATAGAAATGATAAGCTCCGGGCCCATAGTAGCCATAGCCTTAGAAGGCGTAGAAGCTGTTGAGTTAGTTAGAAAAATGGTAGGCGCTACAGAACCCAAAAGCGCAGCTCCCGGAACCATAAGAGGTGACTATTCTCACGTGTCTTTTAAGCACGCGGACAGCAAGAAAATCGGAGTCTATAATTTAATTCATGCTTCCGGTTCCAGTGAAGAAGCAGTAGAGGAAGTTAAGGTCTGGTTTTCGCCCGAAGAACTTCATGACTACAGACCGGGTTATACAAAGCATACAATAGCGTACTAAGTCCGCTGAATTAACGCTGGTTAGAACGCTGACCGGTCGCTGAATACTGATTTTTACGCGCTGTATCGTAAACTAAACGTCTGATATCTAATTTTTTGGAGAAAAATTTACCAAGAAACCCAGTTTATACTCTGAACCCTGCAAGTAATTCCAGAATTGTTCTTGGTCAGATTTAGTTAAAAACTCTTTACTTTTTAGTTCTATAAGAATAATATTGTTAACTATTTTGTCGGGAACATAAGTACCGACTTTTTTGCCGTGGAAAAATATGTTTATTTGTTTTTGAGAATCAACACTAAAACCTTTTTCCTCCAAGGCGATGGATAGTGCCTTGTCAATAACACTTTCCTTAAACATACCTTTAAACTGTTTCCATACATCCATACATGCACCTCTAATATGGTAAGATTCCTGCTCGTAAAGAAAATTTTCAACTTTATTTGTCATGACATTAGAGAGTGAAGTTTAAATTCAGCGTCCCTTCAGCGTTAATATCAGCGGACTTTCGGCGGGTAAGAATTATTTCTTGCGAAAAAAGGTCGGTAGGCCGGGTTTTAAGTCCGAAAGCTTAAGTTCTTTAATTCGTTGCACTATTCCTTTGTCGTTTTCCTGCAAATAGTGTCTAATTTTGCTTTTGGCTCCGGAAGTTTGCGCGTGCTCCAGCCAATCCCGTGAAATTTTAACAGGATTTTTATTTTTTAAAATTTCTATAACATCACCTTTTTGCAACGTGTCGTAAATGCTAGCCATTTTTCCGTTTATTTTAGCACCCATCATATGAAAACCTAATTCCGTGTGCACGGCAAACGCAAAGTCTATTACACTGGCGCCCAGAGGCAAATCTTTTATGTCGCCTTTTGGGGTGAAAACAAAAATGCGGTCGCGAAAAAAATCTATTTTCAAGCTGTCTAAAAATTCTTCCGGACTTATAGCATCTTCCTGCCAGGCTCTAAGTTCTTTAATCCAAGGCGCCCTAAAGGCCGTGGCGTTTTCCGGCTTTCCTTCTTGGCTGTAAAACCAGTGTGCCGCAATACCGCGTTCGGCTTCTTCGTGCATCAAGTCTGTTCTTATTTGAATTTCAAATACGCTGCCGGTTTGGTTAAAAACCGTTGTGTGTATGCTTTGGTACCCGTTGGGCTTGGGTGTGGAAATATAATCTTTAATGCGATTGGGCATAGGCTGAAAATGCCGGTGAGTTAAGCCTAAGACCGAATAGCAATCGGCAGTGGAGCGGACTATGACTCGTAGGGCAAAAATGTCATATATTTTTGAAAGATCCCCTTGGTATTTTTGCATTTTTTTGTAGAGCGAATATAGGCGTTTTATGCGCGCGGAAATTTCCAGGAATTTTACGCCCTCTGTCCTTAAAATGCTTTCAAAATTCTTTTTCATTTCCTTAATGTTTTGGTCGCGTTTTTTTATTTCCTGATTTAAAATCTTCTTTGTTTCCTCGTATTCTTTTGGGTAGACAACTTTAAAGGAAATATCTTCCAGTTCGTCTTTCCAGGCGCTTATGCCAAGGCGCGCGGCAATGGGGGCATACATTTCCAGCGTTTCTTTGGCAATTTTAATTTGTTTTTCTTTGGGTAAATATTCTATAGTCCGCATATTGTGAATGCGGTCAGCCAGTTTGATTAAAATTACTCTAATGTCTTCGCTGGTGGCAATAAAAAGTTTGCGTAAATTTTCGACGTAAAATTTGTCGGTGCTGTCGTGAAACCGAACTCTGCCTAATTTGGTAACGCCTTCTACTAAAAGGGCGATTTCTTCGCCAAATTCTTTTTTTATTTCTTCATTGGTGATTTTGGTATCTTCCGGTATGTCGTGCAGCAGAGCTGCGGCCAAAGTCGGAACATTGGGAAAAATTTGTCCTAAAATAACCGCCACACTTCTGACATGGGAAAAATACTCCTCGCCGCTTTTGCGTTTTTGGCCTTTGTGGGCTTTTGTGGCAAAGTCGTAAGCCTTAGTCAGGATTTGTTCGTCCTGTGGCTGGAAATGGTGGGGAATTGAACGTAAAAATTCTTTTGGACTTGGCATAAATGACACAATTTTTTTGGTCTGGTAAGATTATTGTAGCACAAAAGGGAAATGACAAAAATTAAAAAAATGAGCAAAAATGACAAAAATATAAACAGTCTGCATTTTTGTCATTTATGTCATTTCCGTCGTTTTTGCCATTTATATTATGCCTGAATTACCTGAAGTAGAAACCGTTGCTAGAGAGCTAAATAGAAAGTTAAAAAACCGAAAAATTAAGTCGGTTAAGATTTTTGCGCCTAAGATAGTCGGGGTTGGTTCGGCTACGCTTTCGCCTAAAAGAGTTGTATCGCCAAATATCGTAAAGTTATTTATTAAAACTCTGATCGGACAAAAATTTTTGTCTGTTAAGAGGCGCGCGAAACTACTAATATTTGATTTGTCTGGTCCTTATAGTATGCTTGTACATTTAAAAATGACAGGACAGTTTATTTTTGAAGACAAAGCATTGCGTAACAAAACCGGAGGAAAATACCGTTTGCTTAACAAAGCCTCAGCCCCTTTAAAACAACTGCCGGACAAGCATACCCACGTTGTGTTTAAATTCATCGACGGTTCCATTTTATACTTTAACGACGTAAGAAAGTTTGGGTATTTAAAGTTGGTTCACGACAGTGAAATAGACAAAGTAAAAGAGCTAAAAGAATTTGGCCCGGAGCCTTTAGGTAAAGATTTTACATTTGTTCGTTTTGTTACGGCCGTTAGAAAACGTACATTATCAAAAATTAAAGAAGTGTTAATGGATGCAAAAGTGGTAGCGGGAATTGGGAATATTTATAGCGATGAAATATTGTTCCATGCGAAGGTTAGGTCAACGAGAAAGGTGTCGTCCTTATCATCAGCGGATTTGAAAAATATCTACCATTGGATAAAACCCGTTTTATTAAAAGGAATTCAGGCTAAAGGTTCAAGCGTAGGCGACTTTGTTAGAACAGACGGCTCATGGGGCCAAATGGGTAAATTTCATTTTGTTTACGGCCGCAAGGGGCAAAAATGCAAAAAATGTGGTACATTAATAGAAAGCATTAAAGTAGGTGGCAGGACTGCGAGTTTTTGTCCTAAGTGCCAGGCATAGTAGTAAGTAGTATTTAGTAAGTAGCAGGGAAAAAATTAAATTTAAAAATATGGAAAATAATACATCATCGCAAATATCGGGAGATGCAATGACTGACTCACAAATGCTTGCTGAGATTTTGGAAAACAGTCGCAAGACAAAAAACTATATGAAGTGGCAGTTGTATATTACAATTGCGCTTGTAGTTTTGCCACTCCTCGCCGCTTTGGCCATTATTCCTATGGTGCTTAGTAGTTTTAATGATATTTACGGAGCGGGAGGGCTGTTGCAGTAAGCTACAGAACCACGGACGAAAATACACTACAGAAATTATTATCAACCTCTCCCGTCACCCTTCGCTTCGGGTGACACCCTCCCCAAATCTTGGGGAGGGATAATAATGTAAAATCTATGACAGACGACAAATGGCAGGAAATTGTAGAAATGGCTAAAAAGAATTTTCGGGGAGTAAAACTTTCCTCGGAAGATTTAATATTGCAAAAAGAAGAAGGTCCGGAAAAGCAGGGCACGCAGGATATATTGGAATTTGAACATCCAAACGGAGACCGTTATAAATTGGTTAGAGAAAACAGGCCCGTGGTTTTAGAAAAAAAAGAACTTTATTCTCATAGAGCCGGGCAGTCTGCTCAAGCGCAGTACAAATTTTCCACAACAGAATTTTCCCATAAATTAAAAGTCTACAAGGAAGTAGATTTTGAATGGGAAGAAATTACTTTGAATAGTTTGGGGTTATAGTGCCTTAAATGTAGCGCAGGCCCTTGGCCTGCTTTTAGCATATGGGCTTTGTAAGAAAACAGAACCGGCTTAATAATTATGACTATAGCCAACCTGGCTATTATTTTGTAACGGCTTGCACGAAAGATCGTAAAGAGTATTTCGGTTCTGTTAATATTGGTAAAATCGACTTAAGTGAAATGGGTAAAGTTGTAGAAGAAGTCTGGAAAAGAACACCAAAATTATATAAAATAGTAGACATTGATGAATTTGTTGTAATGCCTAACCACCTACACGGAATCGTGATTATTAAACCGGGGGAGCAGGCCGGGGGCCTGCGCTACAGCTTGGACCAAATAGCGGGCTCTTTTAAGAATGTTGTTACAAAATTTATTCGAAAACAATTTATTCCAGATTTTGCTTGGCAGCCTTCATTTTATGATCATGTTATTCGTAAAGAAGAAGGCTTGGACAAAATTCGGGAATATATTAGAAATAATCCTTTAAAATGGGAATTAGACAGAAATAATTTGGAAAATTTATGGATGTAATTGGGGAGGCAGGCCACGGGACTGCGCTACAAAACCGCATTCTTTCCACCTTACGTTTTTTTGACCTTCAAGATGTTCCCTTGACGCTTTTTGAACTGCATAAATTTTTGGTAAACGATACGGCAGAAATAAAAAAAAATATAAATACCGACTACGAATATATAGGAAAAGAGGCGCAAAATTATGAGCAAGTTAAAATTAGCGATATTTTATTGTGTCTCAATGAGCAGTTAAAAACCCAAGTAGAGTCAAAAAAAGGTTACTACTGTTTAGTCAATAGGACGAATATTATAGAAACCAGAATCAATAATTATTTTTACGGATTTTTCCGGGAAAAAAGAATAAAGAAGTATTTGTGGTTTTTAAAATATATTCCGTTTGTGCGCGGAGTGGCAATTTTGGGGTCGCAGGCTCTTGGTCAGCCAAAACCGAATTCCGATATTGATTTGTTTATTGTTACGGACAGTGAATTTTTAGGTTTAGGCAGAGCTTTGGCAACAGCCTACTTTCAAGTTTTAGGGCTTAGGAGGCACGGCAAATATATTTCTAACCGATTTTGTTTAAACCACTATTTGGCAGGAGTTCGCGCGTTGCCAGGCGACCGCAATTTATATACGGCAATGGAATATTTAAAACTGCGTCCGGTATTTGGCTTTAGAATTTGGCAAGATTTTCAAAACAACAATAACTGGGTAAGCTTATTTTTTCCGCACGCAAAAAAGCCGCCAATTGAACTTGCGGAAAGCCAGGCCTTTTTACAAAGAGTTTTAGAAAAAATTTTGCGGAATTCTTTTGGCCGCAAATTAGAAGAAAAAATAAAATCCGCCCAATTGGGCAGAATTCAAAGGGGGGAATTTATTGTGGCGGACGAAACAGAAATGTCTTTTCACCCGAATAACCGAAAAAGCCAGTTATTCTCCGCCTTTTTTGAAAATTAAAAACAAAAGAATCGGGAATTGGCTCAGCTGGTAAGAGAGGTTAAAATTTTTAGTTTCCTGTTCCGGGCCAATATCTGCCAATTTTTCCAAAGTTAACCCTGCTTTTTTTGCAGCAGCAATATATTCGGGCAAAGTATAAAAGTAGGAAATAAATTTTTTGTTCCAAACAAACGAGCGGTCAGTTTGGTTTTTTTGGTTAAAATACGACCTTAGCCTAAGTTTGGGCTTGAGTCTTAGCAAAAAACCAATTAATCCTCTTTTCCAAACGCCAACCGGAAAAGCGTAGTAGGGGTTTGCTATGCTCATAAAAATTATTCCGCCCGGTTTAGTAACGCGGGAAATTTCACACAGCGCGTTTTCTAGGTTCTTTACGTCGTGGGCCGCCATGTTGAAAATTACTTTGCTAAAGGTACTGTTTGGGTAGGGTATGGTTTTGTTTAGGTCGGCTAATTGGAATTTAATTTCGGGATTTTCTTTTTTTGCCAAGTCTATGAGCGTTTGGGAAAAGTCGCAGCCCTCAATTTTAACTCCTTGTTTATGCAATAGTCCAGAAAGCCATCCGCTTCCGCAAGCGGCGTCTAACACTGAGTCTGTTGCTTGTGGTTTAAAATGGGAAATTAAAGCTTTAAAAATTAGATCCCTCTGGATTAGGCCGTTCTCTGAATTAATAAATTCAAAATAATTTTTAGCGGTTTTTTCATTTTGGTAGCTTGTGTCCATAAAGTAATTATAGTATAAATGCTTAATATTGACAGCCTTGTTATATTTGGTAAAATATCTTTTGAAAGCATATTATCACTCTTCTTGACAGAGTGATAATTTTAACTATAATTAATAAGCAATTAATATTGGCTACTAAAGTACGAAATATAGATTTAGTATTTTCGTAAAAGTTAGTACTTTAGGAGCCAGTCATAAAGGAAATATATGAATATTAAGCCTTTAGGAAACAGGGTTCTGGTAAAGCAGTCTTCCAGCGAAGAAGTAACAAAGTCTGGGATCGTTTTGCCGGAAACCGCGGACAAAGAAAAAAAAGCGCAAGGCAAAATAGTGGCTTTGGGCAACGGCAGTGAAATTTCAACACTTGGCCTTAAAGTAGGCGATACGGTGGTGTTTGGCAAATACGCCGGCGATGAAATAGAAACTGACGAAAATGGAAAAAAAGTCGAATATAAAATTCTCTATGTTGGTAAAGAAAAGGACGACAGCGACATATTGGCTTTAGTGGAGTAACAATTTTTAATTTTGTAATTTTTAAATAATTTATTAATTTCCGAATTTAAAAATTAAAAATTAAAAAAAATTAAAAATTAATTTCTGAAGAAATTCTATGAGTAAAATCATCAAATATGGTTTTGAAGCAAAACAGGCTATTAAGTCCGGCGTTGACAAAGCCGCAGATGCTATTAAGGTAACATTAGGTCCAACCGGCAAGGCGGTTATTTTGGACAAATCTTTCGGTAGTCCCACCATTACCGACGATGGCGTGACTGTGGCTAAAGACATCGAGCTTGAAGATAAATTTGAAAATATTGGCGCATCTTTAATTCAGGAAGTAGCCAACAAAACCAACGAAGCCGCGGGTGATGGCACGACCACAGCCACGGTTTTGGCTCAAAAAATGGTAGAAGAAGGCTTTGATATGCTTAGAAGGTATCCAACTCGAGGCAATGATCTAAAACGTGGTATGGATAAGGCTGTGCGGTATGTGGTTGATGAACTAAATAAAGTTAAAACTGAGGTTAAAGGCAAAGAGGGTATTGAACAAGTTGCAACAATTTCTTCGCTCGACGCCGAAGTGGGAAGATTAATATCAGAAGCAATGGAAGAAGTCGGACACGAAGGGGTTATAACCGTAGAAGAGGGTCAGACAACGGGCTTACAAAAAGAAGTGGTAAAAGGCATGCGGTTTGACAAGGGTTTTGTTAACCCTTATATGGTAACTGACACGCAAAGAATGGAAGCGGTATGGGAAGACCCGTATATTTTAATTACTGATAAAAAAGTTGCATCAGTTCAAGAAGTATTGCCGCTTTTAGAAAAAGTCGCGCAAAGCGGTAAGAAAGACTTGGTAATAATTGCCGACGAAGTTGAAGGCGAAGCTTTAACTACTTTTGTTATAAACAAACTAAAAGGTACATTTAATGTGCTTGCTGTTAAGGCTCCTGGTTTTGGCGACAGGAGAAAAGAAATGCTGCAAGATATAGCGGTTTTAACCGGAGGTCAGGTTATAAGCGACGATATGGGGCTTAAACTAGAATCCGCTACTTTAGAACAGCTAGGCAGAGCCAGAAAAGTAATTGCCACTAAAGAGTATACAACTATAGTAGACGGCGCCGGTGACAAGAAGAAAATAGAAGACCGCGTAAACCAAATTAAAGCCGAATATAAAGTCTCTACTTCTGACTATGACAAAGAAAAGTTGCAAGAACGAATAGCCAGGCTTTCCGGCGGCGTTGGTGTTATAAAAGTTGGGGCATTTACGGAAACGGAAATGAAGGCAAAGAAATTTAAAATTGAAGACGCGCTTAATGCAACCAGAGCAGCGGTAGAAGAGGGTATAGTAGCAGGCGGAGGAGCTGCTTTAACGCATATCGCTCCTAAATTGGAGAAAGAAATTGCCGACGGAAAGCTTTTTTCCGAATTTGAAAAACACGGAGCAATGATAGTAAGGAAGGCCTTAGAAAATCCTCTGAGAATCATTGCGGAAAATTCGGGAGTTGAACCATCAGGTATAATTAGTTTTGTTCAGAATGATAAGAGCGGTAAAGCAGGCTACGATTTTACTAAATATGACGAAAAAGATTGGTCTAAAGGTCAACAACCAGATATGATGAAAGCCGGCATTGTTGACCCGGTTAAAGTTACTCGTCTTGCCTTAGAAAATGCTGTATCTATTGCTTCAACTTTGGTTACAACCGAAGCCATAATAGTTGACAAGCCAGAGCCAAAAACTCCCGCTCCTGCAGGAATGCCGGGAGGTATGGGCGGAATGGGGATGGACTATTAAACAGGTAAGTAGTTAGTAGTGGGTAGTAATTAGCATGCAAAAACCCCGGCTTTTACAAAAAGCCGGGGTTTTGATATTGTAGGGGTATGAATGAGTTAGAAGTAAATACATTTGATCATAGAGAAGAAGAGCTTTCAAACTCGCCGGTTTGGGGTGAAAAACATTCGCCTTTGGTTTTATTTAGATTTGTTGATAGTTTAATTAATTTAGCCGAAAGGCCAAAAGACTATAAACAGCTGTTAAAAGCACTGATTGGAGACAACCCGCAAATTAGAAAAGAAATTAGTGACGTTATAGATTCAAAAATAGAAAAGCAGCAAAAAGCAGAAATTTTGGAAGTTATGTTAGCGAATATTAGAGATGTTTAGGCTTATAAATAAGCCAAAAAACTACAAAATTAGCCAAAAGTATTGACAAAATACTAAAAATAGTATATAATGTATGGTCACGTCAAAAAAGCGTGGCCTTTTAAAATCTCGTTATATCTTTACAGGAAAGGTCTAACGGCTCATATTCCCCACGTTTACTTTCATCACTTTTAGACAAAATTCAGAAAGACATTATAAACAGATTTTCGATCGAATAAGTTTCTAAGGCCTTGGTGAGAGTTAATGTGGGGACAACCACAGATTTTTAAAACGCAGATATGACGCAGATACCAGCAGTTTAAATTCAGAGTATCTGTGTAATCTGTGTGCAGAAAAGATCTGTGAACACGCATGCTCCTAATTCTCGTACTACACGGATTTGGGGGCAGTCGAAAGCCGTATACTTAGATACATGAACATCTATTCTTAGGTTCACCTGTACTATGAGTCTACGGTTTTTCATTTTCCGCTACGCGGAAAATGACCCTCCGAAGCCTTGGCGAAGGAGGGTGATGAACTTAAAAAGATTATATGTCTAATAAATACGCAGATTTGTTTTCAGAATCGTAGGGCTTAGGAGGGTATTTATATTTTGGCACCATGTGCCTTAGGCCCTGTTCCTTTAAGACCTACGGTTGTGGAAGCAATTACCCTTTGTGATTACTTCCCTGACTTTAATTTCAGCCGCTGGCTACATTTTCCTCGCGGCTGACGACGGGGCGGTTACTGGAATTACCGCCCCCTCTTTTTTTAAAACTAAAATATTTTTTGTTACTAATTGCGGTAAGTAAATTGGCGGTTTGTAGCTTATGTTACAAGTTGCCAGCTTACTTCCTGTGCTTGTGGCGGGGAGAATTTAAGTCGGAGGACTTATGAAATTTTTTTATTTTTTTCACGACCTGGCTATGAGTCAGTCGTGGACCGCCCGCTTCTTGGCATGGTTTTTGCCGGCCTTGATAGTGGTCGGAGCTGAGGCCAACCTTTTTCAAATAAGGTTGGTAGACCAGTTTGCAGCCACTGCATTTGCAGTGGTGTTTAGCGCCATATTGGCGCGAGTCTGCAAACCCTAAACGCTCTCGGGACACGAAAGCTTTACCGTTTTTCGCGCTCCCTCTACCTAAGAGTACTATGCTCATAGTAAACTTTGGCAGGTCTGTTATTCAAATTAGGTTGAATAGTAGGTAAAAGCAGAGTATAATTTACACAAAGTTTTGTTTTTAGCAATAAGAGTTTTAATTTAAAACTTTTTTTGCCGGAAAGAAATTATAAAAAACAAAAAACATTTTCGGCCTCTTGTAGCGTCTGCCGCCTCCGGTAGACACAAAGAATTTGGCACCCCTTTAGGCGCACACAGCATCAAGCGCCTGCCAAATTATCCCCCGAAAGAGTAAGGAGGTGCTTATGCGGGTATGCATAAGGCCAGAGTCCGATTGTGCCAGGCCATTGCCCGGTGTTGAAAGGATTCTGGAAATAGTCAGCAAGCCTTTCGCTTTTTCTATAGGCAAAAGTTTGCTGACTGTGCTCGCGTTAGTGTTCATTTGGTTCTGTATTTCGCAGAGCCAGTTGGACACTCTGATTGACTGGTTTGGCCATTAGGCCAGGCCGGTAAACAATAACCCGGGGCGGGTCTTTGCACAGAGTCGAGAAGAGAAGGTTGAGAAGTGCAAGAGTCGCCCCACAACCCCTACAAGAACGGGACTGAAAACCCGCCAAAGGGCGGGAGAAGGAGGTAGTATGGAAGTAGTCGAGAGCGTTCTTAGACTACTTTTAAGCTTCCTATTTTGGGGAGCTTTAGCTGTATTGTCAGTATTTGTGACAATATGGCTGTTTGAAAAATAGGGGCGAGCAGACGAGTGAATGCTTACGAATCCGCCGCCCCACAACTTTTCTTTTTTGTAATCCGCCTATGATAATTAAATTAAAATTTAGCAATAAAT
>CAZACP010000008.1:0-54967 GCA_964483665.1 uncultured Candidatus Saccharibacteria bacterium
AGCCTGTATATTTGCTACATGGCTTAAAATTCTGAGTTCTATTTGAGAATAATCGAGTGACAATAGCTTATAGCCTTTTTCCGCCACAAACGCTTTGCGTACTTGTGAGCCAAGCCCCTCGCCCCTAACAGGAATGTTTTGTAAATTTGGGTCGATTGACGATAAACGCCCCGTAGCCGCAATGGTTTGATTATAACTGGTATGAAGCCTGCCGGTTTTTTTGTTCACCATTTCAGGCAGCGTGGTAAGGTAGGTACTGTAAAGCTTAGTTACTTCGCGATATTCTAATATTTTGGGAATTATGTCATGCTGGCCAAGCATTTTTTCTAAATTATCTGCCGAGGTAGAAACTCCGGTTTTGGTTCGTTTGTTGTTGGTGGCTTCCAGCTTAAGTTCGTCGAACAAAACCTCCTTAAGCTGCTTTGGGGAATTTATATTAAATTCGCGTCCTGCTAGCTTGTGAATTTTGTTTTCTAAATCTTTAATGTCTATTTCCGCTTCCCCGGCTAGCCTGTTTAAAAGTTTTACGTCCAGTTTAATGCCGTTTAATTCCACATCTGCCAAAACTTCCACCAAAGGCATTTCTATGTCTTCAAATACTTTTTTAAGCCCATTCTTTTTAAGTTCAGGCTCAAAAATTTCTTTAAGTCTTAGCGTCATATCTACATCTTCGCAGCAATACCAAGAAACTTTAGCAGGTTCCACCTTGTCCATGGTAATTTGCTCTTTACCTTTGCCTATTAAGTCTGTAATAGGCTGCATCTGATAACCCAGTTCGTTAAAAGCAAGCGCGTCTAGTCCATGTTGGCGAGTACCGGCGTTTAGTAGGTACGATGCGATCATGGTGTCAAAACTAGCAGTAAGTTGTAAGTTGTAAGTTGTAAGTACTTGCTTGTCGTACTTTATGTTGTGGCCTATTAACTTAACTTTACCCGATGTAAGCAGAGTTTTTAGTTCAGACGATGAAGTAAAAAGCTTTGTGGAAATATAAAAAGCCTTACCTGGTTTTGCGCACAACCCTACACCCACTAATTCCGCAATAATTGGGTCAAGGCCTGTGGTTTCCGTGTCTACGCTTATTTCACTCGCGTTTGATAATTCTTTAATTGCCTCTTCTAATTTCTTTTCGTCATCAACAAAAATATAATTCTGCTTAGAAACAACCTCTCCCCTGCCCCTCTCCTCAGAAGGAGAGGGGTTTTCTAAATTTGTAACTTGCGGTCCTCTCCCCCCCTGCTTGTCCGCCGAAGCTTTAGCGAAGGAGGATAACTCGTCACCCGTCACCGTCTTAGGCAACTTAGAAAGCAAATTCCTAAACTCCAAACTCTGAAACAATTTAACTGTCTGAGCTAAATGCTCCTGGTCTAATTCATAAGCTTTAATTTCCGGGTCTATACCCGGCACGTCGCACACAATAGTAGAAAGCTCATACGACATTCTGGCCTGTGCTTCTTGTTCTAATAGAAGATTTAAAATTCTCTCCTTAATTTTTTTTCGTGCTTCGGATTTTGGATTTCGAATTTCTTTATACAATTCCTCAAAAGAATGAAATTTTTGAATAAGCTCGCTAGCAGTTTTCTCCCCAATTCCTTTCACGCCCGGAATGTTGTCCGAAGGGTCACCACGAAGAGCTTTGTAGTCCACCATCTGATCCGGGTTAAGTCCATAGCGCTCTCTGACAGCACGAGAATCATAAATTACTGTGTCAGTAAGTCCTTTACGTGGAGTATAAATTTTTACTTTACCGTTAACCAGCTGCAAAGTGTCCATATCGCCGGTTAAAATAAATATCTCGGCCTTTTCGTGGCTTTTGTCATGAAAGTGTTTGGAAAGCGTGCCAAGTACGTCGTCCGCCTCATAGCCCTGCTTTTCGTATATCGGCACGTTCATTGCCCCTAAAACTTCTTTTATAACCGGAATTTGGTCATATAAAGCCTGGTCTGCCTTTACCCTGGTTGCCTTATATTCCTTATATTTTTCATGCCTAAAAGTCGGGCCGGAAAGGTCAAAAGCCGCGGCTATATGCGTAGCTTTTATATCTTTTATGGCCTTCAAAAAAATGCTTAAAAACCCAAAAACCGCGCCGGTTGGCCTGCCATCTTTGGTAGTTAAAGTAGGCAAAGCGTGATAAGCCCTATGTACAAGCGCGTTACCATCTATTAACATGTAGCGTTCTTTTTGTTGCATAGTGACATTATACCTAATAACAAAAAGATGGTCATCTTCTAGAAAGAAGATGGCCATCTTAAATTAGATTTTTAAGGATTCACTGTAATGATTGGACTTTTTGCCGCAGAAGTATATCCGTCGTTAAGCAAGTACCTAAACTCATACTGACCAGCAACCGAGGGAGCCCAGGTGGCAAATGTTCCGCAAGTAGCGGTTCAGAGTTTTCTCAGCATTTTACCGAAAGAATTAAAATCACCCACAGACACAGCAGAGTTAGAAGACCAAATGATAACGCTCATTTAGAAAGGTTTAACAGGACTATCCAGCAGGAACTAATCAGGGACTTACCGATTAATACAAGAGTCATTAACCGATTTATTCCCGCTTATCTGGACTACTACAACAATCAGCGATATCATCTAGGTATTAACTTAAAAACACCGGCAGAAGTCATTAATTGTTTCCAAGGTATTGTTTAGAAAACGTAGTAAACAATAAAAAACCGCATATTTGTACGGTTACAGATTACGAATTTATTACAGATATACAGATTCGAGCGACTAACGAATGTTTACTATTCTTTTAAACCTTGCTCCATCTTTACCAAAATGTACTAGCACACCCAATTTTAAATTTAATGCTTTTAAATAGTTTAAGGTCTGATCAATATTGTCACGAGAAAAGTGTGTATCGCGCTTTATTTCTAAAACTAGCTTATCTTCAATTAAAAAATCCAAAAAATACTTTCCTATTGAAATAGATTTATAATCTAAATTTACTGCATACTGCTCAACAAATTTTACCCCTCTCTGTTTAAACTCTTCAGCCAAAGCTTTTTGATAATGCTTCTCTAAAAGCCCTGAACCCAAATTATTATGCACCTCAAAAATCGCACCAATTACTTTTCTTGTTAAGTCTCCATAAATTAAATCATTTTCATTCATAAGTATCCGTATATCCGTAACAAATCTGTAATCCTTAACCATTACTCTCCAGCGACTCTAAACACCTCTTCCACATCTGTTATACCTTCTAAGGCTTTAAGTAGCCCATCTTGCGCCATAGTCAGCATACCCTGCTCAATGGCGGTTTTTTTAAAATCCGACATAGAGGCTTCTTTGTTTATTAAATTTTGTATGGCCTCGGTAACTTCCAAAACTTCGTAAATGCCAATGCGGCCTTTATAGCCAAGGTTATTGCATTTTTCGCAGCCCGGGCTGCGAAAAAATTGCAAATCTTTTGGCTGGCTGTAATCTTTGGGCATTTGGCTAAAAATCAGCTTAATTCTTTCCATTAGCTGCGGGGAAATTTTTGTCGGAGTTTTACAATCCTGGCAAATTCTGCGCACTAAACGCTGCGCCATCACGCAGGACAAAGCCGGCGAAACAATAAACGGTTTTACGCCCATATTTATAAGCCGCGGGATTGCGCCTGCCGCGTCATTGGTATGAAGCGTGGAAAGCACCAAGTGTCCGGTTAATGCTGCCTGCATGGCCACTTCCGCTGTTTCCTGGTCGCGTATTTCTCCCACCATTACTATGTCCGGATCTTGCCTTAAAATGGCTCTTAGGCCCTTGGCAAAATTAAAATCTACATTGTGGTCTATGGGCGTTTGCACAATGCCTTCTAATTTATATTCCACCGGATCTTCCAAGGTAATAATTTTCACCCCCGGCTCGTTTAACTCGTTTAAAAATGCGTAAAGACTGGTGGTTTTTCCGCTGCCGGTCGGACCCGTAGTAATAACCATTCCATTGGGACGCTGGAGTATTTTTTCCACAATTTCTTTTTGTTCTTGTCTAAAACCCAAAGAGTCTAATTTTAACTCAGAGTTGTTGTTGCCAAGCAATCTCATAACCACTTCTTCGCCGTAAGCTGAAGGCAAAACCGAAACGCGCACGTCTATTGGCCCGCCTAAATAAGTAAAAGTAATACGGCCGTCCTGCGCCTGGTTTTCTACATTTAGTTTTAATTTGGCTAAAATTTTTATGCGCGTAATTATTTGCCTTTGCAAACTTTTGTTTATATGCAGCATATCCTGCAAAACTCCGTCTATGCGGTAGCGCAGTTTTAGAAAATGCTCTTCCGGTTCTAAATGTATGTCCGAGGCTCTAAGCAAAACAGCTCCGCCAAAAAAGATTTCTAAAAATTGGCTGGCAGTGGTTGTAAGCTGCAAATTTTCTTCTGCTAAAGCCTTTAACTGCTTGGTAAAATCTTGCTCTTTTTTTACGTCTATAGCTTCGTCGTGGGTAGCTTTAGGTCTTAAAACTTTGCTATAAAATTTTAAAGTTTTTTCCAAACTCCTTTTAGAAATTATATACAAAGTAACCTTGTTGTCTTGCGACAACTCGCGAATTTTTTCTAAAAGCAACGGGTGCTTAGGGTTAACCGTGCCGATTCTTAAATCTTTAAGCTCTTTATAAAAAGGCACAGCCAGCATTTCTTTAGCTTCTTCTTCCAAAAAAATTCCCAAAACATTTAAATCCACGGGAAAATTATGCAAATCTACGTAAGGCAAACCCAAAGCCGCGGCCGCGCTTTGGGCCTGCTGCTCTTCCATTTTGCGGTTAACTTCGTCCATGCTTCGAACCAAATCGGCCGGGGTTTGAGCGAGAAAATTTTTACTCATAATTTTTTTTCTTTGTTTCTGTGGTCGCTAATACCTACCTATTATAACATCATAACGTAACAAAAAAAAGAGCTTCTTACAGCCCTTTTAATATTTCAGAAAATTTTGTTTCTGCCTCTGCTAAACTTATTTGCGGCAAACTAAAAACCAAAAGCTGGTAATTATGCGGGCTTAAAGCAGTAGTTTTTACAGGCTTGCCTAAACCTAAAATAAACTTGTCTAAATTTAAACCGTTATAAGCGGCCAAAAAAATTTCTACCGGGCCGCCGTTCTCTTGGGCCAAAACCGCGGCGGCTTTTTTCCCGGACAGGTTGGCAATTAAATCTAAAATAGACTGCGGTATAAGCGCGCTGCTGGCTCCGGATTTTTCAAAGTCCTGGCCGCTTAACACCGAGTACACCGTGTCATTTTCGGTTTTAAGCTTGGCTAAAATCCGGCCCCAAAGTCTTAACAAATTTAAAGGCTTAGTTTTGTATAAAGCCTGCACAATTTCCTGCTGCCTGCCGCCGGCTTCTATTAACTGGGAAGCGGTAAGAAAACTTTTTGGCGTGGTTTTTATATGCTGGAATGAGTCGGTTTTAGAAATTATTCCTGCCAACAGGCAAGTGGCAATATTTTCGTCTATTAAATACTGCTCAAATTTTTCGAACAAGGAACACAAAATTTCCCCAACTGAAGTCGCGCTTAAGTCGACTAAATTAATTGCCCCATAAAATTCGTTTTCTGCTTTGTGGTCAATATTAATTTTGGGGGTTTCATAAAACAAGTCGGCGTTTTGTTCAAACAATCCGCCCAACAAAGACAAAACAGGGGCGTCCAAAATAAAAATTAAGTCATAAGGGGCTTTTTCTTTGGCAAAACTTATATCTTGCGGCAAAAAAACCTGGCCGTCCTTTGCTTTTAAAAAAATACTGGCCTTGTTTTCAGTCGTCTCGTAAGAAAGTTCTTCCAGCTTCTTTTCTGAAGTATCAACCACCACCACCAGGCTTTTGCCTGAAGAAAGGGAGCTAATGACGGTTTCAGAACCGGGCAAAAATTTTAACTGCTCCGGCACTTCTCCGGAACTTGCCAGGCTGACATCTTTTTTTTGCTTTTCTAAAAAAGCCTTTAGTGCAAGGCCTGAGGCCAGGGCATCTATGCTTAAAGACTCGGGAAGGGCAACAAGCAGCCTGTTTGCCTTTTTTATTTGCTCAAATATTTGTTCGTGCGGGGTTAATTCCATAAAACTTTGATTTGGATGATTAACAAGTATATAACATTTTACTTAGTTGGTCAACCCGGTACATCTACATATAAGTGTTATTCCTATAATAAACAAAGCCGCATAACTAACAAAGTTGATTAAAAAAACTTAAATCATCTCATTTTATATTAAATGTTGTATTACCGGGTCAATGTAGGGTAAAATAGAGTAATGGGCGACCTTATGCTCTTATTTTAGACTTACTTATGCACACAAGCTTAGACCAAATCCCCGCTTTGGCAAAAAAAATTGCCTCAGGCATAAAAGGCGGAGAAATATTCGCACTTGTTGGAACCTTAGGTAGCGGTAAAACGACTTTTACTCAGGCTTTAGGCAAACAGCTGAAAATAAAACACCACATTACCAGCCCAACCTTCGTTATAATGAATAGGTACCCCTTTAAGCAAAAAACGCCAATGCATTTGTATCACCTAGACCTTTACAGAATAAAAAGTTTTAAGGACGTAAAAGCTTTGGGCTTAACGGAAATCTGGAACCAAAAAAATAACGTTATAATTATAGAGTGGGCGGACAAAATAAAAAAGCATTTGCCCAAAAAAACTAAAAAAATTTATTTTAACCAGCCATAATTAAAATTCCGTTGCCCAGACAAAATCTAAAACCCTGCTTTTTAGTTCTCTGAATAACCATAAAATGAAATATAAATTAATATTAACAATTATTTTACTTGGTCTGCCTTTAACCGGGCGCGCGGCTAACACGCCGGCGGGTCTTTCCGCTGGCCAAGATTTTGTAATTAATTTTAACGAACAAACTTTTAAATTGCCGGCTGATCAGCTTAGCAAACTAAAAGGCTCCTACCAAATACCTAAAAACAGCAATTTAATTTACAAAACCTCTACCCAGGAAGAACTGGCGTCGGGATTTTTAAGCGGCCAACTACCAAGCCCAAAAATTGAGACAGTAGTTTTTAGTTTTGATCCGGCCGGTATTTATAAATTTGTAACGCAAACAGCCAATGCAGTTGCTAAAAATCCGGTAGAGCCCAGGTTAACAATCCAAAACAATTTTGCAATAGACTTCGCTCCCCCGTCTGACGGCATTTTTGTCGACGCTTCGGCCAATACTTTAAAAATTTTAACCGCGCTACAAAACAAGCAAACTTCGCTGGATTTAATTTTTTCCACCTCCAGCCCCAAAACCCGCCTTTCGGGTACGAATAATTTAGGCATAAACGAACTTATTGCAACAGGTGTTAGCAATTTTAAAGGAAGCCCCTCAAACCGGCGCCACAACATAAAAGTTGGCGTGCAAAAATTTAAAGGCCTAATTATAAAAAAGGGAGAAGAATTTAGTTTTAACAAATATTTGGGTCCGGTAGAAGAAGAGCAGGGTTTTTTGCCGGAATTGGTTATTAAAAAAACAGGCACAGTACCGGAACTTGGCGGCGGGCTATGCCAAGTTTCCTCCACCACTTTTAGAGCCGCAATGGAAGCAGGATTGCCCATAACCCAAAGAAAAAATCACGCTTACGCCGTGCAATACTACTCTCCTCAAGGCACAGACGCGACCATTTACCCCGGAATTGTGGATTTAAAATTTAAAAACGACACTCCGGGAGCAATTTTAGTCTGGCCGCATTTTGAGGCCGGCGACACTTTAATTTTTGACTTCTACGGCAGTAAAGACAATCGGGTTGTAACTTTGGAAAAGCCCAGGCAATACGACAGAAAACCTGACGGCAGTTTAAAGGCAGAGTGGACACGGATTGTCGAAAAAGACGGAGTAATTTCTTCCTCCACTTTTAAATCTATTTACCAGCCCCCGGCACTGTTCCATAAAGAAGAAACTTTTGTTACCGCTCCGCCCACTGGCGGACCCACCCCAACACCCGCTCCTAGCCCAACGCCAACTTTGTAATAAATCAAACGCGGAAACGAACAAACGTTTCCGCGTTTTTTAGTTTTCTTTCCTATTTCGGATGAAGTCGGTGATGTTTCTGCCCCTGACAATACCAATGCCCAGGACCGTAAACCACTCTATGAGCGAGCACCCACCCCCCGTCGGCCAAGACAGCTAAAACAAAGACGGGCACCAAAACAAGCAAAAACTTCCTGCTTAAAGCAACGCCAATATATTCCCTGTGGCCAACCCAGGGGTTTATAGAAAACAGGAACAACCACAAAGCGATTATTCCAATAAAACCCAATACCACCTGAGTCCTAGGCATTGTGTCAATGGAAAAAGTTCTCCACCACACACGATAAAACGACACCGAAGCCGTAAGAGCCAAAGCAAGCATCAAGGTAATACTTTTCATTCTGCCTCCCCTTTTAAATACTACTTCATTCTTCCTTCGCTAAAGTATCCGCCCTCGAGCAGTTCGAGGTACTCTTCGGGCGCAAAACAACCGATCGCGTATGGCACACATTTCCTCCGCTCGCTTTTCCGTACGGCTAAAATAAAACGGCCCTTGCCCCGAAACCTACTGCGCGTTGCCTGAATTTTGTAATCCTTATCTTCCAGGCGACTCTCCAAGTCAGCTTTCGCTTCGGCATAGTTCGAAAAAAGGCTAAGTTGAGTGGCAAGCGCCCGAAGGTTTGGAAATTGACTCCGCGAAGTATTCGGGCACATAAGCACAAACACCTCCGGCCCAAAAATCTCTGTAATTGCTGAAAGCATTGCGGCTTTTAGCTGTTTAGTCTTGTCCATATTTTCCCTCCTGTTTGGGAACTAACAATTTTTTCAAAATTTAAGTAAAATGTCAATTTTGTTGATTTATTTTATAGCATTTAATAAATTTGACTTAATTTTAAAGCTATTTTATAATTATTTTGTTGTCGAAATTTACAACATTATATGCATAATTTAAGCCTTATACCCCTGCTTAAACAGTCAGGGCTTAGTGAAAAAGAAGCCAAAATCTATCTGTCAGGCATAGAAATCGGCGCTGCCAGCATCCAAGACTTAGCCGAGCAAGCCAATATAAAAAGACCAACCGCCTACGAAATTGTTGAAACCCTTGAAAAAAAGGGGTTATTTTCCGTAGTGCTTGAAGGAAAAAAGAGAAAATTTTTAGCTGAACAGCCGGAAAGAGTTTTGGCTTTATTTAAAATCCGTGAACAGGCGTTCGTGAAATCCTTACCTGAGCTAAATCTGTTATTTCAAACTGGCGGCAATAAACCAAAAGTCAAATTCTATGAGGGCACGGAAGGGTTGGAAGCTATGTATTTAGATACCTTAGAAAGCAAGCAAACAATATTAGTCTACGGCAATATAACGGAAATGTGGGGTGCTATATCCCGCGACTTTAAGAAGGAATATATAAAAGCCCGGGTTAAAAAAAATCTTTGGTCAAAATGTATTGTGCCAAACACTCCCGAAACTATGGAATATAGCAAAAAAGACAAGGAAGAGTGTAGGCAAATGATATTCGTGCCAAAAGAAAATTTTAGCTTCCAAAACGAAATAGATATTTACAATGACAAAGTCGCCATTTTTTCATTTCCCGAAAAAATCGGCGTTATTATAGAAAGCAAAAAAATCGCGGAAACGCAAAAAATGATTTTTAACCTGGCCTGGCTAGGAGCCTTACAAGCAATTTAGAAACTGTTATAATACCCCTATGATAACGTCTTCCAACAACGAAATAGAAATAAGCGATATACCGGAAATTTCCCCAGCCGAAGAAGTTTTAATCGAGCAAAATTTGCGTCCGCAAAGCTTTGACGAATATATTGGCCAAAAGGAAGTTAAGGACACTTTGTCCATTTTACTTACCGCGGCCAAACAGCGAAAAGAAAAAGTAGAACACTTGCTGTTTTACGGTCCGCCTGGCCTGGGCAAAACTACGCTGGCCAACATTGTGGCCAAAGAAATGGGCAGCAATATAAAAACCACTTCCGGTCCGGCCATTGAGCGCGCCGGCGACTTGGCCTCTATTTTAACCAACCTGTCTGAAGGCGATGTTTTGTTTATAGACGAAATTCACCGCTTAAATAAAGTTGTCGAGGAAGTTTTGTATCCGGCTATGGAAGATTTTGTTTTAGATATTGTCTTAGGCAAAGGACCGGGCGCCAGAAGCATAAGAATGGAGCTACCTAAATTTACTTTAATTGGCGCTACCACCCGCATCGGGCTTTTGTCGAGTCCTTTACGAGACCGTTTTGGCGCAATTTTTCGCTTAGAATACTATTCGGAGGAAGACTTAATAAAAATAATAGACCGAAGCAGTAAAATTCTTAACTCCGAACTGGAAGCCGAGGCCTTGGCCGAACTAGCCAGGCGCTGCCGTTTTACCCCGCGTATTGCCAACCGGCTTTTAAAGCGCGTAAGGGATTTTGCGCAAGTAAACGGCCATGTTAAAATAACCAAAGAAGTTGCTCTGCAGGCTTTAGAATTGCTTAGAGTAAACGCGCTTGGCCTAGACAAAAACGACATTCGAATACTCGAAGCGCTCATTCAAAAGTTTAAAGGCCAGCCCGTAGGGCTTTCCACGCTCTCTGCCTCAACCGGCGAAGAAGAAGACACAGTCACCGACTTACACGAGCCATTCCTTTTACGCCTTGGGCTTATAACCAAAACCCCGCGCGGAAGAATGGCAACAGAAGCCGCCTATAAACATTTGGGAATTAGCCTTCCCCCAGGCCAGCAAAAAATTTTGTGAAAAATCCAAAATATTAATTACGAAATCCGAAGCAAATTAGAATTTATAATTTCAAAATTTAAAACTTTTCGAATTTCGATATTCGAATTTTGTGCTTATTACCCCATGGACTTTACCACCGTATCTAACTTAATAATTCAGGCCTTTTACTACATACTCGTGTTGCTGGTTTTATTTTGCAGTATTTTTGGAATATACGCGCTCGTTCGCTATGGCCGGTCTCGAACTTTTTCACTGGTATTAAGCCTTGTCTATATATTCTTTTTTTTAACCGCCCTGTCCCAGTCCTACTCCGCTTTGCAAAAAATCCTTTCTTAGCTTTACCAAATACTAATCTGTACAAATATACTAATAGGGTACAAAAAAATTAGTATATTAGTATTAATTCGTATTTAGTAAAACGTGCCAAAACTCTTTCCTTCGCAGCTTGAAACTGAAAAAATTTATCTGGTTATTCGGGAACACTGGTTTCGCCTGCTTTTAAAGCTTGTTGTGTGGGCATTTTTAGCGGCGGTATTAGCCAGCTTTCAATACTATGGTCCGCAAATAATCCCCTCGCTCTTTGAAGGCCGCGCGGGAGCTATTACCCATCTGTTTGAACAGGTTTACTTTTTAATTATTTTGCTAGGACTATTTTTAATAATTGTTTTTTATTATTTAAACACCCACATAATAACCGACATTCGCGTGGTGGATATTGACCAAGTTGGTCTTTTCTCCCATGTTGTTTCAGAACTTCACATAGATAAAATAGAAGACGTTACCAGTGAAACCGAAGGAATTTTTGGCACAATTTTTAACTACGGCCAAGTTTTTGTACAAACCGCGGCCACCATTGAACGTTTTGAATTCGACAATGTCCCTAATCCGGCCGGTATAGAAAAACTTATTTTAGACCTATACGAACAAAATTCAAATTTTGCCAAAGAAGGGAAAGAGGCGGATAATAATTGATTATTAATAATTGTTAATTGATAACTATGCCTACTACCGTTGTTGTTTCCGGAGGGTTTGACCCAATTCACATTGGCCACATAGAAATGATGCAGGAAGCCAAAGCATTGGGCGATAAGCTAATTGTCATTGTAAACAATGACAATTGGTTAGTTGCAAAAAAAGGTTTTGCTTTTATGCCCGAACAAGAGCGTTTGGCTATAGTAAAATCTATTAAACACGTAGACGAAGCGGTCTTAACCGGCCACGAAAAAAATCCAACCGACATGTCGGTTTGCAAAGAGCTGGAAGAATTAAAGCCGGACATATTTGCCAATGGCGGCGACCGAAAACCCGACGGCGACCCAGTTCCGGAAGTAGAATTATGCAACCGCCTAGGAATTAAATTAGTTTACAATATAGGTAAAAGTGGAAAAATCCAAAGCTCAAGCGACTTGGTAAAAAAAGCAGTACAAAACAAGGCCTAACCGGCCTTGTTTTTAGTTGCCCTATCTGCCCCATAAGTCCTATCAATACTTATGCCAAATTTAAACCACGCTCGCAAGTTTTTCACTCGCGGCGTGGTTTTGTAATGCATAATGGATCATTTCTTGACCCACCTAATTGCGAAAATTACATTGATACGATTACGTTCAAACATCGGCGCCCCCCATAAAAACAATGGCGTGTAGGGAATTTTGTATTCTACCCTTGGACCAGTGCCCTTGTAGCGTTCGGTAAGAATACCGACTCTGAGCGATTTTGACACTTTTCTATTCAACTCGGTCTTCAACCAAAACCCGCTGCCACCATATTCGGGAATAAATAAGACCGATGTTTTAGCATTACCCATCCAAACAAATCCTCCTGCCCGAGCCGGGTTCTTGGCCTCCTCTATCCCAACACCGCCTGCGAGCTGTAGCCAAGGCTTTGGGTCGTAGGTTAGTCCGCCGTAGCTTTCACTGTAGCCTTCTTGGGTTTGGAACCAAACAAACGCTCCGAGCTTCCCCGAAAGCCTTCCAGTAATCAACCCGTCGATCCTCGGTGTAACGCTGCCCGATGATACGAAAGTTCGTTGCTCAACCCACGTTTGCGCGATTGCGGCGCAAGAAACTAACATCGCAAATAATAGCTTCATAGATCCTCCGAACGAGATTCTTGTTAGCCAGCATCCTAGCGTAACCAGCAATAATGCCAAAAAAATGCATTAGTGTCAATAATTTATAGTCAAAAATAAATAAAATTGCTAAAATTAATCACAAATAAAGCAATAAAACTGTTGATAGTTTTTCAACAACATGTTATTATTTTGCCATGATACCAGAACTCCTAAAACAACTTGGTTTTGGCGACAAGGAAATTGTGGTTTACACCACATTGCTTCAGCATGGCAAACTTACTCCCGCGGCTTTGGGCAGGATTGCCAAAATAAATCGAACCACCGTTTACAGCACGGCTAAAGAGCTGGTGCAAAAAGGCGTAATTGCCGAAGACTTAGGCGGAGCTAATTTGTATTTGGTGGCAAAACCACCGTCAGATTTAGACAACTTATTAAAAAAAGAGGAAAAGCAGTTGCAAGAAAAAAAAGTCATAATAAAAAACGCCATAGAAGAACTCCAAGGCATTACAAAAGCCACACAGTACACTATCCCTAAAATTATTTTTAAAGCTCAGGAAGAAGTCGAAGCTCACCTTTATGAACAAACTCCTAAATGGGACGAGAGTATTTTAAAATACGATGGTATTTGGTGGGGCTTTCAGGATCACACTTTTGTCCAGCATTACGAAAAATGGATAGATTGGTACTGGCAAACCGGTTCGAATCCGGCAACGAAGTTAAAACTTTTAAGTAACGAGGTTGCAGAAAAAATTAAAAAGACCAAATATGAAAGAAGGCAAATTTCTTTTTGGAAAGAAAGCCATAACTTTAAAACCACCACCTGGATACTGGGCGACTACGTTGTTATGATAGTCACAAATCAGCGCCCGCACTATTTAGTGGAAATTCACGACGCAACGCTTGCCCACGACCAACGAGAAGTCTTTAAAGGTATTTGGAAAACACAAATAGAAAACAAGGCCTAACCAGCCTTGTTTTGTTTTTTTGTGAGTAACTATTCGCGCGAATAGTTACTAGAATAAGTGTTTTTATTTTTCTTCTTTAACTTTTCCAAACAGGTTTAAACCTACTTAGAAAAATTCCCGAGTAGTGACAGAGCCACTTTATAGCCTCTCGGGATAGGCGGTTTGGGGAGCGATTCATTGTTCTACTCCCCTTGTTAAAGCTTTCCGGGCATAACGCGTCGGAGGAATTCTTGTGTTCGCGGGTGCTGAGGACTGCCCAGCACCGCATTCGCCGCACCGCTCTCAACAACGTGGCCGTGGTCAAGAAAAATTGCCTGGTTAGCAATCTCTTTGGCAAACCCAATATGGTGAGTTGCCATTACCACGGTCGTACCGGTTGATACTACGTCTTTGACCACATCAAGCAATTCCCAGACAAGTTCCGGGTCAAGCGCGGAGGTGATTTCGTCGAGAAGCAGAACTTTGGGCTGTATTGCCATAGCCCGCGCGATTGCTACTCGCTGAGCTTGACCGCCGGAAAGAGTTGCTGGATAAGCATTTTCTTTTTCCGACAGCTTGACCTTGATAAGCAGTTCGCGCGCGCGGCCTTCGGCTTCAGAACGCCTCATTTTCAGAATCTGTGTGGGCCCTAGCGTGAGGTTTTCCAAAACCGTTAGGTGTGGCCAGAGGTTTAATCCTTGGAACACCATGCCTACGCGCTGACGCAGTAGTCCATTGACCTTAGAGCCAGGCGTGATCTGGAATTCTCCGTCTAGAAGACGAATTGCCCCGGAGTCAATCGGCGTAAGGCCGTTTAAGCAACGAAGAAGTGTTGTTTTGCCGGAGCCACTGGGTCCAACCAGGGCGAGAACCTGACTCCTCTCGAGTCCGAACGATATTTTGTTCAGTACCTGGAGCTGACTAAAGCTCTTTGACACCGAACTTACTTCAACTAACACGAAAAACCTTCCTTTCCAGCCGCCTAACTGAATATTCAAGCGGCAGAATGATTGCTAAATAGAGAATCGCAAGAGTTGTGTAAACCTCAAACGACTGTTGCGTTAGGGCAATTATACTTCCGCCCCTGTTCAGCAATTCTGCAACACCAATAGTCGACGCCAAAGACGTCAGCTTAATGGTTGTGACATACTCGCCAAACAGGTTAGGCAGCATATTTCGTAAGGCCTGTGGTAAAACTATATACCACAAAACCTGCCGAGAATTCATGCCCATTGAAAGTGCGGATTCACGCTGAGAAACTGAAACCGATTCCAGCCCCGCGCGAATGTTCTCCGCGTAAAAAGCCGCGCCGTTTAAAGCAAGGCCTACAGCAGAAGAAAAAAACGCCGAGAAAGCAACTCCGGTCAGCATCGGCAAGCTGTAGTAAATCCAGAGCAATACCACCAGTGGCGGTACTGCGCGAAAAGCCACAACATACCCGACGACAAGAGCCCGCAATACCACAAACCGATAACTCTGAACCCAAACTAGCGTGACACCAAGAATCGTGCCAAACATAACCGCTAGGCACGACAGCCCCACGGTAGTGAGCAGGCCATAGAGCCAGGCCTGCCAAAACTGAAACAACATATCTTTTCCTTTCAACGAATGTCCGATTGCCAGTTAGCGCCGTACTTCTCTTCTAACTGTTTAAGTACGCCGCGAGTCTTAAGAAAGTGAAGCGAGGTGTCTAAAAACCGCAGCCAGTCCGGGTCACCGTAACGAACCGCGAACGAAGCCGGATTTAAGGCGAACTGCTTTTTTGCAAACAAATCCACCAAGTCGCTGCGGGTGGCTGCAAACTTTGCGATTTGATTGCTGTCAGCAATTGCCACATCGGCGTTGCCCGTAACCACATCGAGCATAAATCGCGAAATCTCTGCGGCCTCAACATTGGTACGGTTGAGCGTAGCCTTCTTGAACTCGGCGGTGGCAAACAAGTCGCCCGCTTCGCCTGTTGCCAAAACCACCCTTACCCCTGGCTGGTCAAAATCGGAAATCAGACCGAATTTCTCAAATCTGCTTCCGCGCCTAACCAAAGCACTAAGTCCCATGTACAACACCGGTTGAGTAAACGCGATTGATTGAGCTCTCTCGATATTAGCAAACATAGGAGCCACAATTACATCCGCGCGTGCCGACTGCAAGGTTGCGGCCGCATTGCCATAGGTGGTTTCCGTCCACTCGATGCGTGCATTCATGCGCTCGGCGATAATTTCCATCGCCTCGACCAAATGCCCGCTATATTCTCCGGTAGTCGCGTTCTTAATGACCATAGGAGAATCTATGACCGTAGCCGCACGGATAACGCGTGTGCGCCGCACTTGGTCGAAAATTGACTCCCCCTGCTGCCCCGTTCTGGCGCAACCAGAAAGAATCAAAAATGACACCAAAACTAACAAAAGAATTCTATTCATTGTGCCCTCCCTTGGGCTTGTCAAAGTTCTCTGTTCCGCAAAATAACGGAAAGGTTATTGTTATATTTAACTGTCACAATAACCAAGTATAATACCATATTTTCAACAATATGTCAATAATAATTCAACAATTTCCTTAATTTTGCTTTAAACAAAAGTAAAAATATTGTTGATTAAACTTCAACAAATATAAATTTGTTGTTGACAATTAATCAACATTTTGCTATAATATGAAATATGATAGCAAACTTACTTAAAAATTTTGGTCTAAACGAAAAAGAGGCTCAAATTTACTTGGCAGTTTTAAAACAAGGTAGGGCTGCGCCTGCCCATATTGCACAAGTTACTAAAATAAACCGCACCACGGTTTACAGCGTGGCTAAAGAGCTTATAAAAAAAGGCTTTTTGCTTGAAGACCTGGCAGGGGGGAGCACTTCGCTAGTTGCGGTTCCACCTCAGGAATTAAAATTCTTGGTTCAAAAAGAAGAAAAGGAGCTGGAAAATAAAAAGCAGCTCATAAGCCAAATGGTTAAGGAGCTGGAAAATTTTACCAAAGATTCCAAATACGCCATTCCTAAAATTACTTTTATACAAGAACAGGACTTAATGGATTACTTATATAAACGCGGTGATGAGTGGCATAAAAGCATTATGAAGTACGACGGCATACTGTGGGGTTTTCAGGACCATACCTTTGCCGAACATTATGAAAAGTGGATAGAGTGGGAGTGGAAAATTGGAGGGCCGAAAGATTTACGCCTGAGACTTTTTTCCAACGAGTCCGAAATCGAAGAAAAGAACAAACAAAAAGGCAAAGAGTTTGAAAGGCGTATAATAAAATACTGGAAAAAACCAAACCAATTTACTGCTTCTGTTTGGGTGCACGGGGATTATTTAGTTTTTGTCCAAACTCAAAGCCGGCCTCATTATTTAGTGGAAATTTATGATGTCTTGTTAGCCGAAAATATGAGGCAATTTTTTGCTGGCGTGTGGGATGAAATAAAATAACTTTTCAATCATGACCAACGAGAAGTCTTTAAAGGCATTTGGAAAACACAAATAGAAAAATAAAAAGACCGGCGGACACACATTTCCGCCGGTCTTTTTATTTTATGCTTTTAGTTCCACCTCGCTTGGGGAAACGGGCATTATTACCACGTCAAAACCTTCTTCTCTTAAGCTGGTATAAATTCTATTAAATTCAACTTCTTGCATACGTTCTTCTGGCGCTTCGGTTAGTAGCGGACGAAGCTGTATTACTGTATTTTCTGGTCCAAACCCCTTTTGTTTAAAAACCTCGGGTCTTATTTCCGTTTCATTATTGCACACAAAAGTTAAGGTTGGTTTTCTAACTGTTTTATAGCCTTTATTTATTTGCGCATCCACAATTTGTTGGAACTGCTCAGCTATTTCATTCAGTGGCAACAATAATTTTTCCATCCTATTTCCTTTATGCTCCTCAGTCTCACCTGGCTTATCCGGTCGTTGATTATACACATGCAAAGCGCGCTTTTCTTCGTTAGTGCTCTGAGCAGAAACCTGGACACTTATTACCGGCTCCCCATTATAATCTGGACTGCTATAAATATCAGCAACAACCTGCATAGGGGTCTTTCTGTCTTTATTGACTTTTCCCGCAACAGTAGAAATTCTCACCCTTGAAATTGTGTTGCTAAAATCTTTACAAACCATTTCCAAAATATCTTTTAAATGAGGATTAGGAGTCGCGTCACCACTCCCAACAAAAGCAATGCCAAATTTCTTTCCCTCTAGCAAAGGACTAACCTTTTTAGCTTCCCTCAAGCTTTCTTCTATTAAAAGCCTTATTTCTTTTGGACTTAACTCCTTGGTCTTTTTACCTTCATGTCCTTCTGCGTGAGCCGCAAAAGGACACCCCTTGCAATCATATGGGCATATCCCCCCCTGCAGGGGTAAAAGCAATGTTGGAGAGTTTTTATCTATATAAGCTTCTATGACAGCCCTTCCGTTTTCGGGATCATTTTTATAATTAAATAGTTCCCAAGCTGCCTTGGACTTTAAGCTCCTTACCCCTGTATAACCGGCCATAACCGCGGTTGAATAATGCAAATGCTGAACATCCCCTGAGCCAGACCTGGTTTCTTTTTCGTGCCAGCGCATCAAAACACTGTCATCGATAGAAAATTTTTCTATGGCCTCTTCCCCGTCTTTTAGCTGTATTGTCTCAGAATGCGCTGGGCTATCGCTAATAATTTTAAATTCTGGATGTTCCTTCATTGGTTTAAAAAATTACTTATAATGCTTAAGCTCGACAACGCGGCGGTTTCGGCTCTTAAAAGTATAGGACCTAAAGTTATTGGCGTGCAGTTAGGAAGCTTTTTAAAACCACCCACCTCCTCTACTGTAAAGCCACCTTCCGGACCCACAGCGATTGAACAAGATTTAAATGATTGATCAAGATTTTTTGGTGACTGTCCGGCAATGTCACAAAGAAACAATTGACCGTATTCTTTTGAAGATTTTATTACATCATCGACGCTCTTTAGATACTCCAATTCTGGTGGATGAACACGGTCGCTTTGTTTGGCTGCTTCCCAAAGAATTTTTTGCCAGCGGTCGTTCTTTTTTTTAAAAAGTTCTTCGGTTAATTTAGTAGCTGTGTTTTGAGAGTTAAACAAAATTATTTTATGTGCGCCAAGCTCGGTAGATTTTTGGAATATAAAGTCCAAGGCTTTTTCATTAACATAGCCTTGAAACAGAGTAATTTTAACCTTTGGTTCCGGCGGCGTTTTTATTTCGCTAAAGGCTTTTAATTTCAAAGAATATCTATCTATATCTATAATTTCTACCAAATATCTTTTCTCGTCTTTCCCCTGCAAATTAAATTTTTCGCCCTTCTTCATTCTGCGGGCAAGCAAAATATGCCTGGCCTCATCGCCAGACAATTCAACACTTGCTCCTTCTGCTAGCTTTTGATCTGTTAAAAAATAAGACACGAGAATTATGAATTAGCAAATATATAAGAATGACAAGAATATAACTGCGTTTTTATTTTTGATCATTTCTTTAATATTCAACTTGTATTGCAAACACCGCGGTCGAGCCTAAAAATTGATTTAGGGCGTAAATTATTCGCTGTGACAAGACTTTTATTTGGTACGCGACCTCTTTGCTTAAACAGGCCACCAAAAGCACGCCTTTTTCAAAATGTATAGCTTTGCTAGTTTCGGCCGCCTCAGATACAAAAGCCCTAACAATGTCTTGCCAGGCTTTTAAAAGCTGGTGTTTTCTAACTGCGGCATCAAGCTTATAATTTTTTGAAGTGGTTTTTAAAACCTTTTCGATTTTTGTAAATTTGTGGTAGGAAGACATATTTTTATTTTTGGCGGGTAATTTTTTTAAGCCACCTCTTCGCTTTCTAATGCAGGGCTTAGCGTAACATGCTGGGCCGGCATTTCAAGCGGGTGGGTAGTGGTAATAAATGTTTGAAATTTATTTTGTAAAAACTTTAACAAAAAGGTTCTTCTCGTATCGTCTAACTCGGAAAGCACATCGTCTAAAAGCAAAATCGGTTTTTCGTCCCCTTGGCTTAAATATTCTAGTTCTAAAACTTTCATGGCTAACACTTGGCTTCTTAGTTCCCCCCGGGAGGAAAATGGCGACAAATAAAGTCCCTCGCTCTGTAAATAAAAATCATCCCTATGAGGCCCCACCAGACATGTGGCGGCAAGTCGTTCTTTTGGCAAAGCTTTTTCCAATTTTAATTTAAAAGCAGTAGAAATTTCCTCCAAGGTCTCTCCCGGCAAAGACTGGTACACAACTTCAACCGGCCTATGAAAACCGGAAATTAAAGAATAAATTTCTGCTATGCGGTTGTTTAAATAATCACAAAATGTTTTTCTTTCTTTTATTATCCTGCTGCCCAAAACCACCATTTGTTCGTTCCAGGACAAAAGCTCCTGCTCACTTCCACCTATCCCGGACCGCAAATTTTGCAAAATTTTGTTCTTATAAAACATGGCTTTTTTGTACTCGCCCAAATCTTCCAAGTACTGCGGATTCTTTTGTGACAAAACCATGTTCAAATATTTTCGCCTGCCCTCGGGTTGCTTGGTAAACATATCCACGTCGGTAGGTTCAAAAATCACCACCCTAACAAACCCTTGGGCTTCGGCTTTTCGTTTTTTTACTCCGTCTACCAAAAAATTCGCGTAAATTTTTTCCCGTTTTTCCAAAAAAACTTTTATAATATGGCTTTCCCCGCCTTTTTCCACCTCAAACTCCACTTCGGAATTTTGGGTTTCTTTTAGAAAAATAAATTCATTATCATCCCTAAAAGATTTAAACAAAGAGGCAAAATAAACAGATTCTAAAAGATTAGTCTTCCCAACAGCGTTAGGCCCGGAAAGCACCACAGTAGTGCTGTTAATTTCCAGATCCAAATCCGGATAATTGCGAAAGTTTTTTAATTTTATTCTTGTTATTTTCATAAAATCACAGAGCGCCACGGAAGCAATAACTGATATCACGGAACATACTAATTGCGATCCGTGTAATCTGTAAATATCCGTGCTTTTCTGTATTATTAATTTTTTATCGGCATTACCAAATATACATAATCCTGCTGGCCTTCGGGCAAAATTAAAGCAGGTGAATTATCGTCTATTATTTTAATATTAATCTTATCTACATCCAGGGCATTTAAGCAATCAAGTACATAATGGAAGTTTAAAAGCAGTTGCCCCGGTTCCCCACCCACTTCCGCGGGGATTACCACCTGACTACTGCCGACATCTGCGGACTCTGACGACAATTGTATTTTTCCGCCCTCATAACCAAACACCACACTGCTTCCGGCCTGGCTGAAAATTCCACCGGCTTTAAGCGCGCTAACCAAGGGCTTTTTCTCTACTTGTATGTTAACCTTAAAATCTGTGGGGATAATTTGCTGATAGTCGGGGTATTGGCCGTCTACCAATCTGCTTATGATTTGGGTTTGATTTATATCAAAGCTAATTTGGTTCTGGTTTACAATTATTTCCACATTCGCTTCAGGTGTTAGGTTACCAACTATTCTAGACAGTTCCTGAGCGGTTTTTTGGGGAACAATCACTATTTGTTCCTGCTCGGATTTTTTTTCTAAAACAACTTTCTTTTCAGCCAGCCTGTACCGGTCAGTAGCCGCAATCTTTAGTTCCTTTCCAAAGTAAAACATAATACCGGATATTTCCGGCTGGGTTTGATTATTAGAAGCCGCAAAAATAACCTGGTCCAGCGCTTTTTTTAATTCTTTTCCCGAAACTACAATGGTGTTATTTTTTTCTATTTGTGGAATTAATGGAAAATCTTCCGCGGGAAGGGTTTTTATCGAAGTGTGATAACTTTCAGTTTCAATTTTTAGTTCTCCCGGCTTGGTTTCTAAACTTAGGTTGGTATTAGGAAGATTACTAACTAAATCGCTAAAAGTTTTTGCATAGACAGTTACCTCACCTTCTTCTTCAATCTTACACCTTATTTGAGTGGTTATTGCTATTTCTAAGTTAGTTGAAGAAATTTTGAGTTGACCATGTTCGGTTTTTAATAAAAAGTTATTTAGTACAGGTAATGTATTACTAGGAGATATTATTCTTCCTGTAGTCAGTAGTCCGTTTTTTAAGTTTTCTTGCGTGCAAATTACCTTCATATAAGTAATATAAATTATAAAAAATTAATAACAGTAATAAAGCTTGTGAAAAAGGGGATAAAGTTTAAAAGGGTTAACTATAAAGCGCTGAATAAGATTTTTATTATTGTCTTGTTGTGGAAAAGGCTAGGGAAAAGTATGGGTAAGTTACTTGTTGTGTACCTTAAAGAAAATTTGTTGTGAACACAAGAAGTAAAAATTACTTTTTCCAACACTACATAAACACCTTATCCATAATTAAATTTATTTCCTGCTTAAAATTATCCTTATCTTTTGTTAATAATGATATTTTTTCCACAGCGTGCATAACTGTTGTGTGGTCTCTGCCGCCAAAGAAATCCCCAATAGAAGGGAAAGAGCTATCTAGTTCTTTTCGTATTAAATACATGGCAATCTGCCTCGGTTTAACATATTCTTTTTTTCTCGACTGTTTTATTAGGTCGTCCATACTAATGTTGTAAAATTCTGCCACAGCTTCGGCAATTTTTCGCGCTGATGTCACTCTTTTTTTGGTGCCAATAATGCTGCCAAGAATGTTTTTTGCCTGTTCTAATAAAAGCCCTCTGTTTTGCATTTGTTGGTAAACAGCCAGCTTATTTAAGGCTCCCTCAAGCTCTCTTACGTTGCTTTGTATGTTTTCGGCAATATAAAAAAGAATGGGTTCTTCTAAAGAAGTGCCGCGTTTTTCCATTTTTGTCCGAAGTATTGCCATGCGGGTTTCAAGGTCCGGCACCTGAATGTCTACCAACATGCCCCATTCAAAGCGGCTGACCAAGCGTTGCTCAATAGAGGGTATGTCCTTTGGGGGTCTGTCAGAAGTAATAATAATTTGCTTGCCTTTGTCCCTAAGTTCGTTAAAAGTATGGAAAAATTCTTCCTGGGTCTGTTCTTTTCCGGCAATAAATTGTACATCGTCAATTAAAAGAGCGTCTAGGTTTCTATAGAACTTTTTAAATTCTTCAATCCGCTTTTCTTTGAGCGCGTCTATGTAGTCATTCGTAAACTTTTCACTCGACGCGTAGAAAATTTTTGCCTTTGGGTTAGCTTTTAAAAGTTCGTGGCCAACCCCGTGCATTAAATGGGTTTTTCCCAAACCCACTCCCCCATATATAAACAGCGGGTTGTATTGGCCGCCCGGACTTTTTGCTACCGCTTGGCTTGCGGCATGGGCGAGTTCGCTATTTTTCCCGACAATAAAGGTTTCAAACGTGTATTTTGGATTAAGCCCGTTTGGGTTTTGGGTATTTTCGGTGTAATTCTGCGCGTTTGTTTCTTGTGGTTTCGTGGCAGATTTTGTATTTTGGCCTTGGTTTGTGGGCAAATGGCCTAATTGTCCCACCTGGTATTTTACTTCTTTGATTTCCGGGGCAAGCGACTTAAGCGCCTTGAGCATTTCTTGGTGATATTTGTTATGAATCCAGTTTTTATGGAATAGGTCGGGAACATTTACTGTTATGTGGTAGTCCCCTTTTTCTATTATGCTGGTATTTTTAAACCAAGTATTAAAATTGGCTTTACTAAGCGAAATTTCTAGATGGCCTAAAATTGCTTGCCAGAGTTGTTGATTTGTCATTTGTAAAAAAAGAAGTTAGTAGTTTTTATTTCGTTAGCAGGATTAAGGTCAAATGTATGCAACTATTATTTTAATAGTTTAGCAGTGAGTTATCAACATGTAAAATTGCCATTTTTCCTCATAAATAAGCAGGCAAATAATTTTTATGTTAATAAGGTGTGGAAAACGTGTGCCTTTAGACCAAACCCGACTTCCCAAGGGTACAAAATTGACTAAAATGCTTAATTTCTGTAAAATAAGGAAAGTTAAAAATTAATATCGCTGACAACACAGACTATTACCGAAGTACACGGACTTGTTTTATAAAGACTTACGATAATTTTAAAGTAAGCTTATATTATTATCGATCCGTGCCACTCGGTGAATATCAGTGTTTCTCTGTTTTCTTAATATGAAAAGAACCTATCAGCCAAAAAAATTACGTCGCCTACGCAGGCATGGTTTTAGGGCAAAAATGAAGACTAACGCAGGGCGGAATGTTATAAAAAGCCGCAGAAGCAAGGGTCGAAAAAAACTGGCTTTATAAGTTTGGTGTTTAGAGAAAAAAGCCAGTAAGGATTAGGCAGATTTTATTTCAATTAATGTTCAATCCGGCAATTTAAAGTTAGGATTGAAAATCAATTACGGGTATGTTAAAAAAGACTAACCGCCTAGCAAAAACCACCGCAGTTCAAGCGGTGTTAAAAGCAGGGCGGGGTTTTTTTAACCAGGAATTTAACCTCAGATTTCAAAGAAAAGACCAGGGAGAAACCAGAATTACTGTGGTGATATCAACAAAGGTAGACAAGCGGGCGGTTAAACGCAATAGGCTAAAAAGAATAATTCGGGAATTTGTTCGCCAGAATTTAAATGTTTTGGCTTTGGGCGATTATGTAATAATGTTAAAACCCTCGGCTGTTAAAATTTCTGAAGACAGGTTAATGGAAAATATAGAAACCGCTTTTAAAAAATGGAAGTTACTTAAATAATATGGGAAAAATAATAAAATTTGTAGCAAAAATCCCCAGCCGGGTAGCGGTGGAATTTATTAATCTGTACCAAAAAACATTATCCCCTGACCACGGCTGGTTAAAACTCAGATTTCCTCATGGCTATTGCAAATTTTATCCTTCCTGCAGCGAATATAGTAAGCAGGCCATAACAAAGCACGGGCTTATAAAGGGGGGTTTTATGGGGTTATTAAGAATTGTAAAATGCAACCCGTTTAGCGAACCAAAAATCGACTCGGTCCCTAAGTACAATCACTAATTAGTTTTGCATCAAAAAATTTATTTATGTTTTCTAATCTTTACCATACAATAATTTACTACCCTCTCTTAAACCTTTTGGTATTTTTTTACAATATCCTGCCCGGACACGATATGGGTATTGTAATTATTGTTGTGACTGTGGTTATAAGGCTGTTGCTTGCGCCTTCCTTTCATAAGTCTTTAAAAAGCCAAAAGGCCATGAACGACTTGCAACCCAAGCTTGCCCAACTCAGGCAGCAGCATAAAGGCAATAAAGAGGCTGAGGCTAAAGCCATGATGGAGCTTTACAAAGAGCATAAAATAAACCCATTTTCTTCCTGCTTGCCCCTGCTTTTACAATTGCCTATATTAATTGGTTTGTACCAGGTTTTTAACGCTGCCTTGGGACACAATGAAATTACCGGGCTATACAATTTTGTTAAGGCGCCAGAGAACATTAGCCCGTATTTTTTGGGGTTAGTTGATCTTTCTAAGCCTTCTTGGATTTTCGGAGTTATTGCCGGTGCTTCCCAGTTTTGGCAGTCAAAAATGATGCTGGCAAAAGCCTCTCCTTCCGACGACCCGACAGCAAAAATGATGCAGGCGCAAACTACATATATTTTGCCGCTTTTAAGCGTATTTATTGCTCTTAAGCTTCCTGCCGGGTTGCCGCTTTACTGGATAGTAACCACCCTCTTTGCAATTGGTCAGCAATATTATATAATCCGTAAACAGAAGACAGAAGTAATAGTAGTAGATAGTAAGTAGCGTTTAGCCAAACAAGCGGGGTTATTCCTGCCGGCTACTTACTACCAACCACTCACTACCAACTAGCAAATGACCGACTATTCCCACATAGAACAGATAAAAGAACTTATTGAGGGCTTTTTAAGAGCCGCGGGTTTTGAGTCCGCGGTTTCTTATGAAGAAAGCGTGACTAAGGGTTTGGTTTTTAATATAGCTGCTTCGCGCGACTCCTATTTGCTTATAGGCAGGCAAGGTTTAACTTTGCATGCCATGCAGACCCTGCTTCAGGCAATGGCTTCAAAAAAGTTTGCGGGTTCTGCCCCGGTCTATTTTACTTTGGACGTGGACGACTACAAAATGAAGAGCGAATGGTTCTTAAAAGAAACCGCCCGCGGCGCGGTGGAGCAGTTAAAAAAGACCGGCAGGGCCCAGGCCTTAGAGCCTATGCCAAACTACGAGCGAAGAATTGTACATGCTTACCTGCAGGAGCATGCGCCCGAAGTTTTTTCCGAAAGCGTAGACGAAGAGCCTTACAGACGAATAGTTATTAGGCTAAAAAAATAGAAAAAAACACAAGAACACTATCGATAGTTAGCAGTTTTTTGCTTATACTAATGCTAGTACTATCCAAAACACGGCCGCGAGGTCGTTTTTTAAATATGGGTTGTCTAATTGTCCTTGGGTTAAAAGGGCAATTAAAAAAAGTGCTACAGAAAGTTTTAAAATATTTTTACGTTCACTTAAACCACGGTATATTAGCAGGCTTATTATCCCTATTAATCCTACAAGACCCAATATTCCTGTTTCAACCCAAAAATTTAAAAATATATTGTGGGGAAAATTGTGGTCAGGCAAAGTTTGGTCGGTTATAAGCAGGCGGTAGTTTTCAGAATAGCCGCCAAGCCCCAAGCCAAAAACCGGCGACTGCTTAACGGCAGTTATGCCGCTTTGCCAAAGCGTTAGGCGCGAGGAAGCAGACTTTTCTCCGCGCAAAGGCGAAGTCAGCCTGTGCCTGGTGCTGGGTATAAAAAGCACAATTATTGCAAACAGCAGCCCGGCATAAAAAAAGGCTTGTTTGGCTTTTTTATCTGCCGCCAGAAAAACAAATACCAAAGCCGCCATTAATAAACCGAGCCACCCCGCGCGCGAGAGCGACAGCAGTAAGCCAAAACAGCCGAGTAGCCAAGCGGAAATTTTTAAATACTTTATACTAAATACTTTATTTTTAATACTTTCCCACAAATCCCCAATTAAAAACGCCAATATTGGCGCTGACCAAAGGGCGTAAAAATTTGAATGTGCAAAAAAACTTACAGCGCGGCGCGGTTCAAAGTCGTTGCCTTGGAATAAAAGCGGAAGGCCTAAGCCTGTAAAATACTGAACAATGGCGTAGAGACCAAAAAGGCCGAGTAGCAAGTAGCAGGTAGTAATTAGCAAGTTACGAGACTTAGGAAATTCTTGAAATAAATATTTGCCTATAAAATACAAGCTAATGGGCTGAACAAATAATACTAAAAGTTCCCCCAAAGTTTTTTGATTAATGCCCGAGACAAAAAGCGAAATTAGCGAGCCAAGTAAAAATAAAGAAATGAAGTATAAAATTTTTACTTCGCATTTTTTTATTGACGCAAAAAGATTAGTTAGATGATTTTTGCTTAGTAAGAATATTCCGAAAACTACCCAAACAAAAAATACCCACAACATGAAAAAATTGGCAGGTAAGCCTAAAATGTTTATCTTTATTGCGTAAAGGGGGGTGAATAAAAATGTAAGCGGCAACAAATATTGCATATTATGGAGTTGGCGTAGGCACCTGAAGTCCGCCGTTAATTTCAAAATTTACAGAAATACTGGTGTCGGCAGACTTGCCGTTTACGTCTACTGCCTTTGCCGCAATGGTATGAATTCCTTTTCCATAGTCTTTGTTTATGTTAAAGCTGTACGGGGCGGAGTTTAAGCTTTGTACGAAAATTCCGTCTACCGAAATATCTACTCTGGCAATCGGGCTTGGGCCTGTTGCCGCGGCTTCAATATGCAGCGGCAAATTTAATACGGTAAAATCGTCTTCGGGTTGGTTAATGCTAACCGCCGGAGGGTCTCCGCTTAAAATTGGCGTGGTGCTGGCGCTAAGTCCCGCCGGGTAGCCATAGCCGTTTTTTAAGGCCCAGTTTACAACCGGGTCTTCCCAGTAAGAATTTTGCGGTCTTTCGCTATGAAGCACTACATATGTTCTAAAAGATATTTGATTGGGCGGAGTTTCGGGCGTGGCAGGGAGGCCTGTTATGGAATCAATCTGAACAGCTTGGTGCACGTTGTCGTACTCGGTGGGAACCGAATAGTCGGCAAAAACTTCTTTCTTTGTGGTAGGAGTTAGCTGGGTCGGCAGTTTTCCTGAAATACTGTCTACATCTATTTCTCTTATGCCGTTTGGCCTTGTGAATTCTTCTGCAGGCGTGTCCTTAAGCGCGTTTAACATAAATTCCCTCCAAATAGGCGCAGCCACAACTACCCCGTCAGCTCCCCGCTTCATAAGACATTTGGGGTCTTTGCCCCCGCAGCTATTACCCGCCCAAACTCCGGCGGCTAAAGAAGGAGTAAAGCCCATGGTCCAGCCGTCGTTCCAGTCATTGGTGGTGCCGGTTTTAGCCGCTACTGTTCGTCCGGGCAATGTGAGCGGCGAGTTTGGGCCAAAAACATAAGCTCTGGCATTGTTGTCGCTCATAATGCTGGTTAACAGGTAGACTGCCTGAGGATCTAAAATTTCTTGCGGGCGCGGCTGAAATTCCTCCACTGTCTGACCTGATTTGTCTTTTATTTGCAAAATAAAAGTTTTTTCATTTTTAACTCCGTTGTTGGCTAAAACAGAATAAGCAGCCACATGGTCAACTAATTTAACAGTGCATCCGCCTAACACTAAAGACAGTCCGCAGTTAGCAAGCGGGCTGGTAATACCAAGCTTTCGGGCGGTTTGAGTTGCGTTGTCTACGCCGACTAAGGCCAGGGTTTTTACAGCCGGAATGTTTAAGGAGCCTGCCAAAGCTTGCCTCATGGAAACAATACCGTGCTCGCTGCCGTCGTAATTATTGGGAATGTAGTCTTTGTTATTGAATTTGCCGAAATTCGTTACCACGTCCATTAGCATGGTAGCCGGGGCGTATTTGTTTTCTTTGCTAAAAGCGGTTACGTAAACATAGGGTTTAAAACTGCTGCCAGGCTGGCGCGGAGAAATAGCTACGTTGACCTGCGGGTCAAACAGGCACTTGCCCGGTCCGCAGCCTTCCGGTTCGCTTTTTCCAAAATAATTTTTACTGCCCACCATAGCTAAAACCTGCCCGGTTTTAGGGTCAATGGCGACCAAAGCTTCGTTATTTGCGTTATATTTTTTTACGTTGGTTTCCGCATATTTGTTTATGGCTTCTTCGGCGATTTTTTGTAAGCGCGGATCTAATGTTGTGTAAACTTTAAGCCCGCCTTCCTGTAAAGTTTTTTCGCCAAATTTTTGTGCCAAATAATCTTCCACCATAAACACAAAATGGGGTGCGGTAATTCCGGTTTTTATTTCGCTAAAGGCAACTTTTTCTTCCTTAGCCTGTTTTTCTTGTTCTGCAGAAATATAGCCGTCTTCCCGCATTCTGGTTAGCACGTAGTCTTTTCTGCCGTCGAGCAAAGCCCTGTTTGGCCCAAAGGGGTTGTAGCGGCTGGGCGACTGCGGCAGTGCGGCTAGGTAAGCGCTTTCCGCCAAGCTTAGGTCTTTGGCGCTTTTTCCAAAATAGCTTTGGCTGGCGGCCTCCGCCCCGTAGGTGTTTTTACCATAAGGAATTTCGTTAAGGTAAAATTCTAAGATCTGGTCTTTGGAATAGCGCGTTTCCATGGCAAGGCTTAAAATTAACTCGCGCGGTTTTCTGTCCCAGGCGCTATAGTTTCGTAAAATTGCGTTTTTAACCAGCTGCTGGGTTATGGTGCTTCCGCCTCCCCCGCTTCGGTCCAAGTTAATGGCTAAGCGCAAAACCGCTCTGGCAATTCCCCTGAAGGAAATTCCGTGATGTTTGTAAAAGTCTTTGTCTTCTATGGCAATGGTGGCCTTTTTTAAATTTTCTGAAATTTGATCATACGGCACCAAAGTTCTTTTTACTTCTCCGTGAATTTCATACAATAGTGAATTGTCGCGCGCGTAAATTTTTGTACTCTCCGCCACTTCTCTGCTAATTAGCTTGCCCGGGTCGGGCAAGTCTTTGCTGTAATACAAAAATAAAATCGCGAGCAAAAAAACGCCCACCGCCGCAAACCTAAAAGCCCATAAAGCAATTGTTCGCAAATCCCATTTGCCGCCTTTGCTTCTTACTTTTTTTACTCTAATTTTTTTGTCCTTGTCTTTGCTTTCAAAACTGTAAATATGCATAGGGGTATTATAATTGTTTTTTTTGGGTTTTGAAAGGCTATAAATAAGCTTGCTAAAAATAAATTTTGGGTATAAAATATGCGGACAATCCGTAGTAGGGATTAGATTAGGAGGTATATGAATTTTGCAAAGGAAAGGCTCCGTAAGGGCGAATTTTTGAATGTGATGTGGAGTGCGACAGGCTCTCCTCATATGATTGCGGCCGGATGGAAGCACGGGTATCATGTCTGTTTGGCTGACGCTGAGCACAATCCTGGAATGAGCGTGGAGCGTCTTTTGAATCTGCGTAATGGTTTCATGGCGCTTCAGGCTGAACAACAGAAAGAATGCGAGTTCGGCGTCAGGGTGCCCGTGGCGAACCGTGACTGGTTGCAGCATCTTGCTGATGGTGGGGTGCGCTTGTTCGTTATTCCCATGATCGACACAGCAGAGCAAGCAGCCGAAGTAGTAAGCATGCTCTTGTATCCGCCTTTAGGTAAACGGGGCGGTGCGGGGCATATGCCTTGCAACTTGTATGGGGGCAACCCGCAGTATTACCAACAAGCGAACGAAAATATGTGCGTTGTTGTTCAGGCCGAGACGCCTAAAGCGCTCGGAAATCTGCCCGCAATTTCTGCGGTTGCCGGGGTTGATATGGTGTTTTTTGGTCCATTCGACCTGCACATTACTAGCGACAAAGGGTTCCGCACCGGGGATTTGGGTGTCGAGCAAACGATAAAGAATGCGGTTGCCGGGGTTCAGAACAAGCTTCGTTCGGCGCGGTTCGGGATTATGGAACCTCGGGAAGATATGCTCTGGACATGGTTTCGGTCCGGCATCCAATTTGTGGCCACTCCTGATACTGTGTTGGTCGATCGAGTATTTGCCAAGCGAGCGCAAGATGTGGTCAGTGCTTTCAACCCTGCGACTTGATCTGTCTTTTCGTTGAGTGCAAAACCCCCTATACCCAGCCGCAACGGCCTTGGGTGTAGGGGTTTTCTTTTTAAATATTTAAAAAAATGGTATTATTTATATACTTAATTCAAACTTTATGAATCAAATCGAAGAAATTTTAACCAGAGGTGTGGAGGAAGTTATAGACAAGGCGCATTTAGAAAGCCTTTTAAAGAGCAAAAAAAAGTTGAGAGTTAAATTGGGCATAGACCCAACCTCCCCCAATATTCATATTGGCCGAGCAGTAGTTTTGTGGAAGCTAAGGGCTTTTCAGGAATTGGGACATAAGGTGGTTTTTATAGTCGGCGATTTTACCGGCCTTATTGGCGACACTTCGGACAAAGAGTCAGAACGTCCCATGCTTTCTGAAAAAGAAATAAAGGCCAACCTAAAAAGCTATTTTGCCCAGGCGGGAAAAATTATAGACCCCAAAAAAGCTGAAATGCATTACAACTCCAAGTGGCTAAAAAAACTGGGGTTTGCAGAAATTGGCAAGTTGGCTAATTTGTTTGGCTTGCACGAAATGTCTTCGCGGGAAAATATTGCCTTGCGGCTTAAAGCCGGCAAACCTGTTTCGCTCAGGGAGCTTCTTTACCCTCTTATGCAGGGCTACGATTCAGTTGCTGTGAAGGCCGATGTGGAGCTTGGCGGTACAGACCAGAGGTTTAATTTGCTGGCCGGACGCACAATACAAAAAGCCTACGGGCAAGAGCCGCAGGATATTTTAACCACACAAATTATGGAAGGTACAGACGGAAGGAAAATGTCTTCTTCTTGGGGCAACACGGTAAACATTACCGAAGAGCCTAACAATATGTTTGGAAAAATAATGTCTATTCCCGATGGTTTAATAAAAAAGTATTTTGTTTTGGCTACAAGAGTGGAAATTAGGGAAATAGATGAAATAATGAAATTGCCGAATCCTAGGGATCAGAAATTAAAACTAGCCGAAGAAATTACCAAGCTTTACCATGGCGAAAAAAAAGCTTTGGTTGCTAAAGAAGCCTTTATTAATCAATTCAGTAAAGGTGAGTTGCCTGAAGAAATTGAAACAAAAAAGTTTAAAAGCGGTAGTTACAAATTATCAGAGTTGATTGTTTTAACCGGGCAGGCAGCAAGCAAGTCAGAGGCCAGAAGGCTTATTGAGCAAAAGGGTGTTAAGGTGGATCAGCAAACCAGCGGCGATATGGAGCTTATGCTAGACGGACAAAAAGAATATTTGCTCCAGGTTGGCAAAAGAAAATTTGTGAAAATAAAATAAGTCCGTCATCCCGGAATTTTTTCGTCTCAGTATAAAGTTAGTCGAAAAAATATCCGGGATCCAGAATAGAGCAATAAAATAGATTCCGGATATTCTGCCCATATAAATAGTTGTACAGAATTCCGGAATGACAAAGCTTGTATATATAAACTTAAAACCCCCTCAAAGCGAGGGGGTTTTAAAATCTGTGCAATCTGTATTTATCCGTGTATCTGTGAACGTTACATAGCGGCAGTTTCGCCGCCTTCTTCTTTTTCTTCGGTGTCGGTGGCGGTGTCGTCAGCCGGCATGCTGCCGTCGTTCATTCCGCCGTCTGTTGGGGTTCCCATTGCTTCGTCGTCAAAAAACATTTTACTTTCCTTTCCTTCCTCCTCCCCTCCGAATAATAGGAGAATAGGGGAAGTTATTATTTAAACTTAAACAATTCTTAAAAAGAATTGTACAAAAAGTATACCAGCGCCTATTTAATATGTCTAGTCTTAGAGTGAAAAAAACCCGCACACATAGCAACCGCAAGTGCGTCTGCGGCGTCGTCTGGCTTAGGCACTTTTTTTAAGTTAAAAGTTTTTTGCACCATATATTGAACTTGTTTTTTTTCTGCTTTGCCATAACCGCAAATAAAGTTTTTTACTTGTAAGGGTGTGTATTCGTAAATAGGAATTTTATTTTTTTCGCAAATGTATAACGTAAGCCCTCGGGCTTGTGTGACTGTAATAATAGTTTTTTGGTTGGTAGTAAAAAATATTTTTTCAATACCTACTGCTGCTGGTTTATGCTTCTCGATGATGTTAGATAGGTCATCTGCCAAAATTTTTAACCGTTCTGCATCGGAAAGTTTTTTATCGGTAGCAATCACTCCAAAATCAACCAGCTTGGGCTGGTTTGATTTAGCTATTTCGATAATACCATAGCCGGTTGTAGCGGTACCGGGGTCAATTCCGAGGATGATCATTTATTTTGAAATTTATAACAATAATATCGCCGCCTTTATAATTAGGATAAAGTCTTTTCCAAATGCCCTTAGCGTTATCTTTTGTAATGTTGCTGCCAAACCTACGTGTATCATTCACTTGTAATAGGTAATCAAGGCTTTTATAGGTTTCGATAGATGTGGTAATAACCATGACTGAGTCTTGAGAAGATTTAAAAATAATTTTTTCTCCTATTATGGGCTTTATTGGAATGCTAAAGCCAGGTCTTGCTTCTGCTGTTTTTGACCCTTTTTTTATTTGATCCAAAAATTCTTGCTTAACAAAAATTGTCTGAATTCCTTTTTCTTGCTCACTACGTTCCATAGGATTATAGGTTAGCTGATGTATGAACCGAGATCACGTCTTCATCATTTTCTAATTCCGCAAACAGACTGTCGACTTTGGGCTTTTGGTCTTCGGTTAAGTCCACGCCTTGGGAAGATTCTTTTATAATGTCTGCCCGGGCTATTTTCGCTCCGGCTTGTGCTAAGACTTGTTTTATTTTATTTAGTTCAAGTGGTTTGGTATAAATTTCTAAACCTTCGGTTGATTCTCTTACGTCATCGGCACCCGCGTCTATGGCCGCTAACTCAATGGCGGAAAGATTATAATCCCGCTCAACTAATATTTGTCCTTTGGTAGAAAATTGCCAGGCAACACTGTTTTGTGCACCTATACTGCCGTTGTGTTTAGAAAATATATGGCGGATATTTTGAAAAGTTCTATTAGAGTTGTCAGTCGCGCATTCTACTAAAAAGGCTGTGCCAAAAGGCCCGTAGCCTTCGTAAACAACTTCTTGTATTTGCCCAGCTCCTCCGCCGGTTGCGGCTTTTATGGCCCGTTCTATGTTGTCATTCGGCATGCCTTGGTCTTTGGCGTAGTCCACCGCGCTTTTAAGCTTAAAATTAACGCTTGGGTCACCACTGCCCCCGCCTTCTTTAACCGCTATAGATATTTTTTTTCCGAGCTTGGAATATAAAAGCCCGCGCTTTTGATCAAGTACGCCTTTGGTACGTTTAATTTGGCTCCATTTGCTGTGTCCGGACATGATGATTAAATAAAATTTTGAAATTAAATAAAATTAAGTAAAATTTATTTATTCCTAAGATTTTTCGTGGCTGAATATTTTGACGCTGTCATAATGGCTGTTATTTCCGAGGCCTCTTTTAACAAATCTTGGATTTCCGCTTCATTCATTAATTTTGATTCAATTATTAATTCAAGCCAAAATTGAGTTTCATCTGCTTCTTCTGCAACCACCCCAAGTTTGTTAATGAAATCTTTTGCGGACTTAGCTCAACAAACAGCGCGGTAGTTGGCAGCGACAGATGTGCCTGATCTTAAAATTTGTTTAGCAATTACAATTCCTACCGTTCCTAATTTTTCTAAATGTTGTGAAAGTTTAATAATTCTTATGGCAAATTGTTTAGTTCTTTTTTGAAGGTCGATTTTGTCCATAAATTTTATTTAATTTGCTAATTTTATTTAATTTTTAAATGACACAAGCACGGTCATTTCCCCTTTAATAGCCGCGCGGTCTTTAAGTTGGTGTATTACGTCGTCCGGAGTGCCTCGAATGAATTCTTCATGCATTTTGGTAAGCTCGCGCGCTATTACAACTTGGGAATTTGGAAAGGCGTTGGAAATATAGGAAAGAGTTTTAAGTATTCGTTCAGGACTTTCGTAAAAAATGGCAGTAGCTTCTGCGTCCGCGGCAGACTGCAAAGCCGAAACCGCCTTTGCCGCGGTTTTTTGCAAAAAACCTAAAAACATAAATTTGTCCGTAGGAAGACCGGAGGCGGACAGCGCCACAATGGCCGCACTTGCTCCGGGGATGGGAACTACGGCTACGTTTTGCGCTACGCATTCACGAACTAGCCTAAAGCCTGGGTCACTAATTCCGGGAGTTCCTGCGTCGGTTATTAAACAACCGTCTTGTTTTTGTAAGCGCCGGGTTAATTCTTTTACCACCTGCTGTTCGTTAAATTCCGCAAACTGTACGACCTCTTTTGGCCAGGCGTCTATATGCTGAAGCAGTCTGTTGCTATAACCTGGGTTTTCGGCAATTACAAAATTGCATGACTTAAGGCTTTTTATAGCTCTTAAAGTAATGTCTTCTAAGTTTCCTATTGGAGTTGCGACAACGTACAACATATATTTATTAAATACTAATAATTACTAATATACCAATCCTTTTGTTTGATATTAGTATATTAGTATAGATTCGTATTTAGTAAATCTATTCATCTGTAGATTCTAAACCAAACATTTCTTCTATGAGCTGATATTTATTATGCAGCATTTCCCGGTATTCTCCTAATTCCCATTTAGCGTCGCCACTTGCCTGCTCATATTCTTCTTGGGTGTCTTTAAGTTCTTTGTCTATGTCCTCCAAAATTTCGTAAGCCTGGTCTTCGGTTTGCGGAGCCTGGTCCATCCACTCGTCAAAATCCATAGTTAAAAGTTTCTGATATTTTTCTTCGTATATTTCTTTTAATTTTGCCAAATCCATAAGCTCGTTTTAAGCACCACAGAAAACTACAAAATTTAAGCAACTTTTGTAATTCAGGTTCTGCAGTTTTCTGTAGATTAATTATTAGTTTCTGTAATTTATTTTACAATAATTTTGATATTTTAAAAACCCCTAATTCCACCAACTCCTTCAGGGAGTATTTTGGTAGCAGGGGTTTTTTGGATGAAAAGCCAAAAAGAAGAGTCTTTTAGCCTATGGATTAACCCGTAGGCTAACCGCCCAATAAATTGAGGCGATAATGCCGCTAAAGCGGGTTACAATTTTTTTTATTTAATTGTGTTTTATTTTTGTTTCGTTCTCCAAATGGAGAAGAATTAGCTTTTCTATATACATTATAGCAGATCCAAAGAATTTTTGCAAGAGTAAAAATTATTTATTTGAATTTCTATCAAGTCTTTTTGCTTCCGCCCACGCAAGGTTATAAATTGTTTTCATAGCGGCACTTATTTCTTTGCTTTCTATAATTATGCCAAGTTTTTCTTTCCAAGAAGCTATCATTACTTTGTTATCATAAATATTTATTTCGGGTGAAAAGTAAACTTTGTCAGCCGGTACGAGCGCGGATTCCCTAGCTTCCTCCGCGTCTTTGCCCGCTCTTTCTACCCCAGCTTCGTTGGAAGGAACTATGGCTTTTATATGAATGCCTTTATTGGTTCTTCTTTTGTAATATTTAGGAAAATAATCAGGCAAGGCTTTGTGCATTTCGTTTACGTTAGCATAAGCTAAAATGGTTTCGTGCGATGCTAGTGTGTCCTCATAAACTTGCTCAACACCCTTCATGCCCTCATAGAACATAACTTTCGGCCTATCTGTAATATTGTGTAGAGATTTAAGCTGTGGCACCAAATTTTGTGCTTGTAAAAGCTCTTGTTGTTTTGTTTCTATTTCATCTTGAATTTTTTTTAATATTTTGTCCGGGCTTTCAGCGACGTATTCCTGAAGCGGTTCTTTGCCTGAAATACTAACCAAGCCTTTTGAAATTAAAGACTCTAAGATGTCATAAACCGTAGTTCTGTTTATACCCGACTTTCTGGCAATTGGCGAAACAGTTCTTTTGCCTAATTCCAATAAAGCCAAATAGACCAAGGCTTCTTTTTCAGAAAAACCAATCGAAATTAGACTTTTATATAGAGGAGAGTTAATGTCTAGCATATATAAAGTATATGCTATTTCTTGAATTGTGTCAATAGCTTTCCACAAAAAATATAAAATATAGAAATTTAGCCTAAATAAAACCTTTTTACACAATGAAAATGACGCTTAATATTGACAATATATTAAATATACTGTATTATTACACGTTAAAACAAAAATCACCCGGCGGGGTTTAAACGTATAAGAAAATTAGTTTAGTTTTTTTGAAAGAGTGAGTTATAAGGAGGTTTATGAAGTTAACCATGAATACGGCTTTGGTTATTGCGATCCCTTGCCCCCACTGCGGGAGGATTCAGGGCCCGCACAAACCTGGATGTTTACAAACCCAACTTTTAGAGCTGTGCACAAAGAGAAGGCATCTTTCATGCCCCCTCTGCGACAAGAACGCCGTGGATGTTAACAATAACGATTATTGGGAATGCCGCGAGTGTTGCGCCCAGTTCAGGAACGGAAAATTGGATGTTTCGCGTTTGTCTTCGAAGGACGGCAAACAGCATATGATAATTGATTTTAATGAGGACTGCGTCTATCCCGTGCTTCTTTTGTCCAGAAAAGGGCGCGGCAATTTTCCTATCGATCGAGCGATTCGTAAAATCGAATGCAAGATCGAAAGAAAGGCGAACAAACAAGAAGGCAAATAAGAGCCTTGTCCCCCACAAATTTAAACCCCGCTGCTTGCAAGCGGCGAAGCAAAAGATAGGTGATCCGTACGGATTCCTGTCTTTATTTTTTACCGTCCTGTCTTTTCGCCTCAAGCCACGCCAGTTCAAATATCTTTTTCATCGCCTCGGCAATTTCGGCACTTTCTATGGTGATACCAAGTTCTTCGCGCCAAGAGGCTATCATAATTTTGTTGTTGTAAATATTAATTTCTGGAGTAAAGGAATATTTGTCGGCAGGGACCAGCGCGGTTTGCCTTATTTGAATTTTGTCGTCTTTTCTAAGTTCCCTTGCGGCTGGGGTGTCCGGAAAAATTGCGCGAATAGGAATTTTCTTTTTTGCACGTCTAAAGTAATAGTCCGGAAAATATTCAGGCAAAGCCACGTTGTTGTCTTCAACATGGGCAAAAGCCCGAATAGGCTCCTTGGAAGTTAAGGTGTCTTCGTATACTTCTTTTATGCCTTCCATTCCTTCATAAAATCTAACCTTTGGCCTGTCTTTTACATTATGAATACTTTTAAGTTGCGGGATTATGTTTTTTGCTTGTTCTATAAACGCTTGGTTTTTTTCTATGTAGTGGTTAAACATAGCAATTATTTTGTCTGGGTTTTCCGCCGCGTATTCTTGTTTTGGCTCTTTGCCGGAAATATTTACTACCCCCCTGGTAAGTAACGAATTTAAAATATGGTAACAAGTAGTTCTGTTTATAGCTGCTCTTTGTGCTATTTGTGATACAGTACCCTTGCCAAGTTCGAGTAAAGACAGATAAATGTCTGCTTCTTTGCTCGAGAAACCTAAAGTGATAAGCGAATTTTGAAGTATAAAATGTTGTTCTTGCATATAAGGTCTAATTTAGACTTAACTAGTATAGTTATGTTTTAATTTTGTGTCAATTTTTTTGCACAAAAATTTATTATTTTAAATATATCTTATAAACAAAAGCAAAAATGAATTTATTTTGACCATAAATCTTGACAGTATATGAAATATATGTTAAATTAACGGGTCTCAAAAGGAGGAGACTAGTGTGGAGACCCTGCTTCAAATTTGGGGAGGGTTGTTCTACACCCTCAACAAGATTTTCTTTGCTTTCTCTGAACAAGCCAAAGCACGGGGTAAGCTGGTTTTGTACAAACAATGGCGCGTTGGTTCTTGGGTCTTGTACCTGCTTGGTCTGCCGGCTTGGGTGATTCTTCTGGCGGGCAAGCATGCGTGGATAGCTGCGGCTTTGGAGGCCGGCGGCGGTCCGGCGATGCTGCTTGGTCTGGTAACCGCTTTGCGAGGTACTGCCAAAGACCCGCCTAAGTGGTTAGACCGTCTTGCCTTTTACTGCATTGTATTGGGTCTTGGGTATAGCGTGTATGACTTTGGGGGAATTAACACTCTTGCTCAATGGTTGGAGCTTGGCCTTGCTTCAGGCTATTTGGTCGGAACCTACAAGCTGGCGCGGGAACACAGTAGCGGGTATCTTTGGTACTTGTTAATGCACATATCTTGCGGCTGGCTAATGCTGGTTTCTGGCTACTACGGCTTGGCTTTCCAGCAAGGCCTGTCATTGGTGTTTATTACGGACGCTTATCGAATCTCAAGGAGAGGGAACAATGAAAAGTAGAATTGTCGCGGGACAGCATAGCTTGTCTCTATGTGAGGAGAAAAAACTATACAAACTAGCTGATACGCAACTCGAAGATAAAATTCGAGAGACGCTTCCTGTGCTTGTTTCTGCTCATCTATCGCAGTTTAGCGAGCTGCAATCGGAAATCAAACTGTTCAACTCCTTGCTCTGGATTTACATTCAGCGGAAAGGGGTTCTGGAAAGGGTAGCCGACAATGTTCGTTTGTTGCTTTGGGTCCAATACCGAATTTCAAGCATTAACGCATTTGCTGCAAAACTTGGATTAAACCCGTCCTTTGTTGGCGGACTCCTTGGAGGGGAAGAAGCTAAATTGGGTGGTTGGAACTTGGCGAATTTGATGAGGATATGCGGGGTGTTGAAGGTAAGTCCGGAGGTTTTGTTGTTTGCGGATTTGGCAGCAGCGGTTCGTGCGGTGTCGGGGACGAAATAGATGGGATGGCTAATAATTTAACGAAACACCACAACTTCGGTATTGGTCTGTGAGAGCCTCATCCTTACAAATTAAAAAGGCAGGTTTCGCGTCCGCGATCCTGCCTTTCTTTTTTATTTTTTTATGAAACCGAAATTTTCAGTTTGGCATCTAAGGCCTCAGTTAACCTATATAGAAACTGCAAAGAAGGACTGAAGTCGCCCCGTTCGAGGCGGGATATTACAGGTTGTTTGGTATTGGCTTTTATTGCGAGTTGTTTTTGGGTTAAGCCTTCTTTTAGGCGTTTTTCTATTATCATTTCAACCACGGCAAATTCCGGACCTAGGTCTTTATAGGCTTTTTTTATTTTTTTATTTTTTAGTAGCTGTCTTTTTAAATTTTTATAGCTATTCATAAATATTAGATAGGTTAGTGTACTTGCACATGTAATATACTCTATAGGTTATATTGTGTCAAGCTGTCAAAATCCTATATTTGTTTAATGCTTTTTCTATTTCTTTTTGAGGTGCTTTTTCGGATTTTTTTATATACCCTGATAGCAGATAGATTTGATTTTTGTGAAAACAATAAAATATCCGCACTTCCTGTTGCCCTCTTGCTCTTAGTTCAAAAAGACTATCTATTATTTTTTTACTGTGAGGCGTGCTAAGATAAGAACCAAATTTTTCAAGTAAATCAATCGTCCTTAACACTTTTGCGACTGTTTGTGTTTCCAAAGAGTAAATAAATTTTTCCACAGATGAATCTATATGAATTTGCATATAAATTTATCTTATTTGGCTTTTTACATATTTCAACAACACACTGCCTTTGTTGTTAAGTTTTTTTATTGAAGCAAGTTTGAATTTGTTATTTAAAACAGTGTCTCCAAACAAACTAATTCCTTGGCCAAAAACAAGCGGTTCGATGGTTAAATATAGTTCATCTAACAAATTATTTTTTAAACAATATGCGTAGGTTTGCGCTCCGCCTAAAATGGCAACTTTTTTATATTTAAGTTTAGCAATTAATTTTTTAACATCGATTTTACTTGGATTACAATATAAAAGTTTGTCTGATTTTTTTACCGCACCCTCACCCCGACCCTCTCCCACAGGGAGAGGGGGAAGAGAACGGCTAAAAACAAGACAATTTCTTTTGCTCAAAGGCTTTATGGCAGTTTGGTAGGTGTTGTTGCCGACTATTACCAAATCGCAAGTATCAAGTAGCGCACGCATAAAAACTTTGTCTTCTTTGCTAGTCCAGGAAGAGTTGTGCTTGGGGCCTTTGGCAATGCGCCCGTCCAAGGTAATTGCAGCTATGGCTATGAATTTAGGATTGACCATAATTGACCAAAATTAAATAAAATTGAGCATAATTGTAAAAATTCAAAACAATGCTATAATTCAGTATCTTTAATAATTATCTTACATTAAGTAACAAAATGCCAGAGCAAACGCAGGATAAATTTTTAGGCAAAGAGCCTAAATACTACGACCTTTTTATGGCCATGTTTGTAGCCATATTAATAGTTTCGGAAATTACTTCTACTAAACTAATTCATATTGGCCCCTTTAGGACAGCCGGAGCAATTATACTTTTTCCTTTGGCTTACATAGTTAGCGACGTCTTAACTGAAGTTTACGGCTATGCCAGGGCTAGAAGAGTTATGTGGGTTGGATTTATGTCTTTAATTTTAATGTCCCTAGTTTTAACTATTGTGCAGTATTTGCCGGCTGCGCCTATTTGGAATAATCAGGAAGCTTACGAAAAAGTTTTAGGCTTTGTACCCAGAATTTCTATAGCCAGCATAATTGCCTATTGGGCCGGCGGGTTTGCCAACGATTTTACTTTGGCTAAAATGAAACTTATAACAAAAGGCAAAATGCTTTGGGCTCGCACCATAGGTTCTACCGCGGTTGGTCAGGCTGTAGACTCCGTTTTGTTTATAGGTATTGCGTATTATGCAATTTTGCCAATCCAGGTTATTTTGCAAATTGCGTTGACCCAGTATTTACTAAAGCTGACCTATGAGACTGTGGCAACTCCCCTTACTTATTTTGTGGTAAACAAACTTAAGAAAGCCGAAGGCTTAGATGTCTACGACACCAACACCAATTTTACGCCGTTTAAATTTAAGCTAGACAGAGAAGCTAGACTTTCCGAAAATGTTTAAGCAAGGGCTTGTAAATATCTAAATTTGGACTTATTACCAAATTTTTAAACTCGTCTTTATTTGTGAATTGAACTAACCCCCTTTGTCTTAAAATCACAATCGGGGTTTTTTCATTGCCTTCGCCCATAAGTAATACGGCCATAGCTGAAAGCGTGTCTACAATATTGCTTTGGGTAACTTTTAATTTTTGGTTAAAGATATCTTTTTTCCCTCTGTAATCTTTAAGTGGTTTAATGCCGTAAAAGCCGGTGCTAATGCCCGTGGTTCCCCACCTAAGCGGCGCAGTGTGGCTGTCTGTAGCTACAACGCCTAAATTTTTTAATTTATATTTCTTTTTTAAAAATATCCAAATTTCTTTTAAAAGTTTTTGCGTATTTTTTGGCCAAAGTATAAAATAGCCATTGCCGTTGCTTTCGTCTATGCCGGCATTTGGAATTAAAGTATGGTCTTTTATGCTAAGAGTAAATTTGTGCCCTGAAATTTTATGCGCAGGTAAAATATAATCCGCTTCCTTTTGAATTAGTTTAGATTTTAGCCCGCCAGCTGGAGGATTAGATATTTTTATACAGCGGCCTTGGTGAATGGCTAAAATTTTACTGGTTATAAATACCACATCACCCTCTTTTAACTTAGGCAGATGTTCGGTGAATATTTTATAAATATTGTCCTTGGGCGGCAATAATTTTCTAGTTTTAACTTTTATAAATTGCATTTGGGCATTATAAAGAACTTGGGTTTTTTAGGCAAAAGGAAAAGCCGGCACCACGAAGTGGGTGCCGGCCTGGCAAGATTCTACCCTGCCATGTCGATGACGTGGAGTTCGAATCTTTCCGGGGGGAGAGACGAAACGGGATCGGGATTGCGGCTCGCCCACGCCTTAAAGGTGGAGCTAGCCACAGTCTCGTTTAGGTAGAACAGAAACTGGTTGGAGAAACAGGAAATCGGCGGCGGTTGGCGAAAGGTCAAGCGCAATCCCACGGCGCGTTTCATATCTACGCCACCAGTTTCGACAGATTTGTCCTGCAGAAGCTGGACGAAGCTGCACCTTCCGGCGTGCGGCCATACATCCGGTCGTAGCAGCGGCCGAAGGGCTGGGTGCAGCTCAAAGGTGGTTTCGCATTGACGAATCCATTCGAGAATGTCATTCCCCCATCGCCAATGCAGGAGCAGCACCTTGTATTGCTCGACTAGGTTAATGGCCAGGTCGAAGCGACGTTGTTGTAAGAACATTGGTTCTTCCGGGAAGGGGGCAGGAGGAACCAAATTTTCCGATTCGACTATGCGTTCCGCCATCCCCACGACTTTGTCGGCGCGGTCTAACTCAATACGGCCATGGACTAGCAGCGGCGGCAGCTCGTGCAGCCTAGTGCCCGGGATCTCTACGAATTTCCGTTCGCCGATGATGTCGACGCTCATTGTAGCAACCTCCTTAAAGAAATAAGAACATTTAAAGCCAGTATAAACCCATAATTTATTTTTTGCAAAGTTTTTTATAAATTTATTTTGTATTGACTGATGTATTAAAAACTGAGATAATATCTCGTTATAATTTTTTGTTATTATTTGCCTGCTGTGGCCAGTAATAACAGATTATAATCCTAAATTAGGGAAGCTGTGGTTCTTTAACAATTGGTTGTTTTTGGACACAACGGTTAGTGGTAATTAACCTTTGACTGTTGTGTCCAAATTCTGTTCGTAGGGAGCTTTTGTGAAAACGATTCATTACTTCAACCATTCCATTGTCGATGGTGAACGTGGAATGCTGGCAGCAAATGGTACCAGACTAGCCTCTTTTCTGGGAAAGAGGTACGCGGAAGATGACAGGACTAAATTTTGTGAAAAGACTTTCGTTGCGCCACAACACCTTGCTGCTCAGACTGCTCTGTCTTTTTTGTTGACTTATGTGGAGGTTCAAATGTCAGCCCCGCAGATTATGCCGACAATCTTCGAGCTGGGTACTGAGGCGTTGATGAAAAAAATCACATCTCATTCTCAGTTTGAAGTCTTGGCTTCAGCTGGTGGAAAATACCAAGCTGTTCTTGACTGCTACGGCAGTAGCAGTAATGTCGTGCTTTCGTTGAGAGCGCAGGCTGTTGCCGGGGTAAATCTGGTGTTTAATCTCATGGAAGATGACGAGCTTGCTTTAGTCTTTGGCGCTGATCCCATGATCTCATTGGCGGTGTCAGGCGTTCATCAAGGGCTTATTTTGCCCGAGAAGTACGAACAACTTGCAGACATGGAGGGGGTTATATTGGAGAGGTCTGGCGACAGACCTTTATTTACAGTTGTAGACAGGATTAGTATACCAGGCTCTCCTTGATTAAAAACAACCATCCCACCGCAGTTTCCGCGGGCGAAAAGACGTTCATCCTGAACGTTTTCACTTTTCGCCCGTTTTATTTTTGATCAAAATAAAGACTTGGATTATTTTGAAGCCTATTGCTCAGTTTAGTTAAAATAGAATATAATATATGAGGTTTTTGGTTTACCCTACGAAACTTCTTGACCTCAGAAGCTTTAGCGTAGGAGTTTAGTGAAGTAGGGGCGTGTAGCTCAGCTGGTTAGAGCATCTTGCTTATACCAAGAGGGTCCTAGGTTCGAATCCTAGCACGCCCACCAAAATACAGTATGAGTATTAATAAAAGTAATTTATGGAGTTTTTTAAATAGTCAATTTTTTAATACTATTATTGGATTTTTAGCAATAGTAGCCGCCTTGTCGGTTGCATTAAGGCAAAATACTTTAATTTCTCAGCAGACTCAGATTTCAGAGAAAGCATTTGAATTCCAATATAAACCTAATATTAGCTTAACTTTTGACAAAGTTCTAAAAAATTTATATTTAAACAATCTTGGGGAACATCCAATAACATTAACCAGAATTGAATCTGAAGAAGAATTTAAGGATTTATCGCAAAAACAAAATAACGATAAATTAATTTCTTATCTAATTAAGCCTTACTGGTCAACTTTTGAGTCAAGAGTTTTAGATCCTCGCTCCTCATTAAATTTAAATTTAAATCTTGTTCCGACAAAAGACCTTTCGTCTACATTGTATAAAATTATTTTACATATAGAGGATGTAACAGGTGAAAAATATAATGGAATTTCGCAACTCAGATTTTATTATAAAGATGGTGATATACTAGATTTTTCAGTCGAAAAAGTTTTTGTTTATCGGGTATTAAATAATGTTCAAAAGTAAATTAAAACCGCTTTTAAAGCGGTTTTAATAAATCTCTGATCTCTATATCACTGTCGCGCTGGCTACCTTATCCCCTTCTTCTAGCCGCATTACCCTAACTCCTTGCGTAGCTCTGCCTAGGGTGGAAATAGAATTCAGTGGCGTACGAATGGTTTGGCCTTGTTTAGAAATTATAACCAAGTCGTGCTCTTCGGAGGTGTTTAATATATACATAGCCACAATTTTACCTGTCTTGGGAGTAACTTTTAAGGTTTTTATACCGCTGCCGGCGCGTTTTTGGACTTTGTAGTAAGTCGCTTCAGTCTTTTTGCCCAAACCATTTTCTGTAACCACCAGGACTTCTAAGTCCTTAACGTTAACTTCTTTTCTTATAATATCCATAGAAATTATAACGTCGTCTTTCTTGGTGCGCATACCGGTTACGCCGCTGGCGGTTCTGCCCATGGGGCGAACATCTTTCTCGCTAAAACGAATAGCTTGGCCGTTTTCGGTTGAAAGCATAACCTGGTCTTCGCCCGTCGAGCTTTCTACCCACTTTAATTCGTCCCCGTCCTTAAGGTTAATGGCTATCATGCCGCTCTTTCTGACTTTGCTAAATTCGTCGCGCGCCACTTTTTTTATAAGGCCTTTTTTGGTAGCCATAATTAAGAATTTTACCGTATCTTTCTTTTTTAAAGTTAAGACCGCGGTGGCAATTTCGTTTTGCCCGAGCTGTAAAAAGTTAACCAATGCCTGGCCTTTGCTTGTTCTGGAGCCTTCCGGCAGTTCATAGACTTTGGTTTGGAAAACCCTGCCTTTGTTAGTAAAGAACAGAATGTCGTCGTGGGTATGGGAAGAAATTAGTTTTTCCACTACGTCCTCTTCTTTTAAGCTTTGGCCAATAACTCCTTTGCCGCCGCGCGCTTGGCTTTTGTAGGTGTCGGGCGCCAGGCGTTTTACGTAGCCGGACTTGGTAATAGTAATAATTACATTTTCTTCCGGAATTAAGTCTTCGGCCGAAAAAGTTCCCACCGCGTGTTTAACCACCTGGGTTCTTCTTTCGTCGCCAAATTTTTCTTTAAGTTCCGCGACTTCTTTTTTTATAATGCCTAAAATTTTGGCTTTAGATTTTAAAATGCCTTCCAGTTCCGCAATTAGCGCGCGTTTCTCTTTTAATTCGTCGTCAATTTTTTTTCTTTCGAGGCCGGCTAAAGTTTGCAGCCTCATGTCCAAAATAGCGTTAGACTGAATCTCCGTCAGTTTAAACTTTTTCATTAAGTTTTCATGCGCTTCGGGCCGGTCGGTGGACTTTTTGATAGTATTTATAATCGCGTCTATATTGTCCAGGGCTTTTTTCAAGCCTTCCAAAATATGTTCGCGCTCTTTGGCTTTTTTAAGTTCGAATTCCGTGCGGCGTTTTATGACTATTTGGCGGTGTTCCAAATATTTTTCCAATATTGTTTTTAAATTTAAAACATGCGGCTCAATTCCGTCTACCAAAGCCAGCGTGTTCATATGGAAAGTTTCCTGCAGCTGGGTATAGGAAAAAAGCTGGTTTAAAATTTTATTGGCCAGCGCGTCTTTTTTTAGGTCAATAACCACTCTCACGCCGTCTTTGTCGCTTTCGTCCCTTACGTCTCTTATACCTTCTAATTTTTTGTCTCTAACTAGGTCGGCAATTTTTTCTAAGAGCGTGGCTTTGTTTACGCGATAAGGAATTTCATGAATTAAAATTTGGAATGCGCCGGTCTTGGTTTCTACGATTTCGGTTTTTGCGCGCATAACTATGCTGCCCTTGCCCGTGGCATAGGCATTTTTTATAGCCGCTACGTCGTAAATAATTCCGCCTGTTGGAAAGTCGGGACCTTTTATAAATTCTAACAAGTCTTCCACGGTTGAATCCGGTTCTTCTATTAGCTTTATAATCGCGTCAGCCAGCTCGGTTAAGTTATGCGGCGGGATGTCTGTTGCCATACCCACAGCAATGCCCAAAGTGCCGTTTAAAAGCAGGTTAGGCAGTTTTCCGGGCAAAACCATTGGTTCTTTTCTGGTTGCGTCGTAGTTGTCGCGCCAGTTGACGGTTTCTTTGTCTAAATCTACCAAAAGTTCTTCGGCTAAAGCGGACATGCGAGCCTCGGTGTAACGCATAGCCGCAGCTCGGTCGCCGTCCATACTGCCAAAGTTACCTTGGCCGTCTATAAGCGGGTAGCGCATGGCAAATTCTTGCGCCATATGCACCATAGCGTCGTATACAGCCATGTCGCCGTGAGGGTGGTATTTACCAAGCACGTCACCTACTACCGCGGCGCTTTTGCGGAATTTTACGCTGTGGCGAAGCCCTAGTTCGTGCATAACGTACAAAATACGCCTGTGCACGGGCTTAAGGCCGTCACGCACGTCCGGCAGGGCGCGGCTGACAATTACGCTCATAGCGTAGTCTAAATATGACTCCTGCATTTCCTTTTCCAAATGCCGGGTTTTTATTTCGCCAATGTCATGGCTTAGTTCTTCTTTTGAATCTTTAGGCATAAATGTTTATTACGTTATTCCAAAGGTTCTTCAGTTATTGGTGGGGTTTTGTCAGGTCTGGTTTGAGTGTTTAAATCGATATCGACCTGCCCTAGTCTTAAGTAGCTGTTGTCACCTCGTTTACGTTGTTTGGTATACAAAACAAAATTTTTTAAAAATTCACTTAGTTTTTCCGCTCTAACTAGGTAGTCTTGAATATTAACAGGGTGATACTTGTCGGGGTTGGTTATTTGCAATGATTTAATTATTTTTGCAATATCTACTTTTTTTTCTGCTGAGAAAATTTTTAAATGATTCGGTATTGACGATGCTGGCAGTTCTTTGATTGGTGATAGCTCAGTAAGTTTGTCAGCTAGTCTTTTTCTATTTTTTAGTACAGTAGGGAAATAATTAATATTTTGGCTTTCTTCAAAGTAATTTTGTGATCTTTGTAATTCCTCATAAATTGGCAGGACTTGCTGTTTTACAAAACTAATAATTTGAGCAACATCACTAATTAATTTTTCCACTGTTTTAATAGCCTCTTTTTCTGCCAAAGTAAATTCATGGTCTTCCTTGTAGCCCCTTGGTCTATTTGGTTCAAAATTTCCCATTATTTGTTCTCCTCAAAAAGCTGTTTGCCGGTATTTTTAATTTCTTTAACCTGCTCTTTAAAGAAAAACGAAGCTATGTTTACATTGTTGCCAATTCTGTTTACTAGTATCCAAATAGCTATTAACACCACAACCACGCAACCAATTATAATCCACATTAGGCGAATTTTGTAACTGTGGGGTTTGTTGCGAATACGTTCGATAAGATTCATAACTGAAAGATGCTTGATGAAATTTTAAATTTTGTCAGTTTTGATCAATTATGGTCAATCTTGTCAATTACCTAAGGGGTTCTAAAACCACAACTTTTGTCCCCTCTTCCTGAAGTTCCTTCTTCTTAACAGTTAATTTTTCCATTTCTTCTTTTTTTCCGCCCATTTCTTTTATAAACTTTTCAATGCCGTCTAAGTCAAAAATTATATCTTTCATTTTGTAGTGGGAGGGGATGACTATTTTTGGCTCTAACTCGTTAACTATTTTTGCGGCAGCAGAAGCGCTTAAGACTGTATTGCCCCCCACCGGCAGAATTAATATGTCTATTTCACCTAAAGCTTCTATTTCGTCTTCTTTCATATTCCATTCGTGAATATGAGTCAGGTTTAGTATGCGAATGTCTTCGCTTTCTATTATGTATATGGTTATGTATTTGTCTTCCTGTTTTAAAGGAAAGCCGGAAACCGAAACGCCTTTTAAGTCGTAGTCACCCGGGTCGGTTATGTCAAAATGCTGCCCGGAAATCCCGCTTACCGCGTTGTAAATTTTGTTATTTTTTTGTGCCAACATTAAAATATCGGCCGCTCCCCTAGGAGGCGTCAGGCCGGTATCTTTATGAAACGGGTCGGTTATTATGGCGGCTTCTTTAGTGGTTATTTTAAAGGAAGAAAGGCCAAAATATTGTATTTGCATAATTAATCGCGGATTACTCGCGGAACAAAGAAACACTGATAAAACGCTGAATGTAGTGCAGGCCCGTGGCCTGCTTTTTGTAGGCGATTTATCGATTTTTTGTAAATTTAAACCTAACTTATTATATACTTTTTTAGGCAAAAAGAAAAGGGTAAAAAGCTATAATTTTAGCCATTGACAAGATGAAGTATTTAGCTTATATTAATTAGCTTAATTGAATATTTAAGGACTTCTGGTGCCGGTCAAATACCGACTCGTCTAGCCCTTTAACAACAACCCCCTAAGCCTAACCGCCAGGGGGTTTTGTAATTCAAATAAAAGGAGACAAAATGAAGCGTCTTGATGAATGGTGGCTAAAACGTAATTTTGATGATATACACATCTCATTGCAGGCCTGGCAAGAGAGTCCGTATGCCGAAGAGTTTGAAAGACTTGGTTTTTTTGAGCAGATTCAATTGGCCTGTAGGATCTACGACATGAAGCGTTCGAGGGTGAATGAGATTCGTTTGATTATAGATGGTGTGAGTCGATTGGCGGCCGTAATAGCGGCTGCCATAGGCGCTCTTATGGCGCTGTCAAAGTTTTTGGGCCGCTAATATTTAAGAGTTTGGGGTGATGTGATAAACATTTACCCCTTGCTTTTTTTTAGAAAATCGGTATAATATTAAGGCTTTTGAGTGTACGCGCTAAACTAATAATTAACCATTCAAAAGCCTATGTAATTAGCGCGTTTAACAATTAATCAAATTAATATAGGTTTATAATCATTTTTTGACAACGATTAGCCGTTGTTTTTTTGTCCTCAACTATTATAAAATTTTTATAGCGGACAGTCCGCCGAAGCCTTGGCGAAGGCGGATAGAATGAATTTCCGATATATTTGGTTTAAAAAAATAATTTTTTTATGTCAGAAGAAACAACAGTAACAGCTCCCTCCCCGCTTGCCCCGGTGACTTACCCGGAAGGAGCAAAGTCCGCGCAAACTATGCAGGACTTAATTAGCAGCGGGATTGAAATTAAAGTTTTAAAAGCCGGCGACATGGTGGAAGGTACTCTTATTTCGGCCGGTAAAAACGAAGTCTACGTGGACTTAGAAGGTTATGGTATTGGCGTGGTTAGAGGCCGCGAACTTTATGATGACCAGGCTTCTATAGCCAGTCTTGTGCCCGGCGACAAGCTTTTAGTAAGCGTGGTTGAAACTGAAAATAAAGAAGGCGTGGTAGAATTGTCTTTGCGCCAGGCAGGCCAGAGCAAAGTTTGGCAGACCTTGAAAGAAAAAATGGAAAACAAAGAAATCATGCGGGTAAAAATTCTTGAAGCCAACAAAGGCGGCCTTATGATAGAGCTTAACAATGTTATGGGTTTCTTGCCGGTTTCTCAGCTTTCTATAGAACATTACCCGCGCGTGGAAGACGGCGACAAGAGCAAAATTCTTGGAATTTTGCGCTCCTATGTCGGACAAATGTTTGACGTGCAGGTTATAACCGCGGATCCGGAAGAAGAAAAGTTAATTGTGAGCGAAAAAGCGGTTATGGAAAAAGAAATGGAAGGCCGTTTATCCAAATTAAAAATCGGTGACATTGTTGAAGGCACGGTTACCGGCGTAGTAGACTTTGGCGCATTCGTAAAATTTGGCGAACTGGAAGGCTTGGTACACATTAGCGAACTTGCCTGGCAGCGCATAGAAAACCCGAAAGACATTATAAAAGTGGGCGACAGCGTCCGCTGCAAGGTTATTTCTATAGACAAGGGCCGCGTAAGTTTGTCTATAAAGCAGTTGGCTCAAGATCCCTGGCTGGAAGCGGTTAAAAAGTACCAAATCGGCCAAGTAGTAAAAGGCAAAGTTTCTAAAATTATGCCGTTTGGCGTATTTGTAGAATTAGACAAGGACATTCAGGGACTTGCGCATATAATGGAATTGTCCCACGAAGCTGTTAAATCCGCTGACGGAATTTTAAAGCCGGGCGAAGAAAAAGAATTTAAAATAATTTCCATTGAACCGGGCGAACACCGCTTGGGGCTTTCCTTAAAAGCTATGACCGAAGCTCCTAAGAAATCTGACGATGTTAAGTCTGAAGAGAAGGTAGAAGAAAAAAGCGAAGTTAAGGCTGAATAAAAAATAAATAAAAAACACGGATATCAATTTAGATAGCCGTGTTTTTTATTTCTGTGTTTATCAGTTTTTATTCTGTGGAGTTCTGTGTCTTACATCATGGGTTTAGCAGAGCCCATTTCCCCACTGCACATTTTGCAAGTTTTTTTGTGAGTAGCGAGTTCGTAAACCGCCGAAAGGCCGACTAAAATATAAACAACTTTGGCTAAGGTGCCGGTGCCTAAGATTTTCATAACTAAGTTAAAATCAAAAGCGCCTACCAAGCCCCAGTTAAGAGCGCCAACAATAACCAATATCCAAGCTAACATATGTAATGCTTTCATTTTTTTCACCGCCTTTCGTTTTTGTTTCAAAATTTAATTATTTTATAATATTATTATAGCATAAATAAATGGTTTTTAAAAAAAGAGCCCTATTTTAGGGCTCTTTTTAAATTTTTACCAACCAAATAATTTACCTACATCTTCCGAAGTTTCGCGTCTTCTGGCAACTTTTATTTCCCCGTTTTGCGCAATAAGTTTAGCAGGGCTTGAAAGCAGGCAGTGGTGGGAGGCAAGGGCGTCCTGGTAGGCGCCGGTATCAAATACCGCAATATATAACTCTTCGCAGTCTTGTAGGCGCGGCAACATTATATATTCGCCGCCCGCTGTGTAGCGGTCATCTGAATCGCAAGAACTGCCGGCTAACCAGACCGGTTGCAGCTTATGGGTGTTCATATAGTTTACCGGGACTATATGCCATTTTTGGTGTATGGCCCAGGTGTCTAAAAGGTCGTTCATAAAACTGCCGTCTATAACGTACCACTTTTTGTTGTTTTTTTCACTGACATTTTTTTCCGCCAAAACTTTATAAATAGTAATCTGCGCCGGAGCCGCTACGTAACTTCCCCATTCGACAATCAAGTTAGGATGTTTAAGCTTAATTCGGTCGCATTCTTTTTTAGCAGTTTTAACAATTTGCTGGATTAAGCTTTTGCCGCTGTAAAAATGTTTTTTCTTTTCAAAAGGCACGCCCGCTCCCCCGCCAATATCCAAAGTATCAAGCCCCGGGTTTTTTTCTTTCATTTGCGCAAACAAAGTCAAAGCCCGTTTCATGGGTTTTACAAAACCTTCAATGGTTTCGATTTGTTTGGAAATATGGTAATGCAAAGTGGAAAGGTTTCTTACCTTGCCGATTTTTAGTAATTCTTCTTCGGTAAAACCAAAGCGGTTAAATTTTTTGTCCCAGTGGGCCTGAACTTTTATGTCTAAATTTACCCTTATGCCAACTTCGCCCTTAAATTTCTTTAAGCGCTCTAATTCAACATAGTCTTCAATAATCGGCACCACAATTAAACCTTTGCCTCTTAATTCTTCAATTAAGCTAATGTACTTTTCTGTTTTTGGACCGTTACAAATAACGCGGATTTTTGCGTTAAATTTGTCCTGTTCTATCATTCGTTTTACCAAGAAAAGTTCATTGGCAGAAGCTACGTCTAAGTTAGCTCCCTCAGCCACGGCCGGTAACACAAACTCTTTGGTTTGGTTAGCCTTCATGGCGTAATGGTAGTAAAATTTTCCTTTGTAGCCCAAAACTTTTATGTAGGCGTTAAAGGTTTCTATTAAGTCGCGTACCCTGTCTTCAATAATTGTGGGGAAAACAATTTCCGTGGCAGTACCGTATTTTTTTACAATATCAAAAATATTGTATTGGTAATTACCTTCGCGAAAAATTAATTCGCCATCCGGACCAATGTCAAAATTTTGGGTGTTGACTTCGTCTAGACCCATTCGCCAAAATTTTTTAAAACCGTTTTTCTTTTTTGCTACAGATTTAGTGGTCATGAAAATGTTTAATGTATGCTAGTTTAGCATTTAGACTAACCGAGAATAGTACTATATTTTGACTATTTTGTCAAGACTCTGGCGGAGGAGCCTAAAAAAACAAAAACACGCTTTTCAAGGAATTTGCGTGCGTCTAACTAAGCCATTGAATTGACTTGCGAAGGTTTTGTTGTAAAACTAAGGTGCTATTTTGTCTGTTCAACTCCTAAATTATTAAGTAATAAAAATAATTTAACACTATAGAATTTTGTTGTCAATTATTTTTGTTGATAAAGTGGTGCCCGAGGAGGGAGTCGAACCCTCAATCCCTTGCGGGCGACAGATCTTAAGTCTGTAGTGTATTCCAGTTCCACCACTCGGGCATATTTAGTTTGTTTGTACTTCGTAGCCCCTTTATGGGACGAAGAAGTGGAGGCGCGGGCGGGAATCGAACCCGCGCAATCGCGGTTTTGCAGACCGCAGCGTTACCACTTCGCCACCGCGCCAAAAGCATAAGACCACATAATTTTAGCGAAAAATATTAAAACAGGCAATAGAAAACCCCTCTTTAAACAGAGGGGTTTTCGTATTTAGTCGGCTAAAGCTAGTGTCGGAAAAGTGTGCAAACTGGCAATCTGGGTAGATTTATTCGCAAGGGCAACGGAATCTTCCAAAGCTTGGCTGGTTAAGGACATCAACTCGCCATACTTTTGTTTAGAACCATTTACCCAGGAAGGGCTGCCAGGATACACATATATACCTTTCATTTTTTCAAAGCTGGTATATTTTTCCTTGTAGCGCGGGGTTTCCATAAGCTTGCTCATATCCTTAAACCATTCAAGAACAGTAGGATATTTGCGCCAAGACGGATGTCCCGGAGCTACGCCAATGCCGCTACAATTGTTGTCTACTCTATGAATACAGAAATTGCTTTCTACCCAAGAGATAGCCAACGCACGTTGCCATTGGGGCTGCTTAACCATTTCGCTCGCATAAGGCGCCAAAGGCGACTTGTGAGCGACTAAATAGTCGTGTAATCGAATTGTTAAAGGATCGTTGCTTACTATCTCGTCAAAACTGAGAGTTTTTTGATTTTCGTCAGAGCTGTTATTTTTAAACAGAACTGAGGGGTCTTTGATTTCAAAAATTAACGCTGTTTCCGAAGAAGTCTGGCTGGCTAACGCTACGGCGTGCGGGTAAACCGCAGGCATAAGCACCAGCATTGAAACCAAAGAGTTTAAAATACTCTGGTTAAAAGCAGACTTTAAGGTAAAAAGAGTTTTCATCTTTGATATCAGACTCCTTTCTCCCTGTGCTCATTTAAACCCACGAGGGGCTTATTTAAGCAAGTAATAGAATTAAAGAACTAACAGCCAGGCAGTCGACCTTAATGAATTAAATAGAAAGCCTGGGCTTATTAACAACCAATTTAGCTTTTTTAGGGCTTTATTAGCGGTTAATAAAAAAGTGCCATGTAGCACTTTCTTAATATTATTATACTCCTTTTTAACAGCTTTTTCAAGCCTTTTTTGCCAGTTTTTGTCCTATTTAAGCCAAAAAACATTTCTTTACCCTTACTTTTGGCAAAATTCAGCCCTTTTAAATAAGCGGAAATTTGTAAATAATTTAGGTGCTTAGGGGTTACAATCAAAAAATAAAATAGTTTAAATAAAAGAGAATTTTTTTGATTCCTTAAGTATTTTTTAAGGTGTCAAGGCTTTTGGTTAAACATAAATTCATAAGCTTATACGGGATTCGCTATGGTTCGATTGTGTTTACATATCAATTTGCATGCTGTAATATATAATGCTGTGATTATTACAAAAGGAGGAAGGATGTCAAAGGAGACTGATAGGGAAGCAGCGTTCGGGATTTGTTTTATGCAAATGCCTAAACATTTGGAGCGCTTAAAAAAAGGCCTGAGCGCCCAAGAGTGGGGGCCCCGCGTTATTGAGAGAGTGGAGCAGGATTATAACGACTTCATGAATGAACTCAAGCGGCTGCACGAAAGCGGTCAGGGCCTTCCAGATGATGTTTTTGCAAGACTTTCTGCTCGGAATTACTGGGTTGAGTATCTGAAGATGGCTATGGAAGACGTGATACGCCAGCAGGAGAAGCACAAAAGTGGGTAATCCAGGAAGGACGTAGCAAAAAAAGCCGGTTGTTGCCGGTTACAAAACTCGAGCACGGACTCGAGTTTTTATTATCCAAGAAAAAAATCCCACGTAAAGTGGGACTTTTTTCTTGGAGCGGGTAACCCCGCAGTAGAGCCTAGCGGCTCACTACGGGGCGCGCGGGACAGGCCGCGTTATTCACAAACCAAAAGAAAATGCCCGACCTTTTAGGTCAGGCATATTCTTTTGGAGCGGGTAACGGGAATTGAACCCGTTTCTCCACCATGGCAAGGTGGCATAA
>CAZACP010000009.1:0-54345 GCA_964483665.1 uncultured Candidatus Saccharibacteria bacterium
GTCTTTTTAAGTTTTTTCAGACACGGAAATTAAAGTGTCAGCCTGGTTTCGCATATCCACGGTTTCTTTGCGTTTTCTGTCTTCCGCGGCATGAGCTTCTGCTTCCTTTTTCATTCTCTCTACATCTTCTTTTGAAAGGTTAGATGAGCCCTGGATAGTGATCTTGTTTTCCTTGTTGGTAGCTTTGTCTTTAGCCTTTACCGTAAGTATACCATTTGCGTCTATGTCAAAGGTAACTTCTACTTGAGGCACGCCTCTTGGCGCCGGCGGAATGCCGTCTAATATAAAGTGACCCAAAGATTTGTTGTCCTTGGCAAATTCGCGCTCGCCCTGAAGCACGTGCACTTCCACGCTGGTTTGGTTGTCAGCCGCGGTAGAAAAAGTCTGGCTTTTAGATGTAGGAATAGTAGTATTTCTGTCTATAAGCGGAGTACGTATACCGCCCAAAGTTTCAAGGCCTAAAGTTAAAGGTGTTACGTCCAACAGCAAAATTTCCTTGCCCTGCACGTCCCCACCTAAAACTCCTGCCTGCACAGCCGCGCCTTTAGCCACGGCTTCCATTGGGTCAATACCGCCTTCAACCGCTTTGCCAATATAGTCTTCTACAAACTTTTTAACGGAAGGCATGCGGGTCGGGCCGCCAATTAAAATAATTTTGTCTATATTCTGCGGAGTAAGCTTTGCGTCGCTTATAGCTTGCTCAACCGGCTTTCGAATTCTTTCAATTAACGGCTTAATCAATTCTTCCAGCTTTGCCCTGGTCATTTTTAATTGCAAATGCTTGGGTCCGTTTGCGTCCGCGGTTATAAAGGGCAGGTTAATGTCGGTTTCTAGTGTAGTGGAAAGCTCGATTTTGGCTTTTTCCGCGGCTTCTCTTACGCGGTTCATAGCCATTTTGTCGCCTGTTATATCTACTCCGTTTGCAGCTTTAAAATCTGAAGTAATAAAATTAATTATTGCCGCGTCCATATCTTTGCCGCCCAAAGCTGTGTCGCCGCTGGTGGAAAGCACTTCAAAAGTTGCCTGGCCTTCGTGCTCGCCAAAGTCCATTATGGTTACGTCCAAAGTTCCACCGCCTAAGTCAAAAACTAAAATCTTTTGGTCTTTAGCTCCGGTCTTGTCCAGACCATACGCAAAAGCCGCGGCTGTAGGTTCGTTAATAACACGCACAACTTCAAGGCCAGCTATTTCACCGGCATTCTTAGTGGCCTGTCTTTGGCTGTCGTCAAAATAAGCCGGTACGGTAATAACCGCCTTTTGGACAGGCTGGCCCAAAAAAGTTTCTGCATCCTTTTTAATTTTTTGCAAAATGAAAGCGGAAATTTGCTCCGGCGTATATTCTTTGCCGTTAATGCTGTACTTAAAGTTGGTGCCCATTTTTCTTTTTGCTTCAAAAATGGTGCCTTCCGGGTTAGTTACAGCCTGGCGTCTTGCCGGTTCGCCAACTAAAAGTTGGCCTTCTTTTGTAAAAGCTACATAAGAAGGAAAAGCCTTGCCGCCTAAAGAGGCGCCTTCTGCCGCCGGAATTATTACCGGGCTGCCGCCCTCCATAACGGAAGCGGCGCTGTTAGATGTACCTAAGTCTATACCTATAATTTTTGCCATATGTTATTTCTCCTTAGATTATAATAATTTGTTATTGTCCAATAGTGTCTGTTTTATTACCCTTGCCTCAACAAAAGGCAGCTCTATATACTTTGCTACGCTGTAGGTGATTTTACTGTCTGGTCTTATTTCATCTGCATATATATTTTTATTTTTGACTAATACTACACTCTGAGTACTAGAAATACCTATTGCGGTACCATTAGCTCTATACAAAGTTGTCCCGTCAGGAGAATTAGTGCCCTGCGATAATGGAGTAGGATTAATATCTTTATATATTGATATTAAAAATAAAAAGAAAAAAATGTATGTCAGATCTAGCTTTTTCATAAATTTATTATTCCCCAAAAGTAAAGATTTGATTTCTGGACCCCTGCTCTCCGCCAACTGGTGGAGGCCGGGATGACAGCTTAATTGCTGGCTACTTACTACCTACTACTTTCCTACTTACTGCTCTCTACAACGCTTCTATTTCCATTTCCTTAAACTGGTTTAACGTAAGACCGATTACATTTTTGCTAGCAAGCAGTTTTTTGGAAAATTGAAAATTTGCCTTATTGTCTTCGTCTTTTAGTTTGGTAAACACATTACCTTCACTGCCGTCGCTTGCGCGTTTCATATTTAGAATAATTTTTTTCCTATTCAACATTTTACCCATAATTACACAGTCGTCGCCGTCTAAAACTTTAATTTTTTTGTCTTTGTCTTCCCACTCCATAATTTCTCCGACATCAAACATATCTTTGACTTTCATAAATTTCCACTTTCTTCTGGATCCCGTCTTTTTGGCGGCGGAAGGCAGTTAGTTAATTTTTGCCGTGTATTTTTTCTTAAATCGCCTATAAGCTTATTTTATAAAACTTTCAAGTAAATTTTTTACGAATTCATTTTGTTGACTAATTTTTTCACCGACAGCCTCTTTAGAACCGCCTAAGCTTGGTATACCTTGAATCGGAAGGCTGTAAGTAAAATCAAATTTGAGTTCTTCTCCGGTTTGATGATGTTCTAAAATTAGGGTGTATGTCTTTCCGTTATATTCATTTATTAACTGTACAGAATAATTACCCGACCCTAATAATTCTACCGCTTTCTTACAGTATTCTTTTTCTTCTTCGGTTAATTTTGCCGCATACGGCTTTTCTGCTTGAAGAGTTAACTCTACATCTTTCCATAAATCTACACCGGATTGGTAGTCTATGGGGTGCTTAATTATGTTTGGATCAATAGGCATAAGTTTATTCCTTTTTTTTACTTATTATTACTTGGCTTGGCCTAATTACTTTTCCGTTTAGCTCAAAGCCTGTTTGAATTTCTTCTACCACCACCGAGTCTTCTTCGCCTTCTTGCTCTCTAATTGCTTCGTGAAAATTAGGGTCAAATTTTTTTCCTACTGCTTCTATTTTCTTAACCCCCAGTTCACCCAAAGTTTTGTCTAACTGCATAAGTATGCCGCTCATTCCCGCTTGCCAATTTTGATACCGCTTTTCAAACTCCCCCGCCTCCGGCTCCCCCTCTTTGACCAAAGAGGGGGCTTTGGGGAATTGTGGAACATGCTTTAGCGCCTGCGAAAGAGCATCGAGTGTAGGTAGTAACTTTGCCACCGTAACCTCTCTGGCAAATTCCACCAATTCCTTGTTTTCCGCTTCCTTCCTTCGCTTGTAGTTTTCAAAATCCGCCAGTGTGCGTTTCCAATTATTGGTAATGGCATCAATATCTTTTTGTAAGGTATTTATATTCTGCTCCGGTTGTGGTTGAATATCGTCGGTCATAATTTCTAATTTTTAAGTTTTACAATTTTTAAATAATTATTAAATTTTTGAATTATTTATAAAATTAAAAATTACTTAATTAAAAATAATACAACTGCCGCTCCTCCGCCCAGTAACTTGCTAATATATTCCAAAAGCGACATATTTTTCTCGTATTTCATAGATTTTGGCCCTACCACGCCAATTACGCCTTTCTTGCCGCTTGGCAGCTTAAGGCCTGAGACCACCATTGAATAGTCGGAATTTTTAGAAAGCGCAATTTCCTTGCCAATTTTAGCTTCCGGGCCTTTGCCGGTGTATTCAGAAAGCATTTTTTCAGCGTGTTCGTCTATATTGTCAAAAAAATGTGCAATTTCTTTAGCATCTTCTTTCGGCAAATTAGGGTTGTCTAAAATATTAGAAAGTCCGACAGTTGAAACTTCATTTTCAAACAAAGCAAATCCGCCTGCGCCGGAATGCTCGGAAACCACCTTAGCTAAGCGCCTGCCTATTTCCATATGCGCCATTTGAAGTTTTATCAACTCTTTTTTTAAGCGGTCTTGCTCCTGCAATGTAAGCTTAACTTTGTCCATTAACTGGTTTACAAAGTAGCGAAAACCTTTGTCAGTAGGAATTCTGCCTGCGGAGGTGTGGGGCTGCTGAATATAGCCCATTTTTTCCAATTCCTGCATTTCGTTTCTTATGGTCGGGGCGGACACGCCAAAAGAATACCTGTCGGCCAGTTCTTTGCTGCCTACCGGCTGGCTGTTTTCACAGTGTTCTTTGACTATAGCGGCCAATATTTTGGCTTGTCTTTGAGTTAATTCCTGATTTTCCATAATATTAATAAACAATTTATCTATATGATCTGCTTTTATCTGCGTATCTGTGATTTATAATACTATTATCACTCTAAGGTGTCAAGTGATAATTTGATTACTTTTTATTTTATTTAGATTCTGTTATTAACAGATATTATTATCAGCCACAAAGCTGGCCTTTGACATTAAATTCGCTCTTTAGTAAAATATTAGGTATTTTTCATGGAGGGAAAGATGTATCACGAAACAGAAAAGCCAAAGCACCGAATTGGATCCTTGGCTATCTGCGTTATGGTTGTTTTACTATTTACCGGCGCTCTGGGCTGGTTTATGCATTACGACCTAACCCACGGGGCGCCCTGTGCCTGCACATGCGCACCAAAACCGTAATCGGACAAACAGACCGGGCAAGACATCCAACTTGCCCGGTTTCAAAATATTACCTATTTTTTTACAAAATTAAAACCCATATTAGGGTTGAATATTTTATATTAATACCGACTAATAAATTATAAACATTATTTTGCAAAAAATTATTCAAGCCTGACTACTACTATCCAGCGTTTTAGCGCGGTACCAAGCGGCCAGGAAGTTTGCAAGGTTAAAATTTTTTGGCAGTTTTAGTTGTCTGGCCTAATAATTTTTAAACCATCCTGGCTAGTTTGCGCTAAAAATAGCACCTCTCCTTCGCAGTCTAAACCCACAGCCTCAGCAGGTAAATCTAGGCTTGAAAAACTAGACATTGTTCCATTGTCAAAAACCTGCCAAACCTGAAATTCATTTGAAGAATCGTTAGTGGCGAAAAATAAATACCCGCTTCTTTCAAGAATAGCATTCGGCGTTGAACCTAAATTTTGCGTGTCTAAAGGCACAGGGTTAGTATTAGAATTTGTAACATCCAAATTAAAAAGCTTTGGGTTTATATTTTGGGGACTGTTCAGTCCACTTTTACCAAAGAAAAGTCTGTCGCCTTTTAAGTACAAACTTTTACCATGCTGGGTAGCAGAACCAGACGGAGAAAAACTGCTAAGTTGGTTTATATGAGAGGGGTCGGAAACATTTAAAACTCTAACCTGCTCTTGGTTAGGGGTCGCTAAATAGGCCAAATTGTTAAATGTTTCTATTGAATTTATTTTTGTATCTGTTTCAAAACTACCCAAAGTCACCGGGCTAAGAGGATTTAAAACATCAATTATATAAAATTCCCTGAAAACCGATATTTCAGTCCCTAAATAAATTTTATGTCTTGAATAATTAAGACTCACTCCTTTACTGCCGCTCCCCGTGTTAAAAGAATAAGCTAAAAAAGGATGTAAGGAATCTGATATATTAATAATTTGTAATTGATTAAGCGTGCTTAAATTAGCCGCATAAGCATAATTTTCAAAGACTTTAACTGCGCCGAGTCCGGGTCCGGTAGATATGGAAGATAAAATTTGCGGGTGGCTTGTATCAGAAACATCAACAATAAAAAAATCCGCCTTGCTAATTGTACTAGAGTCAGCGGATATATATGCTATATTATTTTTTACATCTATGCCTGTGGCTTTAATCCCAGATCCTAAATCTATACCATTCGGCAAAAGTTGTGGATTTTGCCAATCTCCACTTAAAAAAGTGTTGCAGGTATCGGCCTCAGCCATATTGTTTAAGTCATAGACTTGGGCCTTAATTTCGTAACTGCTGTTTGGGCTTAGCGCCGAAACCCAGGACACGTTTACATTTATTTCTTTAATAAAATTAGTTAAATATTTTTGGTTAACCGCAATAGTAAAATTTTCATTTTCGCTTGTCTGATTAACATTTGTATAAAAATTTGTTTTTAAATCTGCCCGGGCTTTTTCCATAAAACTTTGCGCCAAATACATAGCTCGTTGATTCATTTCCGCGTTTAGAGCCATAACCCGCTCATACCATAAAAGCGCCAATACCGCGCTCAAACATACCGCCATTATGACTGAGGCCATAACCAGCTCTATTGTTGTAAACCCCTCACCACTTTTCTTCAACTTTCGACAATCAACAATTTTTGTTATGCCAGGTAAATTAAACATTTTAATTATCCTTTTGTAGTGAAAAGTGGTGAAGGGTAAACATTTTTTATTTTTGCGGCAGAATTTCTGCTCTAACAATATAACGTTTAAGCGCCGTGCCTATAGGGTATGAGGTTTGCAAGGTTAGAAGTTTTTTTTCATATTTTTCCTGCGACAAATACTTTACATCTTTTGAACCGGCCACAAAAGCTTCTTTAACTTTGTAAGTAAATAAATCCCCTACTGAATCTGATACCAAAATTTCCGTGCCCGGCTGAATTTTGGTTAACAAAGCGAATACGGTTTTGTATGCGCCTTTGCTCCAGGCATAGTCGGAACTATGGCCAAATAAATAAACATTGCCAAATTCTCCGGGCTTAGCAGTTTCCGGAAAATGCACCACGCCGGTTGCAAGCGCCGCTTGAAAGGCTGTTTCATTTGCTTCAGTTGCATACACTACCGGGGCTTCTATACCCAAAGACGGTATCCATAAATAATTAGCCTTTACTGTTTGCGGCGTTGTAGTTGCGGTAGATGTTTGTACTTTTGGAGCTTCTATTTTAGGCGGCTGCCCGGAGACTAAAAATTTAAACTGCAAGGAAAAATAGCGGAAATTTAAAATTACTACTACCACGGCTGCGGTAGCTAAAAAAAACAAAAGCCATTTTACTATTTGTATAAAAATATGTTTCATATATAGACTAAATTACTAGCCATTCAGAGCAGAGCGATGAATCCCTTGGTAAGGGACTCCTTATTTCATTGGGAGTGACTATAATCAATTACCTTAAAATTTCGTGATTCACAAATATACCAAAACACCCCATTTTAGGGGTGTTTTAATTTTTTAAACTTTACGTTTTTTTAATACTGCTAATGCAGCCAATACGGACGGAATAAAAACTAAAGCAAAAGGCAAACCAGTTCTGGGAAGCTCGGTTACCGCGCCCAAAACTTTGGGGTCGGCTGTACCTGAAGTTGGAGCATTTGGGGTGTTAGTAAATGCACCATTAACTAATCCGACACTGCTTGGGGTGGGACTTGGTGCAACAGGAAGTCCGCCTCCCCCTCCACCGCCGGAACCACCACTACCTGACCCAGATCCTCCCCCACCTCCACCACCGCCGCCAAAAACGCCGGCTATGTCTTGGGCAGTAACAGTGCAAACAGCACTAGATGGATTACCTGCGTTACCGGTACACTCAGAAGAATAAGTAAAATTATAGCCGGTAATAGGGTTTAAATTTACAGAATACGCTCCGGCATTAAGCCCAACTATAGTTCCGACAGAACTACCTAAAAAGGAAATAGAAGCCGGATCCGGCACCGGCGATATTATTCCGTTTGAAGCCGTAAAATTTACTGTAAAGTCCGAAGCTAATTTGTTGCCGCCGTTAGTATTGCTAACATTTACTTTTACGGTTACATCCGCGCCAATGTCGCTGTTTATAATAACACAGGTTTTGTTGTCGTTTGCCGCAATAGTTCCGCTGCAATCCGGGGAATAACTCACGTTATAAGATGGGTCTGTTGTCTCAACAAAACTATAGGTGCCCGGACCAATTTTAGTAAGCGTACCACTGGCGCTACCGGGGAAATTTATACTGTAAGTGTCTATATATGGAAGCAAAAAACCACCAAACGCCGTACCGGTAATTGTAAAATCTGAAGACTGCTTGGTCTGTCCGTGAATATTTATAACCTGCTTAATGACTAAAACCTTGCCGGTAGTAGCGGCCTGTAAGTTTAATGGCAAAATTAATGCCAATAACACAGACAGTAACATAATACTTAAATTTTTCATAATTTTTATTTTAAACTTACTTTGTAAGTATATTATAGCATATTTAAGATAAAAGCTTTTAAAAACACAAAACCCCAAGCAGACAAATTTCTGCTTGGGGGGTCATTAAGGTAATGCCGCGCTGCGTTACGTTCCTCAGCGGGTCTTGTAAGTATAGACTCTTACATTGTAAGAGTTATTTCCTCCGATTGAAAAATCCGGCTGCTAACGATGCTGCAATTAGCGCGAAGGTAGCGGGCTCAGGGACATCGTTACCCCCATTACCACCACCTCCGCAATTGGCGGTACACCCCCCGCCGCCACTACCAGAGAAAATCTCGATAGCAGCTATTGGGCTGCCGTCGAGAAATGTTCCGGTCCACGCAGCAGTGGGAATGACCCCATTTAGGAACCAAAACGCGTTGCCTGCAGCGTCGTCTCCTGGGCCATTAACCCCAAGACGCCCAGTGCCCTGTCCGCCAGAGGCAAACAAGTAAAAAAGAAGACTTTGCCCAGGCGTTACCCCCAAGGCTGGGTTTACAGTCACGAGGTCAAGGTTCCCCGTGCCAGTTCCGCTAAGGGTAGCGGACGACCAAAGCGCGGCTCCGGCGCACGCCGTACCGGTAAACGAACATACATTCGCTGTATACGACAGTGTTGTTTGTCCGTTTAACCAGAATTCTACAGATTCCAGCTGCGTCATTGCAGCAGGAACCGTAAAATTCCAACCGTACAACGGGGTGCCGAACCCAGTTGCGCCAAATGTCCCGGTCGACGTAGTCGCAGGACTTGTGTCAATTGTTGTTCCTGCGGCGCCCATCGCCACCAGAAACAAAAAGAAAAGTACCTTCAATGGTACCTCCTTTCGTAGCTCCCGTTAAATTTCCCAAGTAAGCCGCTCTGCTAGCAAAACCCGTCGATCGATTTCGGGTCAGCAGACACGGCTCCTTTTGGAGAGGAGCCGACGAATAACGTTAACATAAAAATTAGGCTATGGTCAACCCCGTAAAGCGAGCACAAAAGAGGAGGATGACCGTCATTCTCCTCGGAGAGAATGACGGTCATCTAAACATCAAAAACGAAAAACCCTCCGCTTTCGCCTCTGTCAGTTGACAGATGGCGAATATTGCGAAGGATTTTTTATACTAACGAATTAACGAGTTATACAAATTGATGTAGCGCCTGAAATACTAGTTTCATTGGCAGCTTGAGGGGCACAAATAGTTACACGACCATTTACGTCGGCTGTTATAGTATAAGCTGTACTCGATGCAGTGCCAGTAGATGGATCAAAAGGGATTGAGCTAATATAAGTTGGAGTTAAACAAGCCAAATCAAAACCACCAGCCTGTCCTACCATTATGGTTGGTGCAGTTGTTGTAGGAATTGCAGTCGTACAACCAGTAGCACCATTAAACAATCCTTTATTGTCTGCAATTCTTTGACCAACAGCGTTTAATATTGCCTGTACGTTCGCGGTACGTTGTGTATTTCTTGATTGTGCAAACTGGCGCGCTGGGTTAATGGCAATTATAACTATAGTTGCCAAAATGGCAATTATGCCAATAACCACCAAAATTTCAATAAGAGTAAAACCCTTACTTGCCTTTAGCGTATTCATAAATTTATTTGCTAATTTTAAAATTTGCTTTAATTATAATCTTAATTTGGAAAAATGCAAGCTAATATTAAAGTTTAAAACGTAAATTCCTTATGTAGCTATTCTGCACGAGCTAAATAAGTTCAATTAAGGCACTTCCTGCCAATTAGTAATATTTAAACCTAAATCTACAACAACAGAAAGGTTTGTATAGCTTCTTTGGGTGCCTATAGCCGGAAAAATACCTTGGGTTAATATAGAGTAAGAATTTCCCCCGGAAGTTACAGAAACCACTCTGCACGAGTCAGTGCCAATATTTGCCGTCTCTCCCCCGCTGTAAGTACTATTAGCCGCGAGCTTAGCCAAACTATAGTCGACGCAAGCCTCAGCCAGCCCACTACTTCTTTCCTTAAATTCGTTTTCTAAAATATTGTAGCGGCTAAAATAATTAACACTGCTTAAAGCAGTAATAATAGTAATTAAAAGTAACGATATAATAATTACAGATGTCAGCGCAATATATCCTCCTTCATTCTGCATTCTACATTCACAATTCATAATTTTCTTTATCTAATATACTTGCTTATGCTAAAGGGCTCACCGTTAACATTAAAACTTAAAGTTACCTGCTTGGGAGTGGTTGCGCCAACAGTAAAAATTATATTGTCTACCAAAACATTTTGGCTGTTTAAGGGCAACTGCCCGAATTCTGCGCTTATATCTAAAGTTTTATTTACAGAATTATTTTTAAATACAACCGTTGTCGGCGAAGCATGTCTGGTAATTGTTAAGTCGCTCCCGCTAACTATAGCATCACTCGCCCCGTTTATAGCCCATTCAAACTTTCTAACTAAAAAATTCGCTTCCTGCTGGAGCGTAATTTTTTGAGAAATTTTGTCTGCGCTTTCAAGTGACTGGTAAGTTATGCCTAAAAGGCTTGCCAAAATAAAAGACAGAACAGAAACATATAACACGGTTTCCAATAAAGTAAACCCGTGATTTTTAATTTTTGACAATCTGTTTCTCAAACTAGTAATTTAGCTTAATGATTTTTAAAGGAAAATTATTTTTTAACAATAAATACACAAACCCATTTTGAAATTCCATATCAACAACCGGAGAGGAGAAAGACTTTGTCGCGGTCGGCGCGGAACAAAAAACTGGATTTGAGGGACTTGAAACATTTATTGCCATAAACTTGCTTTTACTGTCGGCTCCTAAAGAAGTTCCGACAAAAAGCATATTACCTGTTGCCAACAGACTGTTTGGCTGGCCGGTATTGTTGACATTAGCGCTTAATGTCGGCAAAAAAGCCGAGCCAATATTAGCAAAGTTTGCTAAATTTAGAATGCTCAAATTAGGGTTTGAACCAAAATTGGAACCTGTAAATAGTCTGCTTCCCAAAAAATACAAAGACTGTCCGCCCACCGACCCCGAAGGATTAGAAACAGCCGCTTCACTAATTAAGGCCGCATTCAAAACATCTAGCTGAACTATTTGTTTAGCGGAATTAGAAGTTGCTAAATACGCGGCCGACCCAATTACATTAATTTCCCTTACGTCACCGCCGACTTCATAAACACCTTTCTCTATAAGGCTTGGATGTGCGGGGTTGGAAACGTCAATAATAAAAAATTCTGGGCCGGCGCTGGCGGCTGTGCCAATATAAACCTTTCCGCTTCTATAATCTATAGATAATCCAGGCTGCGTATTTCCCGGCAGAGCCAAATACCCAACAACACTGGGTGGGTTAGTATTAAGTTGAATAATTTGCAGCTGTTTGCTTCCATTAACTGAAGCGGCGTAGGCATAGTTGCCTGCAATATCTAGGGCATTTAACCCCCCGGAACCCGTAGAAAAAGTTTTTAAAGTATTAATGGAGTATTGATAGGAAGAATTCACATCTAAAACCCAAAAATCACTGCTTACTGTATCCCCCGGGCTTAAAGGGGTGGCACTTAAATAGACTGTGCTGCCGCTTACTTTTAAGCCCGTTGGATTGGCGGCAATGCCGGTTACCGTATCTGAAGATATGCTTACAATCTCTGTAGAAGTCGGACAGGTTAAAGCAGAATTATTTGCATTTATTCCGCTGCACTGTCCTCCGTTGGCAAGCTCTTCCGCCAAGTTATTAATTAAAGTAGTAAGAGTAACTTGTTTTGGCGCCCCCTGGCCGGTTGACCAAGCAATTTTACTGGCAACTTCTTTTTGGCATTGGTTTAAGTCATTAACTGTAACGGTTTTTGTGTAGGGACCGTCGGTCGTAACACCGGCGACCACGCCGTAAAAATTGTTTTTGCCGTTAGCTCTTTGCTGCTCTAACAAGTCTTGCGCTTTGGCTACGCCAATATTGTTCATTTCGCCGTCTAAAGACATAAACTGGTTGCCAAAAATTACCGCGGCAATTCCGGCCATGGCAACTGTAAAAACGAAAATAGCCACCATTAACTCCACAGTGCTTTGTCCCCTTTGGAAATGTATTCTGGATGTTTTCATATGGTTATTATTTGAGCGTTAACGATTTTATTCTTCGAGCGAAGTCGAGAAGTAAAACCGCTTAAGTAAGAATTCAAAATTTAGATTCTCCATAAAGTCGAACACTAAATTTTAAAACCCCTTAAACAATGATTGTTAGTAGTCTACCAATTTATTTGCCCCTCCGAATTAATAGTTATCGCACTAACTTTTGAATCTTGTTGCAAATTAAAACTCTTTGCGCTATCCGGCCTGCCCGACAACTGACCAAAAATTACGTCTATTCCTGTATTATTTATACCCGGATGCTTTTCATAAATTTGATGCGTAGATGGATTACTTGCGTAAGTATTGCCTTCAAAAATCGTATAACTGTTACTGTCTATACGCACGCCGTGCGGCTGTTGATTTATGTTAGCCAAGCTTTGACTGCGCGCTTTTTGTAAAAGCCCTACCACTAATTGCCGTTCGGAATTAAAAGCATAGACTTTATAAAAATCTATACCAAACCAAAGTCCTAGTGAAAGCAACACGCCAAATATTCCCATTGTCACCAGGACTTCAATCAAAGTAAACCCCGCACCACTTTTCAATAGACTTTTTCTTACATTTAACTTTTGTGATTTATCAATGACTGAATTATTCAATGGCTTTGCTTGAGAAGTGGTGCGGGATGAACCCTTTCCAATTCTTTTCTTTAATTCTCTCATAGCATTTCCATTATGCTTTAATCTTTTCTCTCTTAAACGCGCAAACTTCTCTTCTTCATAAGCCTCATAATATACTAATTTCCATGGCATATAACGTTTGGTGGAAAAAACTTTTCCTGAATTATGTTCCGGTAATCTCCTTTTTAAATCGTTCGTAGAGCCAACATACAACTCTGAGGGTCTATCAATACTTTGTAGTACATAAGTATAAAACATAATTACGGGTGTAGTTTTTGCGTTATGCTATAAATCGGCGTAATTATAGACACAGCTACAAAACCAACCAAAACTCCCATTATAACCATTAACACCGGTTCAATTAAACTTGAAAGATTTTTAGTAATATCCTCCACATCCGACTCATACATTTCCGCCAAATACATAAAGCTGCCCGACAAATTCCCCGCTCGTTCCCCAACCGCCAGCATATGAGTAACCATAGGAGGAAAATATTTTGGATTTTTTTTCATATATTCAGAAATTTTTTCGCCTCGGTTAACCACAGTCTGGATATTTGCAAATTCCTGCTTGTAAATTAAATTCTCCGCCGTGGCTGAGGCAGTTTTTAAAGCTTCGTTTAATCTTGCTTCGCCTTTAAGCAAAAGCCCCATTGTTCGCGCAAAATTGGCTAAATAATAACTCCGGGCAATAGTCCCGGCAAGCGGTGCTGCGAGCAGGATTCTATCCAGAAATGTTTTGAAATTTTTATTTTTTAAAGCTAACAAGAAACCGAAAACTAAAGAACCCGAGGCTAAAAATAACCACCAGCCGTAAGTTAATAAAAATTTACTGGCGGCCATAAGCATTCTTGTTGAAATAGGCAAAGGTACGTTTATACTGGTAAAAATAGGTAGCACTTTCGGAAATACCACCATGGTCAATATTATTACCATTATTAATGTAGCAGCCACAATAAAAAATGGATAAAAAAGCGCGCCAATAACCTTCTTCCTTAGTGCTTGTTTTTTCTTTAGCTCTTCAGCCAAATAATTTAAATTTTCAGCTAAAATTCCGCCCTCTTCCCCGACCCGGACAATATTTACCGTAAAATCCCCAAAGGCATTCTTGTGTTTTTCCATTGCTGTGGCTAAAAAGTGGCCGTTAGCTACATCTGCCACAAGCTCCTGCATAATTTTTTTTCCGCCGCCGCTGCGCATTTGTTCACTTAGCATTTGCAAAGCCTCTAAAATAGGCACGCCGGCTCGCATTAAAAACGCCAAGCGCTTAGCAAACATAACTTGCTCTGACTGAGTAACTCCACCGGCTAATATTTTTTTTAAAGACCCAAAACTTCCGCCGGTTTTTTCTTTTTCGGGCGTTTTTGGCTTTTCCTGTACAGCCGAATTTTTCATTAAAGAAGTTAATTTAACCATAATTATTCGTGGCTGATCCTTAAAAGTTCTTCCAGCGTGGTTAGTCCCGCAACGGCTTTTAAAAAACCGTCCATACCCATTGCAACCATTCCGTTTTTTAATGCCATTTCCCGAATTTCACCTGCGGGTTTTTTCTTTAAAATTAACTCCCTAATCCCGTCGTCGACTTCTAAAACCTCATGCAATGCGACCCGTCCGCTGTAGCCGCTATTACTGCACTCTTCGCAACCCTTACCCTGATAAAAAGTTTTATGCTTTTTTAAAAGCGCAGACGGTATATTCTCGGACAAGCTTTTTATTTCGGAGGCAGAAAAAACTTTTTCAGCTTTACATTTTACGCAAATTTTTCTTACCAACCTCTGACCAATAACAATATTTACAGTTGAAGCAACTAAATAACTTTCTATGCCCATATCCAAAAGTCTTGGTAGAGTTGTGGCGGGGTCATTTGTATGCAGGGTAGACAAAAGTAAATGGCCGGTTAAAGAAACATTAATTGCAATACCGGCTGTTTCTGAGTCCCTTATTTCCCCCACCATAATTATATTCGGATCCTGCCTGAGTATAGCGCGTAAACCTTGCGCAAAACTTAAATTCGTGCGGCTGTTTACCTGAATCTGCTCAATCCCCTCAACCGCATACTCAATCGGGTCTTCTATTGTTACAATTGAAATGTCGGGTTTAGATAACAGTTTTATTAGCGAATACAAAGTGGTGGTTTTTCCCGAGCCCGTAGGCCCGGTTGTAAGTATCATGCCGTATGGTTTTTTTATAGCCTTTAAAATTTTTTTTTGGTTTACCGGAGAAAAATTCAAATCTTCCAGACTAAATCCCTGGGCTGTGTCTGAAAGCAAACGCAAAACCGCGTTTTCGCCATAGTAAGTTGGGACTATGGAAACCCGTACGTCTAAAAACTCTTTTTTGTCATTTCCGAAAAACAGCCTGAACCGACCATCTTGAGCAGCCTGGTGTTCGTCTGTCCTAAGTCCGCATAAAATTTTTATGCGGCTTAATATTTCGCTTTCAATGGTTTTAGGAAGCAAAAAAGCTTCTAATAAGGCACCGTCTACACGCATTCGAACCCTTACGTCTTTGGCAGCCGGGTCTATATGAATATCGGACGCGCGTGAAATATAGGCATACTCCACTATATTGTTGATTAATTCAATAATCGAAAGGTTGCGGCCTTTTTCTAGCTCTTCCTTAATTTTTTGCTTTAAAGCTTGTACTGGCATTTTTGTTTCAATCTTCCTGATTTTGCCGAATATTTATTGAATATACCAAAATAACAGAACCAACACAATTTATATAAATTTTTCCTTTATTTAAGCCAGTTGGTGGATAAGGTGTGTAAAAAGCTCTAATAAATAAGGGATAAATATTTTAACCAAAAAGAAGAGCCGCACCATCCTGTTAGGGACGATGCGGCTACGGTTGTTCGTTTCTTGTTTCGTGGCGGCCTCTTAGGAAGCCGCCTCATTCTTGCCGGCGGTTAGACCCGGTTGCGCCGGAAGAGCCCGAGGGCAAGCAGGCCGGCGCCGCAACTGAGGAGCGTCAGCGGCTCCGGCACGTTCCGGTCATTGGGGAAAGATTCGGGAATGAGTCCGATATTTCCCTGTACTGTTTGATCGGTCGTCCTAAAGTCCTGGCCGTTGTACACGCCATTGGCACCTGGGCCGTACACTGAGTGTGCCGTTACTGTACCCAGCACAACCTCACCGTTAATCTGCGTACCGGTGTAGGTGAAAACCAAATTCGGAACAGCGGCATTGTCAGGCGGCGCCTGAAGGAATGCGACCGTACCCGTGTTTGGCTGCGTAGAAGCCCATCCAGCGCCCAGAGTTTCTGTTACCGACGCTGGAAGGAGTCCGACGAAATCAAAAATCGTGAAGAACGACGGAAGACCGCCGCCGATCGACGAATTGGAGGTCAATGTGGCCGTGTACGTATATTCCCAGTCGGAGGGACCTATCTGGGTCACAACAGGGCTAGACAGCAAAATGCTGTTAGCCTGGGCGGGAACAATCGCGACGGAGGCCAAAAGGCAGCCCGCGAGAAACAAACGAATTGCATTTTTGTGCAATGTGTTATCCTCTTTGTTATTGATGTCGCAAGACAAGACCTAAGGGCGTGGATCCACCTAGCCCTCAAATCAAAACAGCTACCAGTTAAGGCGGCTGTTTGTTTTGCGTTTAATTACTTTAACATAAACCTTTAAAAAAAGCAAGGGTTTTTAGGCTAAAAAGTTAATATTTTTTCCTTTATTTATGAGCAATTCTAAAGGCTCACTCGAGTGAGCCTTTAGAATAAAGGTAAATAGGACATAAAATAACAATTGTAACTTTTTTGGTATGGTTTTGCGCTTTATGCTAAAATCCCTATTAAGATGATAAATACCCTAACAAAATTAGATAAAACTACTCTTGAGCAAATTGCCGAAGAAAAGCGCGTTCGCAAAACCAACGAGCTTTTTTTGTTATTTTCTATGGGCAGCCAGTTCGACCATTTAATTAAACAAAAATTGGACGCCCTGGGCGTATTTTGCTTAGTAGCAGACCCTGGGAAAATAAAAGCGGTAGATGTTAAAAAATTAGCGCCAACCGGTATAATTCTTTCCGGCGGGCCTGCTTCTGCTTACGAATACCCGCCATTTGATAGTAAAATTTTTGATCTCGCCTGCCTGCCGGTAGGCAGGGCTATACCTCTCTTAGGCATTTGTTTAGGCTTTCAAATGTGGGCATACCATATTGGAGTAGAAGTCTCGCTCTCAGATAAAAGAGAATTTGGCACACATAAATTTATGCTCATGCATAAATCAGAGCTCTTTGATAAGGTACCAAAGCACTCTAACGTAATGGAAAGCCATGGCGACAAAATTGCAGCTGACAAAAAGTTAAAAATTTTAGGATCAACCCAAAACGCCCCGGCTTCTGCCGCAGAGTACAAACACCTTTATGGTGTACAATTTCACCCCGAAGTTACCGAAAGCGAATACGGGGAAAAAATCTTAGAAAATTTTTGCTTTAAAATTTGTAAGGCCCGAGACAAATTTCCGGCCAAATCTGTTGCCGAAACCAAAATTGCCCAATTAAAAAACCAAATTTACGGCAAACGCGTACTACTTGCTTTGTCAGGCGGCACTGACTCAGCGGTCGTTGCCTATTTACTTAAACATGCACACAAGGGTCAAAGAGGTATGATTCGGGGAGTTTATATTAAAGGCATAGATAGACCTGACGACGAAGCTAATGTAATAAAATATTTTGGCTCGCCCCGTGGCTCCGGAGGAGCTTTACGGGGGAAACTACCTTGGATAGATTTAAAAATTGTAGATGCTACCAAAGAATTTTTAAAAATACTTAAAGGCAAAACCGTAATGCGCGACAAACGTATTGCTATGAGAGGTGTTTATAAAAAAGTACTAGAGATGGAAGCTAAAAAATTTAAAGCAGACTTTTTAGCCCAAGGCACACTTTATACCGACGTATCTGAATCTGGCGGCGGTTACAGTAGTGGCGCCCGCAAAGCCCAAATAAAAATCCACCATAACGTAAATCTAAAATTCTCTATACCCGAATTACAGCCTCTTGTTGACTGCGTTAAAGACACAGGACGTCAGATTGGACGTGAAATAGGTGTACCCGAAGAACTCCTAGTCCGCCACCCCTTCCCAGGACCAGGTTTGATAGTAAGAATTGAAGGCGAAGTAACGCCTGAAAAACTCCATACCGCACGAAAAGTAGATAGTATTTATATAGAAGAATTAAGAAAGTGGAAATTGTACTCTAGTATTTGGCAAGCTGGCGCAGTAGTCACGAATTCGATGATTACTTGTACTAAGGGCGATGATAGCGCAGAAGGCCACGTAATAGCCCTCTGGGCTGTCTGGTCTGTAAACGGCTTCACCGCCCGCTCAGCCGAACTCCCCTACGACTTTTTAAAACATGTTAGCCAGCGCATAACTAATGAAATAAGAGAAGTGGGTGGGGTTGTTTATAGAATTTCCGATAAACCACCCGTCACCATCGAATGGGGGTAGAATATTGCTTGCCCTGCGTAGCTTTACGCGAAGCAAGGAATGGGGATAATAAATATATATTCCTCTCCCCTTGGGGGAGAGGTTAGGTGAGGGGTAAATCCCCTATGTCATTCCCGCGAAAGCGGGAATCTTAATCCCCTTGTGTCATTCCGGAATCCGCCTCAGGCGGATATCCGGAATCTACCTCATAATTTAACATGAACCAAAAACTCCTAGTCAAAAACACCGAAGACTTTGTTAAAAAAACTATGCAAGGTGACCCAGGGCACGACTGGTCGCATGTTAACCGTGTTCGCAAACTCGCAGTCTACATTGGCAAAAAAGAGAAGGCAGATTTGCTAGTTGTTGAGTTAGCCTCACTGCTTCACGACATAGCTGACTTTAAATTTCACAAAGGCGACGAAAAAGTTGGCGGACAAATTGCCAAAGAGTGGCTGTTAAAAAACAAGCTTAATGAAAAAGTTATTGACCATATTTGTTACATAATAGACAATGTTTCCTTTAAAGGCGCCAAAGTAGAATATGATATGGCGACTTTAGAAGGCAAAATTGTGCAGGACGCCGACAAGTTAGATGCCTTAGGCGCCATAGGCATAGCCCGCGTTTTTAGCTATGGCGGACATTTTAACAGGCCAATGTATGACCCAACTATTAAGACTGTTCTACACAATTCTTTTTCTAAATATAAAAATGGCAAAGCAACAAGCATAAACCACTTTTACGAAAAGCTGCTGTTACTTAAAGACCGCATGCACACCAAAACCGCCCGACAAATAGCCCAACATAGGCACAAATTCATGCAAACTTACCTTAAAGAGTTTTACAAAGAATGGAATTTTTAAACTAAAAAAGTATATACCTAGGTATATACTTTTTTAATTGCAGATAAATGCAAGTTTTTTTTTAAAACTTTAAACCAGAAATTGACCAGGTTTTATTTTTCAAAACAACTTCGGGCTCATAAACACCTTCTTTAGCACTCATTGCACTCATATTGTAATTTCCTTGCCCGCGGCTTTCCAGCAAAAATTGGTCATTTACAAAATATACCGCATCTGGAGCAGGACTAAGGTTAACTCGAACCACTGTAAAGCCCGGGGATACTAATTTTAGATCAACAATTTTTTTAAAATGTTCCGGGCCAGCAAATAAATTGTCGGCATTATTTTGGTCACAGGACTTTAAATATTCGAGCAAATCCCCTCTTTTTTCAGGAGAATATGGGGCAAACATATCTGTAAAAGAATTTTCACTTCCTGAAACTCTTCTTTTTGTCATATTTTTTATTTTTCTTCTTTTTATAAACTTAAATACGTACGTTACGTATATACTTTTTTTATTACCTTTCAAACTCTAGCAACAGTTTTAAATATTTTTCCTGAATGGGTTTAGATACCCAGGAATATTTTAAGAGATTTACTTCTCCATTATGATTAACTACATTATTACAATAATCAAAGTGAAAACCATCCGGTGAAGCGACAAATAAACATGAGGGATCAGAAAATTTTAAGGCTGCCTGCGCTGCTCTTTTCATTCCAACCAAGTCCGGTTTGGTACGGTATTTTACTTCCACTATAAACACCCGACTTTTGTCGTGGCTAATTAAGGCAAAATCCGGCGTATGTCTTAAATTCTCTAATACCCTTTTAATTCTTATTAAATTTTGATATTGAGCCAGCTCAGGGGTTGTATATTCGTAACCCAAACGCAAAATTGTAAACTCTCCGGCTTCCCGAAACATTTGCTCAAAAATAACTTCGGCTATTTTGCCTTTTATTAAATCTCTTGAAAATTGAATATCGTCACGCATATATAAATTTTATAATACTTTATTAAACCCCAAAAATAATTTGTCCCAAAAAATCTTGCTGCATGAGCTAAATAATTAATGAGCCATGTCCTCATTTTTTTATTTAAATGCTAACTTCCAGCACACTTCTAAAGCATTCAAAATTTCTTTCATATCATTCTCGAATTCATCTTTAGTAATATTTTTCGCACACTCCTCTGCTAAATCAACTTTTTTCCTTTCTCGTGCTAATTGCTGTGCTTCTTCTGTAGTTTTTCTCCATTTTTTTGGATAATACTCTTCTAAATTACTCACAGGTAAAATATGAATCCTAGAATCTTTCTCAAGATCGGGGTAACCATTTTTAAATTTTATCAAGTCATCTTCTTTTTCTTTTGATGCAGGTTTGTCGCAAAGTATAACAGTCTTGTCTGCATAAACTGGACGAGCATTAAGTAGATTATAAAGTTTATTTATCGAATTCATTGATTTTTCTTGTTGTTCAAGATCACCACTTGCAAAAATAATCTGGATGTTGGGATTTTCAGCATAGAATCTATTAATTATAATAGATAAAAATTTAAGTTCTGAATGACCCTCAACTATAAGAAAATTATTTGGCAACAATAAATCGCCAGGACTACCACCAAGTAACTCGTAGATAATTTCCTGTTTTTGGCTTGATGAAGCTATTAAAAAAATACTCGTTTCGCCATTCTTTTTCTCAACTCTAAAAATATTTTGGAGACCATGATCATCCGCTACCATAACCGAAGAATGAGTATTCACCAAAACTTGGTCTCCTGATTGTGATATCTCCAATAATGCATTCTTTAAAGCCCTCTGGGCTGTAGGGTGTAAATGAAGCTCAGCTTCATCTATCATAAAAATAAAATTCCCTGCTTCACCGTTATTTTTCCTAAAATTTGCATAGGTTTCAATTATTGCTAACATCAAGGCTCTTTGCATGCCATCACCTTTTTCAGATGAGTCATTCTCTATACCATCATCTACAGTAGTTTTAAACTTCTTAAACAGGTCCTCTAGCTCAGGGTTACCTACTTTAAACTTTACTGATCTTGTATCAGGAAATTGCTTTTGAAGAAAGGTACCCACTGTCCCTCCTATGTCATCAATTTTTTGCCTTATTTGAGTTTTCTGATCAGGATCATCAGGGTCTCCAAAAAGCTCATCAAAACTACTTTTAAACTTACCGTATTCTGGGTCTACTTCTAGAAATTTCTCTAACACCCCTGATAACATTTTACTGATTGGGGTAGTTTTTCCATACTTTGCTACATCTTCTAAAAATTTTTTTGTACTTATATACTCTAAAGTTGGCAATATCTGTCTATAAGCTGTATCTCTACCCAAAGGGTTCTCCCAAACATTTTTCTTTGGATTAAATAACTGAAGATCTTCTCCTTTTTCGTATCCACTCGACCTTTTTATTCTAATTAAATCTTCCTTTTCAAAAATATCTTCAAGCGCTTTTTTCTGTTTAGCGTTTTTAAAACCACTCAGTGCTGCTTGTAAACCAATAAATTCTACCTCTACAGATATCTCAAAATCAACAGTCTTCCTCATATAACAAATCTCTTCAATTTCCCCTGATCCAGTAAAAAGCCAATCAATTGCCTCAAAAATATTAGTTTTGCCATGATTATTCTGCCCTACAAAAATATTGAAATCATTCAACTCTATATTATTAATAGCCTTAATTGATCTAAAAGCATCAATTTTTATATTTTTAATTTTCATGCTTTTTAACTTACGAAGCTTGTTTAGCTTGCTTTATCAATCTCTTTCATTATTCTATCTGTCTCGATCAGAGCAACGATCATCTTTTGATAATGCTCAATGTCGGAATTATTTAGAGTGCGGCCTTTGCGATCTTTGAGCCATTTTTGCGCGGGTTGATAACCGCCAATGTAAAAATTCCAAGCCATTTCTGGGACATCACCGAAATACTGGTCTTTGTTAATAAAGACGTTGCCGTTTTTGTAAACTAGCTTCTCAATAATATCCGGTCCTGTGACCGGATAGGTAGTAACAAACTGATTTACTTTTGGGGATTCAAGCAGGTGAAGTGAACGTAGCTCAAAGCCAAGCGCAACAAGGCTTTTGAAGCTTTTAACATCTTTTGGGTATGGTAAACGTGGAAAATCTATTTTCAAAAATTCTTTATATTTTTCACGGTAACTTGGAGAATACAAAACAGCGTAAATATAGTCAAAAATATCTTCAGGGGCAATTTTGCCCACAATATTTTCCACTTCTTTAACAATTTCTTTTTTGAGATTTGGCGTTTTTAATCCATCTTTAATGTTAACATAAAGCGGATAGACCTGTTCACCACCTCGATAAAAACAGTTAAGATCAATAATATTCTTAGTAACAAAAACAACATTCCACTCCATGGAACCAACAACTTGCCCCTGACGACCCACAGCAAGACCGGGGTTAGAACTACCTAATAAATTAGACATCAATTTAGCTCTTGGTCTCCAAATCAACTTATTATCGAAATATGTAAAACGAGAGTCGAATGGTCGATAGGTAATCGGTACGATTTTTTCCTCTTCAAAAACAACATTTTTTTTGTTCCTTAGAGCCCATTTCGCATAATTTTTTCCTAAATCAAATTTAAATTTCATCTCACTCTCAGAAATATCCTCTGTTAAAAAATTATTAATTCTATTACTTAGCACTGTTTTATCCTGATCAATGATAAAACTATCACCTAGGGTGAATACACCCGTCGTGCTTTCAATAAATAGCTCGTTTACGCTAAACCCTTTCTGGTACTCACCGTGCAATTCATTTGACCCTTCTGGTACAAATAAAAGACTCGGAAGACGCGGGGACAGTTCTGTCCACGGAGCATTTTCTAAAGATAATTTATTCAACAATTCAAATTTTGCTTTCCTCGAACCCCACAATTCATAATGATAAATCTTCGACAATACATTCTTTTTTTGTCTATTTTTTACCCCTAGTATAATTGCTACCCCTGGCTGGATATCGAATACATTCTCATCCTTGCTCCCATCAGGCGATACCTCTTTCTTTTTGGTATTTCCATGTAAATCTAATATATAAATACTGTCGAATGTATTCATAAGATGCCAACGCATACCTCGAAATGTTGGATTATCTAAATAGCCATGGTTAGTAATAAATCCCAAGATACCCTCACCATTTTTTTCTACTAAAGCTTCAGCAAAAGCAATAAATTTTACATAATCATCATTGAGCCAATGTTTACGTTCCTGTAATTTTTGTTTACCTCCTGGTTCAAATTTATATTTTTCAACAAGTTTATTCGCGTATTCGGTTTCATTTGAGGACGTTCCTGAATATGGAGGATTGCCGACAACAACCATAATTGGCGTATCATTTTTTATAACTGATGCTTGTTTGAATTCCTCTGCAATACTTTCGGCAAAACCAAAACCTGTAAATAATTCTTTCTGCGCAGGACTTTCTTCTAAAGAATTAGTCAAATATATGCCAAGCCGCTGATTGAAATACTTGAAACCCGTTTTTTTAAAAGCCATTCCTAATTTTAAGTGGGCTATGGTGTATGGCGTCATCATAAGCTCGAAACCATGCAAACGCGGAAGTAGATCATTATGCACATATGTCGGCCAGCGACCCTCCTGTTTGCCTTTCAGTATTCTTGTGTAGATTTTTCCTATAACGTCACTTATGAACGTTCCTGTGCCCACAGCCGGATCAAAAATTTGAACCTTGTGGATACCATCAGCCGTCTTTGAAGTATCCGCCAACCCCGCTAGAAAGCCGAACTCTTTTTCAAGCAGATAGTCAACGGAGCGGACAATAAATTGCACAACAGGTAGCGGTGTATAGTAGGCGCCCATTTTCTTGCGTAAATCTGCATCGTATTCTTTCAAAAAATCTTCATAAAAATGGATGATTGGATCGGGACCTCTTTCAGTTTTGCCCCATAAATCATCTTTAAAATATTCTTTCATTAGTTCTTGAACATCAGCGTGAGAAAAAACTTCACATAACTCATTTACAATATATTCAAGCCGCTTATCAAAATTTGGACCCACTATGTGATCAAAAAAATGTCTTAAAAGCGGATTAGATGCAGGAACAAGGTCACGGGCTTCTTGGCGGGTAAAGGATTCCGGGGACTCATCGTGGTATCGCGCCACAAAAAGGCCATAAACAAGAGTTTGGGCATACATATCTGCAAACGCCTCTAGTGTTAAATCATGGACTAAAAGTTTTTTGATAGTTTCGTAGACGCGGGCGAGCTCAATATTTTTATTGGACTCCGTTGCAAGAAATTGCCGGACATTATCTCTAATTCTTTGCGCTTTACCTCCCATAATCTTAGAAAGGTGTGCACCGGAACGGATGGGCTCTTTGTGCGATTTGGCAAAATCAATGAGCGACTTAGCAACGTGCTCATAATTTTTAGGGATCGGTGAAATTATCCGGCCTTTGATATTATAATCGGCTATTTTTATAGGCTCTTCGTAGCGAATACCGTTTCTATAAAAACGAAATTCTACGTAATCAGTCAGAACTAAATTCGCATAGCCATAATATCTGGCCATTTGTTCAGATTTCTCAACTTTGTCTAAAGACACACCAATATCTTTTGCTTCAATATACAGAATTGGAATATTATGATTAAACACAACAAAATCCGGCTTATTGCCCTGCTTAGCTCTGGCATCGTGGTCTATACGCTTGACATTGATTGATTCAAAAACCCCTTTGATCAAAATCTCAAAGTCAGTGCGGTATCCCATTTCGCTGGTTTCCTCGTGAGAAAACTTAGACGAAATTGATTGAATATAATTTTCAAAAAGGTTTTTCATTAAATTCTACTTCTTCCAATCTTTAACTAATATTCCCCCACGAACCTTCTTTAAAACCACCCTTTGTTTTTCGCGCCAACCAAGGGCATCGGTCATTTCTTTGGGCATCCTACTTCGTCCCGATAATCAACAGGACTACGAAGGACAAGGCGTAGTAGCCAAACTGGTTTTGCCAATTTTAAGCAATTTCCTTACATTTTTGTCCTTTAATCGCATAGGTTTTGGGTTATAGTCCCAGGCTCAAGCCCAGGGTAACATACAAAAAGTATATACCGAAGTATATACTTTTTCAATCACTCCCCCGGGTGGACAATTCGCGCGAATTGTCCAGTGGGAGCAACTAGACAAAAAGCTTAATTGATTGTTTTATGTCGTCGGGCATATTTTTATTTAGACTATAAAACACATGCCCTTGCTTGCCTTCTGCCTCCAAAACATTTAAATTTTGCAAAATAATTAAATGTTGGGAAGTGGCTTTTAGCGAAATATCTAACTCATTAGAAATTTCGGTCACATTTAAAGCCTGTCCTTTAGAAAGGATTTGGATAATTTTAATCCGATTCACATTACCCAAAGCTTTAAAAATAATTGTTCAGCGTTTGCTCATAAATTTTAATTAATACTATAACCATTATACACCCGTTCTTTGGGGTGGACAATTCGCGCGAATTGTCCAGTCGGGTAGCCGTATTTTTAAATGATTTAGCAAGTAAAAACCGCCTAATAAATAAAGGCGGTTTTTACTTTTATTCTTTAAAATGAATGTAGACTCTGGCCCCAAATTCATTCTTCCCTTCGCCGGTATGATATATGTCACACTTTCTGCCGTCTAGTATTACATCTCTTATAACCGCTTCTCCATAGCCCCCGGGCTTTTCTCTACCTGTCAGCACGTCATTAAAAAAATGAAGCTTATCTGTAAGTCCGGCTTTCTCTATTTGTTTAGTCCAAAAATCCACGCCTTTCCAAACATTTGGATTTATTTCTCTTGGCATAATATTTATTATTAATTATTTATTCCAGTTCAAATAGGTAATGGTTAACTGAAGTACCGTGGCAAAGCTTACCCAAAGCAAGTAGGGTAAGTTAACATAAATAACCCAGGCAAAAGTCGGCGCCCCGGTTTGAATATGGTTTTTTAACCCAAAAGCATAAATAGCGTACAGCGCCCAAATTAAGGTCACTAAAACTAGCAGAATGTCTATGGCGGCCAGTAAGTTATTTTTCAAACCAAACTGCAAGGGAGTAAAAGCAAAATTAAAAACCAAGTTTAAGGCAAATGGGAGCGCTACTAGCCAGGGAATTTGTTTTGTATAAGCTTTATAAAAAACAAAGCCAAAACTAACGGCAATTATTGTGTAAAGCACAGTCCAAACCGGGCCAAACAGCCAGGAAGGCGGCGCCCAAGACGGCCGAATTAAAGCCTGATACCAATTGTAACTATTATCCATAACTATTCTCCCTTAAAAGCTTGTTCAAGCTTTTTAATGTCAAATTTTTTCATTTGCAAAAACGCTTTTGTCACCCGTTGTTTTTGTTCACTTGTGCCCTTGCCTAACATTTCGTTCATAGCAGTCGGCACAATTTGCCACGACAACCCATACTGGTCTTTTAACCAGCCACACTGCTCGGCCTCTGGAACTTTGGAAAGTTTTTCCCAAAAATAGTCTACTTCTTCCTGGCTTTCGCAATTAACTATAAAAGATACTGCTTCGCTAAATTTAAATTTATGTTCACGGGCGCTGTCCATTGCCACAAACCATTGGCCTGCCAAGGTAAAATCGGTAAACATTATGCTGCCTTCTTTGTCAGGCTCCATACCCGCCGGGTACTTTGCAATAGCTCCGCGCTTTGAATTTCCGCCCTTGGCGGAAAATAGAGAAATATAATAATTACTGGCTTCTTCGGCCTTACCGCACACATCGCCTACAAACAACATGGAAGGCATAATTTTAGGCCGCTTTTCGCCTTCCGGATTTGTTAAAATTAATTGCCAAGATACTCCAAATTTGTCCTCCACCCAGCCATAGCGCTCGCTAAACGGATATTTGCCTATTTCCATAAGCGCTTTGCCGCCGTCTATAAGTTTTTGCCAAACCTCGTCTATTTTTTCTTTAGCCTTTTCGTCTTGGCTTGGATCAAAATTCACCATAAATGAGATGGACGGATTGATTTTAAAATACGGTCCGGCGCTTATTGCCATTAAATCTAAACCAAGAATTTTAAAAGAAACAATGTCACAGTCGCCTGAGGGCGTGTCTTTTATAACATTGATGCTGTTAATTTTACTGTCTTGTCCAAAAACCGAAACATAAAATTCACTGGCTTCCTTAGCCTGTGTGTCGAACCATAAATGGGGAACAATTTTTTGCATACCCAGTATATCAACTTTCAATTCCAAACGTTGGAACGCGTTTGTACTTAATAATAAATATTAAAAAACTAAACAGATTTTTGTTTCCGAAAATATTGAAAGTTGTATTACTGGGCATATATTTATTAGCCTACCATTACTTTAAAACCGCCGTAAGACATGCGCTTCATGTCAAAAGGCATTGCTTGGTTTTTTTCTTGGTCTGAATATTTTTTGTCCATTTCTGCCATAACTTTTTTATTTACTTGGTCTCTGTGCTGGCGCGACTTATAGGTTATATAAGAAAACCAGACTGTTTCGTTTGGCTTAGCTTTTGCCAATTTCGAAAAAGTTAAAACCACGTGCTCTGGTTTTGCGTAGTCTAGCATGCATTCTTTATAGTCTATCGCGCCAAACTTCTTCCACATTTTCTCCCCTTCTTTTGCCATTTTTTTATATTCATCGACTTTATTTTTGGGAACAACTAACACAAAACCGTCTACATAATTTGTTTTGGACATAATTTTAATTCCTTTCTACATAATTTTTAAAATTATTTAAAATAGCTTGCCAACCTTCCCTTTGTTTTTCCTCGGAATTTTCATTTTCCATTTCAAAAGTTTCTACCACTTCCACCAGGTTACCTTTAACAACAAATTTAGTCTCCACCTTTCTGCCGTCGTCCATTGTATAAGCAATTTTCTCAAATGGTATAACTTCGGTGTACACGCCGGTAAAATTAAACTTACTGTTATTGTCTTTGCTGGACATTAGGTAATTAAATTTGCCGCCTACTTTTAAGTCATTTTCCGCGCTGGGACAGTACCAGTCGTCTGAAGCCTGGTTCCACTCTTTCACTGCATCGGGATTTGACCAAGCTGCCCAAACTTTTTCTATACTGCTGGAAATTTCAGTTTGAATAGTTATTGTGTTCATAAAATGATTTTACAAATAAGGATATATTTAATTGTACCCCACAACTAAACACCTGCCAAATAAAAAATAAAAACCGCCAATTAAAGGCGATTTTTTTGCTTACTACTTGACACTTACTACTTGCTACTATCTTACGCATCATAATTCGGCGCTTTTTTTACTATTTGCACGTCATGCACATGGCTTTCGCGTAAACCAGCGGGCGATATGCGTACAAACTTAGCTTTCTTTTGTAGTTCCAAAATATTTTTAGCGCCCACGTAACCCATACCGCTACGCAGGCCGCCGGTTAACTGTTCAATTATTTTAACCACGCTGCCTTTAAAAGGCACCCTAGCTTCCACGCCTTCCGGTACTAATTTTCCACCCACAACTTTTTCCTGACCATAACGGTCTTTACTGCCTTCATTCATAGCGCCTAAAGAACCCATACCACGGTAAGACTTATATTGCTTGCCTCCGCCAGTTGGCGGATCTTCAAACACTTCGCCCGGCGCTTCTTCTGTACCGGCAAGTAGCGAACCTACCATTACGCATGCGGCGCCCGCAGCCAAAGCTTTGGTTATATCGCCTGAGTATTTTATGCCACCGTCTGCAATGACCGGAATTTTTTTTGCCTTGCAGGCTCTAACCGCTTCTTGTATAGCATAAATTTGCGGCACGCCGCAACCTGAAACCATTCTGGTTGTGCAAATGCTCCCCGGACCAATACCCACTTTTACCGCGTCTGCCCCGGCTTTTACCAAAGCCATAGCGCCTTCGTAAGTTGCAACATTACCAGCTACTACCTGTACTTTTAAATTTTTTTTAATTTTCTTGACTGCTTCTAAAACCCTTTTAGAATGCCCGTGCGATGTGTCTACCACCAGTGCGTCTGCCCCGGCTTTTACCAAAGCCTCTGCGCGCTCAAAAAAATCTCCGGTTGCGCCTATTGCCGCAGCCACCAAAACCCCGGCTTTTTTTGCACTGCTTACCTCTGCTACCTGTTTTTCCACGGAGAAATTTTTATGTATTACGCCCAAAGCTCCCATTTGCCCTAAAGCTATAGCCATTTTACTTTCTGTTACTGTATCCATGGCGCTAGAAACAATGGGTTCTTTAAGCTTAATGGTCTTAGTAAAAAAACCGGTCGTGTCTACTTCGGTAGGCACGACTTCACTATACTGCGGGACTAACAATACATCGTCAAAAGTAAGCCCCGTTAGAAAATTATTTTTCATATAAATAAATCGACTTTAGAAAAAAGTTAATCCGTTATATCAAAACATTACCATTGTGTTTTTTCTAACGGGGTAAACTTCTTATACTATATATACAACAAAATATAGCATTTTTCCTATTTCATGTCCACAAAAAAACCGCCACCTAAGTGACAGTTTTAGCTGACTACTTGCTACTATTTTCCTACCGCATCCAAAGACCAACCGCCAAAATAATAACAAAGCTGGTATTGGCTACTAAAGGCAAATGTTGAACATGGCGCTTTATAGCAATAGCCAAAATTAAACAGCTAAGGAGCAGCGCTGCAAACACCAAATAAAATTGCTGTTCCATATTTTTCGGATGAATAATTTTTCCAAAAAAATTCACGGCCGGATTTTCACTTACCACTGCAACGCTGGGGTTAAAATTGGCCTGGGTACTGCCGGCAAAATTACCAATTTGCGCGTTAACCTTTACGCCATGAATATCTTGCGCTTCTAAAACTAGCCCGGCATTTTGAGAGGTCAGCTCCGCAAGCTTAACTTCCCCAAACCAAGAGCCGTCATTTTGCGGCAAAAGCATTATGGCTCTTTGGCCAAACTTAGCCAAAACTTTTATTGGGCTGCCTAAAAATTCTGCGGTTAATTGCAAATTACCCGCTTCTTGGGCAAAACTGCTTTCTTTAATGGCTAAATTCTCTACTGCCGGCTCCTGCGCGCTAAGCGGTTTTAAGCTGGTTTGGGTTTCTGTTAAAGCAGGGCTTTGCTTTGCCGACTTTATAACTTCGGTTACATTTTTTGTTTCTTGTTTTTGGGCAACTTCGCCGGCCGGGGCTACTACAGTCGGCTTGTTGTCGAGCGTTACTTTTTGAGCAACCGGGCTGCCAAACATTTGCACCACAAAAATAGCATTCTTACCCTGATACTCCCCTTGAGAAATACCAATGCCAATTTCCTGAAAAGTTTGGTTTAGTATGTTGGCTTTGTGACCCGGGCTATTCATCCAGGCATTTTCTACGTCTTCAGCTTCCACAAAATTTACGGCTAAATTTTCTCCGGCGCTTAGGTAGCTATAGCCCGCAGCTGCAATAAAGTCCCAAGGAGTCTTGCCATCCGGCGTGTTGTGAGAAAAATACCCTTTTTCAAGCATGTCGTCGGCCTTACTCTGGGCAGCCTTGGCTAAAACGCTATTAGCCTTAAGCTCGGTTAAGCCAAACGAAATTCTGGAAGCGTTGGTAAGAGAAATTATATTTTCGGAATTTATAGCAGAAGAAAAAGCGGACTCCACGGGCCCAAAAGACAAAAGCCCGATGCTAAAAATCTTAACTGAAATTAACAGCCCGGAAAGCAAAGCCAAGGACCTGTGCCCCAAAATATGCGGGTGGTAATTATTGCTGTGGTGCGGCACAAAATGGTTGCGTAAATGCCAATAAGCGCTTTTTAAAGCGCTATGAATATTTTGCCCAACACTACTAGGCAAACCTAAAAAACTAAGCACGTATTCCATTTGGTTTTGGTTTTTGGTTTCAAATAGTAGCAACGCTAATTTTGGCGTTTCTACTTAAGTTATAAATTTAAGATTATATAAGTTAATTTTACTTACGTAATCTCCAAACTTATATATATTATAGCACATCTAAATAAAAAAGTCCAGCGTTTGCCGGACTTTTTTATTATTTTTTTTGGCTTAGTTGTCTATGAGTAGTTATGTCCTGATAGTCGCCTATCCCGTCGGGACTTAAACTTATAAATGCCACCAGCGAAACTCCGGTAACAACTAAAAATACAATCGTCCATATAAACCAGCGAGGATTATATTCTTCTTTAACAATCATATTATTTTTGGGCATAATTTTGCTTTTTTATTTTATCTTGTTCCGCTAAAAGCGGATCCGTCCACCTTTGGCGGAACGGAGATTATTTAATTAATTTTACCATATCGCTTTTAGCTAAACGGATGGCAAAAATTGCAAAACCTAACGAAAGAATCCACAACAATACTATTGGCAACAAAACTACCACGGCTTTGGGAGAAAATTTAATTAAAACAAAACAAACAATTCCCAGCGAATAAAGTTCTATTAAAAAGACTACAACTAGTGCCTTAACCAGCTTGCCTACTATGGAATCGGCAAATAAATGGTTTACTTTATAGCCGAGGACTATTAAATATACACTTCCAAGCCCCAAAATAGTAAGAGCCACCCACAAAATATTCGACAAATATTTATATTCCATTTTAGTTTTTGTGTCTCAAAAAAACTTGTTACATATACTATAGCACAAAAACTAAAAAATCACAAACTTAAAGTTATTTTTGTCGGTGTTCTATGTTTATGTCTATTAAAAACATTAAAATAGAAAGGCTGTCAGTGACCAAACAGTATTGGCAAATGGCTTTTATGACAAAAAACTGTAAATACAAAAATACCATTGCTCCGGCGGCTCCGGCGGCTAAAAAAAGCTTTAAAGCCTTACGGGCTTTTTGGTAATGGTTTGCCAGGAGGGAGATAACAATAATCATCGAAAAGTAAACTATACCCCAAGTAGAAAGGGGTACACCGGCAATCTCGGAGTATTTGCTGTTTAAAACCGTTTCGCAGCCGCCGGTAAAATCGCACGGCACGGTTAAGCTTAAAGCTTTGGCCACGGACAAATACACGCTCACGCAGAGCGCCATGACTGCCAAAATAGTTATTATGTCGTGTTTGTGCCTTTTGTGCATATACTAAAAACTTTCCTACGAAAAATAATTTATTGGCTATACCAAAATATCTTATCATAAAAAAACTCCCCCATAAAGGGGGAGTTTTGAACTCTAAATTAAACTAGAATTACCAGCGATCATTGCCGCCGCCGTTGTGACCACCATGGCCACCGCGACCGCCGCCGTATCCGCCTCGACCGCCGCCAAAACCACCGCTTCTTGGAGGTCTTTCGGTCATGGGTCTAGCTTCGTTAACAATAATTTTTCTGCCGCCCATATCAGTGCCGTTTAAAGCTGCAATTGCAGCTTCTGCTTCAGCGTCATTTTCCATTTCAACGAAACCAAAACCGCGGCTTCTGCCGGTCATTTTGTCTGTTAAAATAGTTGCGCTAGTAACAGCGCCGTGCTGGGAAAAAGCTTGCTGTAAGTCGTCATTAGTAGCCGACCAGGGCAAGTTCCCAACGAATAATTTCTTAGCCATTTTAAATTGGCCTTTCTTCTTAAGAGCCTCACCTTTAAACTCTTACTAAACTTATATAAATCTATTTAAGCTAACTTATGGGCTCTTTTAGACAAAGACCAAACTAAGGACACTTAAACGAAAGATGATACAACAATTATAGCAGAATTAGGACTTTTTGGCAAGCCGTTATTCGTCCAGTTTTTAAGCTATTCAAACATTATTAAAACCCACATTGCTCCGATCCCAAGCATAAACCAAACCAAATGCCAGACCGCGGCTTTGTTGCTTTTTTCTTTATGCAGCTGCGGAATTAAGTCCGACATGGCAATATAAATAAAACTGGAAGCGGAAATAGAAAGTAAAAAAATTGGCGCGCCCTCGCCTTTAAAAAACATTAAAACTATAATTGCGCCCAAAAAAGCTGTTAGGGCGGAAATAAAATTGTAGAACAAAGCTTTGCCTTTAGAAAAACCGCCGTGAACCAAAACCGCAAAATTTCCTATCTCCTGAGGAATTTCGTGGAATACCACCGCCAAAGTGGTGGCTATACCTAAGCTGGTATTAAGTAAAAATGCTCCGGCTATTATCATGCCGTCTATAAAATTATGCAGACTGTCGCTAAGCAAGCTTAAGTAAGTGTAAGAATGAACCGCCTCGTCATGCTCGCTGTGGGAATGGTGCCAAAAAACAAAACGCTCTAACGCAAAAAATAAAACAACTCCAAAGAGCAAATAAAAACCCGCTTGCTTTGGCCAGCCGCTTTCCGCCATTTCCGGTAAAATATGAATAAAAACATCGCCGAGTAGCGCACCGGCAGAAAAACTTACCAAAGAAAGCAGCCATTTCTTTAATTTTTGCTCGCCTATGGCAAGCGTAAAGACACCAACAAAAGAAATCAGGCTAACCACCAAAACCGCTAACATTGTATATATCCAAATTGTATTCATATAATTATTTTACCTTATTGTATAATATTTTCAACACCATTCTCTACCAAAACATTTTCATTTTCTATTACGTCAGAAACATTCTTGTCAGCCGTGCTTTCAATTGCTTCTTGTGTCTCCACTGGGGGTTTTTCTACATTTTCCTTAACGGAGTTTTCTGGCTGCTCTTTTGGTAAATTATTTTGGCCGCACTTGCCCGGGCTTAATTTCAGGCTGCTATTTTCAGAACTAATACATACGGGCTCTCGGGTAACAGAATCATAAATTGTAATTCCCGAAGGTAATTCATTTGAACCCACTTCCAACTTTTTAGTTGACACTATATCTGCCGCCAAATTTTTAACCTTAACTAAACTTTCTGAAATTTCCACTCCGATTTTTTTTAATGCCTCTAAAATCCAAGATAAATCCGTCAAGGTTTTTATTCGTTCATTTAAGCCTTGTATACCGGCTAAAGCGACTCCGGCGGGATCAATAGTAGAAATTGAAGTACTGGAATTACCAAACCCAAATTTCTCGTAAAAATCTTCTGCCATAGGACCTATATGAAAATTAGAAGGATTCTGATTTTTATAGTTCCATGTATAAATTGGCAAACCGGCTATTTTGTCCAAAATACTTTGCGGGCTGGTTGTGGCCAAATTTTCTTTCAATTCCTTACTGGAAGCGTTTACCCAATCGCCACCTTCGCTTAAGTAGGCGCCTGACTGACTGGTTATTGTAGATACGGACAAGGCAGTAACCGAGGTTGTTGCCATACTGGTTTCTCCGGAAAAATTCACCCCGCCCTCAGCGGTTAAATCTCCGCTTAACTCAAGACTGCTAAAACTAGCGCTATTGGAAGTTAAAACATCGGAAGACAAATTAGTCGCGGCAAAAACCGTGCCTACGTCGGGGCCAACAAAAGCTCCCGGTATATAAGCGGTCTGAAAACCAACAATATCCGGATCTATACTGTTTGAAACCAGCCCAGGATCCCCTTTCTCACCTTTTAAAAGCCCTTGTGACAGCATTTGGTTGAAAGTTAACATAATTAAATTCCGCACATAGCTTTCGTCAATTACTAAATTTTGAACTTCTTTCTTTTGTACAGTCTCCTGCTTATTTTCTTCAGCATCCGCTAATTTGGAAAAGGTTGTTGTATTTTCAGCTTTATTTTGCGACTCAGCCTCCGAAGGTGCTGCGGCAATTATTCCGGTAAATACCAAACAAATAAAAGTTACCAAAAAGACTAATAATTTATTTTTCATAAATTGTAAGTTAATAATTTTTAATAAAAACCAATCTGGTTTGCGCGTAAAAAAAATTAATTTTGTTTTGCGCAATTAATTTTAAACCCTTATAACTCGCCAAACTTTCTATTTCCTGGCGCGTATAATACTTTTCAAAATGGTAAGGCTCATGACAACCGCATAAATTGTTTACCCATTGTGCCCATTTATTTTTTGGTACATAATCTACTACATAACACAGGCCTTGAGGCTCTAAAACTCTGGTGATTTCAGAAAAAACTTGTTTGGGATTTTTGTAATGATGCAAAGCCATGCTACTGACAACCGCTTTAAAGCTACCGGACTTATATGGTAAATTTTCAGCGCTGGCTTCTTGAAAATTAATACTAAAAAATAGTTTTTTTGCCTCAAAAATTATCTTGGATGAAATGTCAATTCCGTAGAGCTTAAAGCTTGGGTTATGTTTTTGCAAACAGTTTAGCAAGCCGCCGTCTCCGCAGGAGATATCCAAAATATTTGAATTGTCAGGCAAATCATAAATCGAATATTTCGGATATGCCTGCCGAAACATATTATTTTTTAATTTTAAAAATCTCGTAAGCATACACAATAATTTAAATGAGTCTGAGCGACGGAAAAGCTGCTTCCCGCCGCCCAAAAAAGAACTAAATCCCGAACAATCCAAGAAGCAGGTGTACGGGAAACGCAGTCAGGCCGTGCTCGCCCACGCCCTTTAGCAAGGGCAAAACGGCCTTCTTAAACCAGTTTTTCTGTCGAATCTCCCCCACCGGACTTAAGTCCTGCTTGGTAGCAAGATATACCACCCCGTCCTGGTCAGACATGAGCAGCAAAGCTTTGGCTGTTTTGTCTTTATGTTTTTGCCACGTTTTCAGCCATTTTACCTCCTCGTCATTCAGAATATTTTCCCAATATTCCGGCTGTTTTATAAGCCTACTCACCAAAAGAGAACGATTCCCCTGGTAAGAAAAAATAACGCTGAGATTTTCTTGTTCGGCTGGCAGCTTAAGCTGGTTGACTGTTCCTCCTTTTGGAACGATTTCCCGCGTGCCAAACCGCCTCCACTGGCCATCGCTGGGTACGTCGTTTAAATACCGCGCGGCGTTTCTCTCACTACTTTCCTGCGAATACAAAAATACAGGAAATACAAGTACTATAAGCATCCGTTTCAGCATTGTTATATCTTAATGCAAATGACTTGCATTTGTCAAGAGGTTAAAATTGTGATATTGTTACCCTATGAACAGGCAAGATTGTGCAACTCATACTAACGAATCCAAAAGCCAGCTAAAAAACGGCGGGCTTAAAATTACTTCTGCTAGAATAAAATTGCTGGACATTTTTAAGCACGCAAAAAAACCTTTGGCGGTCAAGGAAATAGCCAAAAATCTAAACGGTCAGGACTTGGTAACCTTGTACAGAAATATTGAATCGTTGCAAAAATTAGGAATAATTAAACAGCTAAATTTAAACAATCGCCAAGCCTATTATGAACTCGCTTCCGGTGAACACCACCACCATGTTATATGCAATAGTTGCGGAAAAATTTCCGACGTAAAAATAAAAGAAGTTGCTTTGAACAAAAACTTTATACACAAAATCGGCTTTGCTAAAATTACTGACCATTCTTTAGAATTTTTTGGGCTATGTAAATCCTGCGCTAAATAAAGTTTATGGATAATGGACAATACACTATTATAGATGTTCGCGAACCTTTTGAGTTTGCTATGGGCCATGTAGAAAACGCAATAAACATACCTTCAGAAAGCCTTATGTCCGGCGCACCTGAAATGGCCAATGTTCCGAAAAATGCCAATATTATTGTTTACTGCAAAACCGGCAGCCGGTCTGGCCTGGCCATACAAATTTTTAAACAAATGGGTTTTACCAACCTAATAAACGGAATAAATAAAGAAACAGTAAAACAAAAATATCATTTATAAATTCAAAAACCACCCGTTTAGGGTGGTTTTCATGCAATTCGGCCATTAACGGCTAAATAGTGACCCCGATACCACTTATCAGACTATCGTAAGACAGTCTAATTAATAGCATCAGAGCTTGCTTCGTAGCTCGTACTAAATAAATAGTACAGGTACGGGGCAGGCTAGAATGTACAGAACCGATTTACATCAATTATCGTAGAATGATCGTCTTATATCGAAATAGAAGACGACGACCATGGAATGTATAAGACGGAAAACTTCGAAAAGTTGTTGAGCTTATATATTTTATTCCTTAGAAAGGAGGTGTTTCCGAGCCAACTAGCCAATATTTAACACTTTCATCAATAGGAATAAATTTTTAAACTATGTTTAGTATACCATCAAATGCTTTAAACACAAAATTTTGGAAAAAACTACTGATTGATGTTGTGCAACACCTTTCCTAGACCTCTGCAGGGGCATGGAAGAAAATCCGTGAACTAACCCGCAAGAGCTGACTAAATCATTGTTTGGATTTAGCCAAAAAGCTTAACTTCCGGATAAGCACATAATAGATAATAAATAGATAGAATATATGAGAGATAATTTTCCTTATTAAATTGTCAGGATTGCTAAAATCATGAATTATCAAATATAATTCTGGAACACCGATTAATATCCAGAGAGCAAAATATATGATTTTATTTAAGGTTTGTTTATTAGTCGCCATAAATATTAAATTTTTTTATTTTTTATTATCCTTAGTAATTGTATTTTTTACTTTATCTGCTGTGCCTTGTATGGCGGTCTGGAAGAACTCATCCAACAAAGCTCTCTGGGCATGGGCGCCGGTGAAGAATGATCTTGAGAATGCGCTCGGATTAGCTCCCCTGGTTTGTGGCAGTTGGCCGAATCCAAACGTTAGCAGACTGGAAACAGTACCATTATACAATGCATCGCCTCCACTAACCTGTCGTCCGTGGTATGCGTCATCAGCCGCCGAACCACCAGCTGCAGTTAAGCCTGCGACCAAAGGACCAAACGTTCCACTTGCCCCAATCGCAAATCCTTTTGCACCTTGAAAACCATACTCTTTAACACCAGAAAATTGACCGCTTCGTATATCGCTATACCCCTGCGCCGCTATACCACCCAATGCTCCGGCCCCACCAGCCTGAAGAACAGTACTTACAGAAGCAGGCGCTTTGACTAACTCTGGTGCCATCCCTGCCGTGACACTTCCCACAATTACACCGCTAGTCTTTGCAGTAATACTTGCCGCGTCAGCTCCTAAAGCCATAACATTATCTGAAGTCCATCCATTTTGCTGAATATTCTGCGCTGTGGCGGTAATACTGTTTACGTTACTCCCATATACATTATACAACAACCCGCCATTACCCATCCAGTTGGTAAATCCACCGCTGGACTGCCACGGTGTCCACATGTTCCCATACTGGTCTATAAATATTATTGGGTTGTTTCTTGCGTATGCATAACTATTCCAGCTTTGCGGATCTGTGAGCTGGACATTTAAGTGTGTTAGATTTATGAACGCTGGATCTTGAGAAATAAACTGACCATTAGCACCATTGTAGTATCTCGCGTTCGCATAAGTTAATCCGGTATTAGAATCATACTCATGACCGCTAATACCTTTTCTTTGTTCATTAAGGCCGCTCTGCTCGTCTATCCTAGTATTTCCATACGGAAATTGATCTGCTAAGGCAACTACTGAGCCACCGTCATCCGTTGCCACATTCATTCCTCCCAGGTGGTCAGTGTGTATATAACTGACCGTTGTAGAGGTACCGGTTCCAACTATAGTTGCAATCATTGTTCCGTCAGGTAAGAAAATATGTTTAGTTGGAACGCTGCCGGTAATGTTATATCCCTTACTTGGGTAATAAGTTATTACGCTTGAGGTTGTTGCAACCGTCATTTTAACTCTCTGACCCGAGGGGTCATAACTAAATGTCGAAGTTGCATTACCGCCTGTAGTGGTAACGGCCTGAGTCAGCCTGTTATTGTAGTCCCAGGTGTAAGACGAACTTGGGGTAGAAGTACCTTGTCTTACAGTCAGCAAATTACCATTATTGTCATAAGTGTAAGCTAAACTACTTCCGGCTGTAGTAGTCGCTACGGCATGAGGATTCAAGTAAGCCGGGGTGTTTGTAGCATAGGTATACGTGGTGGTTGTGCCATTCTCTACTCTTGTCAGCATATTACCTAAAGCGTCGTAGGTATATGAATAGTTAAATGGGGTGGTTGAAGCGGCAGTAGTAGAAGCATTGGTTAACCTATTAAGGTCATCATAACTGTACGTGACAATTTTGACAGAGTTAGTTTCTGAAACATCCGTTATTTGGGTAATATTACCGTTAGAGTCATAAGTATAGGTAATATCTTGGATGTTGTAAGTATCAGGGAAACCGTTATACAGATAGTCTACTTCGGTAGCCGTAAGAGCTCTATTAAAGACAGCAAAATCGTCTACCTTACTGCCATTCGGTAAAGCTGTGCTGTTGTTATTTAACCACGAACCAATCTTAAAGGCAGCGCTACTGGCACGAATAGTTCCGCTGATGGAGGTATAGTCGCTTTGCAGGGTGCCATTAATGTACAATTTAACCGTGCTACCGTCGTAAGTACCTACAACATGGTACCAAGTACCTGTGGTTAAAGCATTGTTGGAAGTAGCTTTAAGGTTCCAGGAAGGTGCCTGTTCGTTGATAATTACATTAAATCTAAGCTTGTCGGTAAAACCGCTGGAGCCACTGCCGTCAATGTACATAACCCAAGAATTTGGGTCAGAATCCCACTTAGAAGCAGGGACAGAGTCGTTAGTCAAATCTCCAACTTGTAGCCAAAAGGCTATACTAATTTGGCTGACATCCAGGCTGGCTGGATCTCCTAGGCTAATATTGCTTGAGCCGCCAAAACCCGCACCTTGGTTAAACTTGCCATTGCCAGAGTTATAGGTAATAGAAGTATCGGTGCCATTATTAGAACTTACCGCATCGTTACTATTGCCTTCCATTCTATAGTATGACACCAAATTCGGGTCATTAATAAGTGAAGTGCTGTACAATTCCGTAGCCACAGCATAGGCGGTTTTAATACTGAAGGTATCTAAAGCAAAATTTATAGCTTTGTGGGCAACATTGCCTATACCGTTTATAAACCAACTAAAGCCACCCGCCACGGCTGAATATACTTTAGCAAAAAAGCTTTGTGATTGATTTGTTGAAAGTGGAGTGGATTCGGTAACTGATCCGCTTTCGGCCGGAGTCGTGGTAGAAACAGGCGAGTCTGAAGTTGCTCCGGTTGTAGATTCAGGGACAGGAATAACCTCATCGGGTGTAGTTGTTGAAGTAGACTCGGGTGTACTGGATGGTGTGGTACTAGGATTTGAAGCAGTTTCATTAGTCGGAACGGATTCTAAAGTTGAAGTTGCAGTTGTGGTGGATATGGAAGAAAGGGTGTTTGTAGAAATATCAACCATAGTACTAGTGGCCGGAGTAGAAGTGGAAATCAAAGTGTCTGTTATTTCCTGCTCTAACGGAGGTTTTGCTACCAAGCTTTCTTCCTCTGACGGTGATTCGCTCATCAAAGATTCTCCACAACCCGGGGAAGTTGTTATTTTACGCGTTAAACGATAAAGCTTTGAAGAATCGTAGGTATTGGTTGTTATTGAGCAATTTGCATATTCAATTACCGTTAGTTGTCCTAGTGGTGAATAATCAAAGTTAGTAACCACGTCAATATAACCGCTGTCAGTGGATTCTTTTCTCTGTAGTTGTTCAATTTGACCTGCGGCGTTGTAGACATAACTCACAATGGAACTATCAGGGTTGGTTATAGTCAACTGGTTGCCTTGCCGGTCATAGGTATACGCAGTAGTGTAACTGTTGCCACTTATAACCTTAACTTCCTGCGTAAGCTGGCCAAGCGCATTATAAGTTTTAGTCAATGTCATTTCTGTACTTGAAGCAGTACATAATTTTCCTTTGCCCTGGGTGCAGGCATCGTAAGTGTAGGTAACTTCCGTTCCACCTTGGCCGGTGTAATCTTCGGTTAATTGGCGATTAATGTCGTCGTAGGTGTAATTCATTGTCTGACTCTTTGGGTCAACCTGCTGGGTAATATTCCCCGCATCGTCATAAGTATAAGTATAACTGCCATAAGTGCCGTCACCAGAAGCGTGTAAATCCTGAGCTGTCAGCCGCCTTCCCAGACCGTCGTAGGTAAAATTTCTGACATTGCTTGCTGAGTCTGTTACGCTAAGCAAATTACCTAAATAGTTATAGGTATAATTGGTGGAATAGGTGCTGGAGGCGTTATGTTCGTCAACTTGTTTAAGGCTACCAAAGGCATCGTAGTAAAGGTCTTTAACCGCGCCTTTAGGATCCGTAACCTTAACTTGCCAATCTAAGTATGCGTTTGTAGTCGTACCAACAGCGTTAGAAGTTGTTGCCATTCTGCCTATGGCATCATAGTAATAGTTTATGTACAAAGCTGCTGTGGAAGTAGCGGTTGTCGAAGCACTGCCAGAGCTAAAGTAAGGCAAAGTTTCTTTTTGTAACAAACCACGCGTATCGTAAATATAATCTTTTACAGTAAAATTGCTGCCTTCAGCTTCCGCTCTTTCTTGTTTTTTTCTCTTTAAGCCATCCAAGTAAAGATAACTATCGACAGTGCTGGTGGAGGTTAGATAGTTAGTCTGCTGTACTTTAAAGCCATTGCGGTTGTCAGAATAAGTTATGGCAAGTTTGGTTTCTAAGGTTGATGTTGAGCTGGGGTTAGGTTGTTTTTGTTCAATTAGCCTGTCTAAGCCGTCATATACATTAACAAATATGTTACCGTTAGGATCAGTCGTAGTTGCAACTTTACCGGAAGAATAGTCATAAGCAAACTGACTTACATGACTAACAGGGTTAGTAACTGTTGCCGGGTACAAGTTATTAGAATCGTAAGTATAAGTCGTGGTCTTGTCTCTCGGATCTTTTTCTGTAAGCACAAGACCATAACTATTATAAGTTTTTTCAACATCAACATAAGTGGAGCCGGTTTTCCAATCTTCCCGTTTTGTTACGTTGCCTTTGTCCGCTCGTCCAAAACTTAAACCGTCGTAGTAAAGCTTAAATTCTTTAACTTTATTGCTATTATGATCAACCGTAGACTGGCTCGACAGTAAGCTAACAACACTTGATGTAGAACTAGTCGCATAGGTATAGGTAGTGGTAAAATCATCGGTGCCTGTGTCACTAAATGTTCCGTCGTCACTGCCAGTTACTTCGCCGTACTCAACTTTGGTTGTAATGTTACCGGTGGAGTTGTTATAAGTATAGGCTTCAGCTTTGTCTTTGTGGCTTGTGTCACCTTCATAAGTTGAAACTACAGTTTGAGCAAGCTTAACAAAGCCAGTACCTAAGGAGGTTGTGGCAACATCCCATTTGTTAATGGTTTTTTCTATTAAATTGTTATTCGCGTCGTATTTTTCTACCCTGTAAGGTTTCCCAATTTTCCAGTAATTATCTTGGTACTCTCCTTGAGAAGTAGAAGTTGCATTAACATCGGCTTGATGATAAAAAGTTTTTGTTATATTTCCACCGGCATCAGTCTTATGTATTTCACTAAACCCAGCCAGCCTTCTGTCAAAGGGGCCGTTGTAATAGTATTTACCGCCTTTATACGTAAAGGTGTCGGTTGAGCTTGTGGCGGTACCATCGTGCTGCAAAATCTTGTAAACGGTATTAACACTGAAAGGCAGATTAGGATTAAGCAAATTATTCGACCCGTCTTTATACTGCCCGGAAGGTTTGTAGGTAATATTCGTACTACCGCCTTCAGGGTAAGTAATTTTGGTTAATACGTCGGTCTGCCTTTGTTCATTGACCGTGCTTTCACCATGAAAGTTTCCGCTAAAATTAATCCCCCTGATTGCGTCCGTGGTTCCGTCTCCATTTAAGTCGCCCAACCTAGCACTACTGTCGGCTGGTATGTTAGTCATAACTAAAGGTACGGTAGGAGCCAAGTTAGAATCTATGCTTGTCCAGCCGTTACCGGTGTTTAAATAAACGCCTTTAGCTTGATTAGCTCCATAGGTGTCGTTACTGTGCCTAACTATGTCTGGCAGTCCGTCACTATTAAAATCTAAAATTCTGTAACCTTTATCGGTAGTATCCACCACAAAATAACCAGCAGAGATTGGGTCAAAGGGTGGGTAACTTATAAAGCTGCTGGTGCTGTTATTTATAGCCGCAAAATTGTAATAATCTCCATTACCGGTGCTATCAAAACTTTGAACTAAATCGGTTAAACTGTCGCCATTTAAATCCGCGTTTTGCCGCGCTTGTTTATCTATACCTGTGGCAACTGACCAGGCTGAAGTATAAGTAAAACCGCTTCCGTTGTTTAAATATACATCACTATACCCCTCCGACACTGTATGCCAAACTTTAAAAACGTCTTGTAGCCCGTCACCGTTGACATCGCCAATCTCCGCATAGCCTTGGTTGCCATAATTTTGGTTCGGATTGGAAAAAGCCAGCGGCGATGTCCAGGTGGAGCTGGCAGAAGACCAACTTGACCCAGTATTCATATAAGTTGCAGACGAACCAAAAATATCGGTCAGTCCATCACCGTTTATATCTACAAGCCTATAACCTTTATCGCATAAGGGATCACAAGATGTACCGGTACCATAAAAAGCTACTGGCGAAGCATAAGCTGTGCTGGTTGCCCAACCCCCATTGGTATTATTGAGATACGTAATTAAGCTGGTTGTGCTAGTGTCTGTATAGGCACGAACAATGTCTCCGTAACCATCACCGTTTACGTCCGCCAGTATAGCATTTTGCATTAGGGTTGGAGAGGTATAGCTGCCAGAGGCAAAACCACTATCTCTGTCTTGGTAAGTAAACATTATGGAAGGCAAAGTTGTGGTACTTCCATTTTCATTTATGCCATTTTCCGTAACGCTGCTAAGAAGAGCCCTGCGACCATTAACACCAGCAGTATAAGCAAGGTCATACTTTCTAACTAAGGCACTGTTCATTTTAACCTGTATGTCTTTTATGCGGGATTCGGTTACTATCTGAAAACCGGGTTTGCTGGATGTTGAGGTGTCAGTTCTGGCTTCTCTAGTAAAATTAACGGAATAAAGCGGCGAGCTTGTCGAATTACCAGCATAGGTGACAGAAGAGGGATAGAGCTGGCCGTTGTTTTTGTAATAGTTATACTTAATTTGGTTGCCGTTTGGGTCAAGTACATAATCCAGCATCCATTTGTTTATATTATTGCTGTTAAAAGGGTCATTCAGCCTTGAGCCGTTTAATTCCGGGCTGGTGGGCGCAGCTGCATTGTAAAGCGTGCCGACTTCAGTGGAATTAAGGGCTCGGCTAAAAATTGCAAAGTCATCAACTTTACTTCCGTTAGGCAAAGGGGTGCTATTATTGCTTAGCCACGAACCAATTTTAACTTCCGCATTACTGGCTCTAATAGAACCTGTAATAGAAGTGGTTTCGTTTTGGAGAGTTCCATTAATATATAACTTAACAGTACTACCGTCATAAGTTGCTACCACATGGTACCAGGTGCCGGTAGTTAAAGCGTCGTTAGAAGTAGCCTTTAGGTTCCAAGAGGGGGCTTGCTCGTTAACTATGACATTAAATCTAATTTTGTCGGTAAAGCCGCTACTGCCAGACCCGTCTATGTACATAACCCAAGAATTAGGGTCTGAATCCCACTTTGAGGTAGGAACAGAGTCTGCGCTTAAGTCCCCTACTTGAAGCCAATAAGCAATAGTGATCTGGCTTACATCTAAGCTGGCCGGGTCGCCTAAATTTATGTTACTACTGCCGCCAAAGCCAGCCCCTTGGTTATATTTACCATTAGCAGTTGAATAGGTTATGGAAGTGCTGGTTCCATGATTGGTGCTCTTGCTGTCATTGGCATCACCTTCCATTTGGTAGTAAGAAACCAGGTTCGCATCATTGTATAGCGAAGTAGAGTACAACCCACCTGGGCTGGTTGTGCCGGAGGTCGTATCTGCCGTGCCAAAAACATAAGTGTTGCCTTTTTTGTCTTTTACTGTCCAAGTACTATTGGCAAAAGTGTAGTTTAAAAATTCTCCGTTATCTATCCTAGAACTAAAAGTGCTGGTAGCTGTAGTACTGGCAATAAGTTCGCCAGAAAGCGATGAATTTAAATATACTGGGGTTGTGGTATTTGAAGGGTATAAATTATTTACCCCGCTTTTATTTACTTTTTCAATATACGGTATGTTTAAACTCCAGCCAGCTCCAAAAACAGAGTCTATTTGGCTACTATTTTGGCTGTTGTACTCTAGTTTTAAGTCAGGCTGGAAACCGTTCCTGCCGGGGGGAATAGTTATTGGGTAGCTTGTAATTAACGCGCCACTGCTCTCATCTGCGTAAAGTAAATTCGAGCGTTGATTCGGACTGTCTATTCTGGGATCCGGGTCGTTGCCTGAGTCAAGCATCGATGGCGGAGGAGGGGTAGGTTCTTTTGCATCTTCCACTGGTACTTCAGAGACTTGTGGGCTTTGATTGGCAGGGCTTGATTCGGTTGTTGGAGCATTCGGAATTAAAATTGGAGTTTCCACAGAGATAGACGGGGGCATTGTGGCTTTAGTCGAACTTGCCAAATCGTCGGTACTGGTAGCGGCTGCAAGTGCGGAAGCGATAGGCGAAAACACAAACAAAAAAACCAGCAAAATGGCTGCTGATTTTTTAAGTCTTTTTAAATATTTTAGGTTAACAGAAAATACTATGGGTTTTTCCTCGGGAAAAATTTCTATGCGTTTTTGCATATATTTGAAATTAATTCGCCTCCTACCCGTATACTAAACCAGCCTTAAATAAAAGTAAAATCGAGTCTGTGGATAAAATTCATTAAAAATTTGTATCTGGATGCGTTTCTTACTAAGACAGTTTTTTGTAACAAAAATTAATATTTTAAATATTTTGTATGCGCTTGCCTTACTGCTTCTTGGTCAGTTCCAAGGTAATATTTTGCCGTAGTTTCTATATCGCTATGACCTAGTATCTGCTGAATTTGTCTAATATCGGCACCATTAATACTCATAATGGTTGCCATGGTATGGCGTAATATATGAGGCGTCAATTTCTTTTTTATACCAGCTTTTTGTGAATAATGTTTAAACTGTTTTGAAAGGTCATAGGGTTTCATCCGTTGCGGATTTTTTCTGAACGTTACAAACAATGCTTCATTTGCATCATTACGTTTTAACAAATAAGCACGGAGCCATCCTAGAGATTCATCATTAAAATAAACCGTTCTTTCTTTATTGCCTTTGCCAATAATAACAGTTTCTTTATTTTCCCAATCAATATCGTCCTTATTCAAGGACAAAGCTTCACTAATACGCATACCGCTTGCAAGCAAAACGGCCATAAGGGCCTTCATCCGCAAACCAGGTTTGGTATCTGCCTTTATGTTCTCTAATAGCTTATGAACTTCTTCTTTGGTTAAATAAACAACTTGTCTTTTAGGAATTCTCATAGGCTTTATTTCCTTTGGATTAATTGTACTAATTTTAAGAATAGTGTTGCAATAACCTAAAAATTTCCTCAAAGCAAAAATGTGACTGTTAATTCTACTTTCTCGGGCTCCCCCTTCCTTTATTTTTTGCTTCAATAATGTAATGTCTAGTGTAGAAATACGGCTTGGGTTCAGAACATGGGGAAGCTGTTTTTGTATCCAAAATAAATTATCTTTATATTTAGCAACGGTAGTTATAGAAAAATTAAGCTCGTATTGAATATAATAAATAAATTTATTAATTATTTCCTGAAATGAACAATTAAAATTTCCCCCGACGTGCCTTATAGGCTTTCCATCAATGCCTAAAAAACTTATTGTTTGTTCAGTTTTTTGTCTAGATATAAAATTTTGGCTGAATATACCCATTATTTATAATTTTTTCTAACAATTTTAATACTTACAACATGCCATAAGCCTCAAACCTACTAGCAAATTTTAAGAGCCTTTTGTGTTTTCTAGTTGGCCTACCTTTCCAGTACCATCTCTTTATTTTTTGCTCAATCCTATCAAGATAAATTGAGTAAACTAATAACGCACTAATAGCATTATGTCGGCTAATTCTTTGAGTTTCGTAACCAATGTTGTGGCAATGCCTACAACCCCAATAAAGGCTGCCATAGGCTTTATACAACACACCCACTCTACGGCCACAAAACCTGCCATTCCTTGTTAAGCCACACCTAAACCAATATCTAAATCCGCCAAAATGGCACGGGGTACTAACCAAGTTATGAGTGTAATCCAATTGCCGTTTTTCACCGCTCCAGTAATCCTCTTGGGTGTAGCGAAAACGTACCTGCATCGCTTCTATATCTGCAATAAAAGTAATACTGCTTTTTGAGCTTTCATCACCATCCCAAGTCCAATTTATCGTGCCAGACTTATAGCCCGTTAAATAGTTATGTTTTTTTAGCCACCAGATAGAAATACCCCTGCTATCCTCGGCCGTTTCTTTTTCAGCTGTCCTACCCATAAAATATCTAAATCATTAAGGATTCTCAATTTTAACCTTGCCGCTTATTACCCAACTAAAAGTTGATTCCCTATAGTAACAATATATTAATGTTACTATTAGGATTGCCTATATAGTTACTATACTTACATTAATGTAATCTTATGGTTCCTTTATGGGATAATTTACTTTAGGTGTTTAAAATTCTATACCTTCAGCTATTTGTTCCCAAGTCTTACCCTCAGATTTCTGAAGATTGTAAGCTTCCAAAATCTTTTCAGATAGCTTGTTCCAAAAATCGGGATTTTCACTCCAAAATATTCTTGGCCACTTATGAGGCGGCGGAGCAGGGCGAGACGGTGGATTTACCCATAATTTACCGTCCTTTTCTCTTACCATAAAGCCTTTAATTTTCATTACATGGAAATCTACATCTACACTGGCTAAAACATTCGGCTTGGTTGAAATTTTGACCTTTGGCTTGCAATTTTCAAGCAAGTACCCAATAACCAAATCAGTGTTTTTTGGTTGTTCTAGTTGCATATTTTTCCTTTCTAATTATCATATTAATTATTCTTGACGCTCTAAGACTTTTTGAAGGTCTTGGGTAGTCATAGGTTTATAAATAAGTTCCATTAAACGCACCAATTTAATCCCTTGCTCAAGGGCTTCCGCCTTTGAAATTTCTGTTTCAAACTTCGATTTAAACAGCTCTTGAAAACGGGCAATTTGTACGTTTGTTAATTGCATTAGGAATTAGAGCGTAAGCGAGTTTTAATAACCCTTAATTGCGAAAAATAAGCCATTGGCTCAACTTTCAATTCACCCCGCCAGTACATGTGTACCAGCTCGTCTATTTTCTCGTCCCTCTTGAACAAAAATTGGGCTTTAGGAGGGTTATTAAAGTCTATTGCCTCTAGCGGATAAGAAAGCGAAAGAACTCCAGCCAAGGCTAAATCTTGGGTCTTGAAAAAGTCATTCTCGGACAAATATGTTTGAGTCATATTAATTTGTTTAAAAATAAAAGCACCCTCATTGTAAGAGAGTGCATTCATTCAATTTTCAATATTGAACCAAAAATGAATTTAGTTTGGTGGCCTAAAATACCAACCCTCTTCTTTTTGGTTAAAAATTACTGGGATTTTAAAATAATTCTGTAAAATGCTATGCAATTCACTAACATATTTAGAAATCGTTTTGAACGAAGTATTTTTTCTTTTTGGAGCGTTTATTATTTCATTTCTTATCATGTCTGTCTCTGTAAGTAAGTTTGGTCTATTCATAAAAAGCCTACACAAATCCTTAAGTTGATTGCGTATATCTAAATTTTGGCCGTTATATCTTATTGAGCCGTCACTATAAGAAACCAGCTTGCCGATAGTTATCTCTGGTTTAACATTATCGCTTATAAGTTCTGGGTTGATTTTGTGTAAGTATTTTGCAGTAGGCTTATCTCGTTTAATTTTAATTTCTGGCATCGCTGTTATCTCAATTTTGTGAACAAGTTCTTTAACTTTGGTTTCTGTAGCAGGCGCTTGATTTGTATCAATTATTTTATTTTCATCAATTTTACATATTGCCATACCATAAATACCATTTTCAGTATTTTCAACCCCAAGTTCATATTCAGTAATAAAATTAGCGTCTTTAAGGCGCTTAACCGCCTTTAATCTATTTTGGTATTCTTCAGATTCATGCTCGTCAGGTGCTGCTTCAAGTTCTCCGAGAAAATACTCATAAGTTAGGTTTGGTAACTTTACCTTGTTATATTCATTTTTAAAAAAGTTTAATGCTTCTAAAATATAATCAGTTGGGCTTTTGTACTTTTTATCAAGTGATTCATCCGAGGTCGAAACAACTACTGAATCATTTTCCTGCAAGAATACCGCGAGATGAGCAAATGTTAAAATCTGATTTAGATCATTTACAAAATTTTCTCTAGTTTTATTATCGTTGAAATTTAAAGGGTGGCAAAAAACCTCGATAATCTTACTAATACCAACTCCTTGGTCTGGGATCTTACTAAATGCGTCAAGTATTATTCGCCATTTCGCAAATAACGTTTTATCTGTAGGAATATTAGCATCTTTAAACACATTCACTATTTGGTCTGTTGTAAAAAATTCACCCAGTTTTCTCGCAATTTTTTCTTTTATAGCAATATTCATTGTAATTATAATAATATAAATTGATTTTATCACTTTTAAGCCAATTTGTAATATTTGCCTCAATTTTGAGGGTATTTACATTCCTTTTAAATAAGCGTATTCTAAAAGCGTAATATTAAAATGATAATTATGAAAAAAATTATTAGTGCAATTTTTTTGACCTGCTTTTTATTTTTGGGAGTAGGTTTTATTAATTCTGCCAACGCTAAAACAAGCGTAAAAGGATATATTAAGCCTAGCACCGGCCATTATGTTATGCCGCATTATCGCACCTCTCCAAACAGTTCACGCTTCGATAATTGGTCTACTAAGGGCAACATAAACCCTTATACGGGCAAAAAAGGTTCTGCAAGCCCATTTAAGCCTTTTAAACTGAAATAATGACTGCTCTTGCTAAAAATTTGTTTTTATTTTTATTCCCAATAATTTTTACTCTGGGATTATTTACTGTAACCAAATCAGTAAAAGCATATGGTGAGTGCACACAATACGGGGTAATGTCTTACTACGATAGTTTGTCTGATTCTTGTAAATGTATTAGCGGGTATGTTTTTAGTACAGGAATTTTAGGAACTCCTTATTGCGTATCAGCTGACCAGGTTTGTAAAGACAAATATGGCTTTCACGCTCAGTCAGATTACACAGGGGGTTCTTGTAAGTGTAATTACGGCTATAGTTTTGGCAAAGATTCAATAGGCAGGACTCAATGCATATCTGAAGATGACCAGTGCCATGACCAGTTGGGTTATAGTTCTCATTATAATAGTTTGAGGGACGTTTGCGAGTGCACTAGTGGCTATATTATCAGCGGGGGCAGATGCCAGTACGGAGATACTGTTTGTAGGAATGAGCATGGCCTTTATTCTGATTATAATAGTTTGAGTAATAAATGTGAGTGCGATAGCGGTTATACTTTTGACAGCAGTAATCAGTGCGTCAAAAAACAAAATAATGTTTATTTTTATCTGAAAGAGATTGACACTGATAACAGAGAGGCTATCATCAAAAGTGAGTATGATTACACTTATTACTTAATTAGCTATGGAATTGGCTGTTATAGTTCCAGTATTAAAAGATACTTACACAGCGATGTTGTGGTAAATTTAGGAACAGACTTTGACTTAGATGCTTGGGATAAAATAGTTCTACAAAACGATGACGAGGTATGTGATATAACAAGGGTTAGCAGAGCTTCCTCTTCTGATACTTTATATCCAGAAGAAGAGACAAATTATAGTTATGTTGCTCCTGCCCCAATAAAAATTACGCCAATTACTAATAGTCAGATTCCAAAAATTTGCTCTGAAGGCCAGGCTTTGACTTTAGACAAGAATAAATGTGTAAGCATCCCGACAAACTCTCATCCCGCACTTAATAGCAAAGTAGACATTTGGGAGTGTAACGAGGGTTATAAAGAATCTGTAAACAAATGCGTAAAAATAGAGGAAAGCCAGACGACAAATAGTAATTCTAATTTGTTTGTTGAATCTGTTAAATCAGATGAAAGCACTACAACAGTAAACCAACAAATTGGCATCGAACAAGGCAAAAATAATGCGAATATCCCTGCTCAAAAAAAAGATTCAAAGGTTAAATCCTTTTTTAAAGGGTTTGGTAATTTTTTTAAAAAAATAGGTAGTTGGTTTAAAAAATAAATTTTATGAACCCCGATACAAAGCCAAAAAAGTGGTATCAAAAAAAGCGGTATTACTTACCACTTGCCGCTTTTGGTATACTTACAATTATTGGATTGTCCCAGCCCAATAGTAGTTCAACACAACCCCAAACACAAAATTTACAGAACCCTCAAGGGCAGGTTAAAAGTGATACCATAACAATTCCGGCACACATACAGCCTCTCCAAATTAAACAAGAGCAACCCCAAAATACCCAAGTAAACACCCCGCAACCAACCCAACAACCGAATTATTATACAAATAATTCTGGCAGTAAAGTCCAATCACCAACTAAATACGATAGCAGACCCGCCAATGCTTCCGCCCTTTGCAGGGACGGAACTTATAGCTTCAGTCAAAATCGCCGTGGCACTTGCTCACATCACGGCGGCGTTGCAGAATGGTATTAAATTTATGTTTAGCAAATTAACCAAAATTGAAAATGAATTGGTAGAAAATCAGAAACGGATGAATGAGCTCGATTATACTATGAGAGAGGGAGACTATGCTTCAAATGAAGACCCCGCTATTTTAGGCCACGAATATGCACAAATTGTTGACCATAATAAAATATTAGAGCTGCAAAGAAAATTTGTATTAGAGAGGCGTCATGGGTGGAAACAAAGGATATTTTGGGATATAGCCGCCCCCATAATTATTACAATAATTACTGCTTATTTATTAAATAAATTTAAATAAATATTATGGCACTAATAAAATGTTCTGAATGTGGCAAAGATGTTTCTGATAAAGCATTTTCTTGCCCAAATTGCGGTAATCCACTGGCTAATAATCCAATAAAAATTAGCACTGACAAAAATAATCCAATTCAAAACGAACCTCAAATAGTAAGTAAAAAATGGAAAAAGACAAAACTTTTTTCTTGGGTTGCAATCCTTTTAGGTTTTGTAATTATGGGGAATAGTGGGAATACACCAAAATCCGAAAATCCATATTTTTGGATGGGTTTTGCTTTTGTAGGTTATGGAATTCTCGCTTTAATTATTTCTAAAGTTGGAGCTTGGTATAATGACCGAAGCTCAAGGTAAATTCAAATAGGGTATGAAAAATAAAGCCTTTATTCTAACCACAATTTTTGGATTGCTATTCATAATCCCAAATATAGCTTTTGCTGCTTACGGCGACGCTGGTTTTTGGAGTGGACTGTGGCACGGCGTGTCTTTTCCTTTTAGAATTTTTCTAAAGTTTATTTGGACAGATATAATTATCTACGAACAATTTCACAGTACATATTGGTATCATGTTGGTTTTTTTCTGGGCGTATTTATTTTAATTGGAGGTGGCTCTAAAGCTGCTGATTAAAAAAAATGTTAAAAATTCTACTAAATTTTATTGTTTTTGGAACAATTGGAATTGCCATAGCTTACGAATTTTATTTTTCTCCCAAAGCCCAAATCAAACGACTTTGGAGCAAAATTCACAAGATGTCGTTAATTATTGGAAAAATTAATAACGATTCAGCTTTACCAGACTATCAAGCTGACCCTTATAAATCTATTTGCAATAAAGCAGGGGCGGTTATAAATTCCTTGCTTGACTATTACTTTGACCCTGAAGAAGACGCAGAATTTATCAAAGAGCATACATACATAGAATAATTATAATAAATCTATGCCGCTTAAGTCTTTTGGGTTTTGGAGATTTGGTAAAGAATATCTAGAGGCCTATTTAATAATCAAAAAGGCCAAAGAAAACTTGATGGAATTATTTGGTGTTAAGTTTTATTTACTCGGCCATTCCATTGAATCTTCTTTAAAAGCCTTTTTGTTAGCTAAAGACTTCACGGAAACCCAACTAAAAAACGAGTTCGGCCATAATCTTGAGGCTTTACTCGATTTAAGCGTAATTAATGGACTAAATGAAATTGTTGCTTTAACTAATGAAGATGTTGAAAGTATTAAGATATTAAATTTATACTATTCCAAAAAAGAATTTGAGTACTTTAAAGGCGGTGGCAAAACGGTTCCGGCCTACATTGTTATTGAAGAGATTGCACGTAAACTCGTTGTATCAATACATAACCAACGGTATCCAAGAATCAATCTAAATATCTAACATGGGTATATAAACATATCCCTTTGACCCCTGGATTAGGGTTCTAACATCCTCTACCACGTCCCGCCAGTAAAATTAATAATTCAAAAACTTACCGTGCGCTTCTTTGGCTTTAGACTTATCTACCCCCAAATAATACCTACATGTAGTTTCTAGCCTATTGTGTCCTAAAATTTCCTTAACATGATTAATCGGGCAACCGTTAAATAACAAATTAGTTGCCATAGTGTGTCGTAAAATATGCGGGGTTAAATGCTTAGTCATACCCGCTTTTTTATTATGCCTTTGAAAGAGCTTGTTAATTTCCCCCTTCTTCCATCTATCCCCTTTTTGAGAAATAAACATAACTTCGCTGTTATCCTGCCTCTCTTCAAGCCAATATCTAACCCACTCAAGCGACCTATCACTAAAAAATACTGTTCTTTCTTTATTACCCTTACCTATTATTTTTGCTTCTTTCCTTTCAAAATTAATACTATCCCGGTTTAAGGACAATGCTTCAGAAATTCTCATTCCTGTACCAAGTAAAACTTCAACCAATGCTCGAAAACGCAAACCATCTAATCTAACAGAGATTTTACCCCGACTGTCATTTTGAATTTTTATGGAATTAACAAATTTTTCAATTTCCTCATTAGTTAAAAACAACACTTCCCGTCTATGTCTTTTAGGTGGTATTATTTTTTCCGGATCCATTACCTTTAGCTCCAAAAAGTCTTTACAGTAACGCAAAAAACTTTTTAACGCAAATATCATTGAACCAACCCGGGACTCACCTGCTCCACGCATTATAATTTTTTGCTTAAGGTCAGTAAAATGGGGCAAGCGTATAGACTCTACAGGCAAATCTCCAATATCTCTTACAACCCATCTTAAACATTCTCCGTACTTAAAAATTGTTTCCTCTGACAAACACCGGTCATAACGCCCGTGTTTTAAAAACCCTTCAATAAGAGCGCTTATGGTCGGGCCTGAATTCTGCTTTGTAGCAGATAATTCAATGGTAGCAACATTAGCCGTTGCTCCATAGACAGTTTTTTCTAACATAAAAAGCCTCATGTCTATTGATGACACAAGGCTTTTTATAGTAAATGCCTTAACGGCTAAATAGTGACTAGAAGGTACAAACACCAATTGCATCAATATCGTAAGAGTATGTGTACCATCTATCGAAATAGATGATAACGACCACGGAATGTACTTGACAGAAACATCGAAATGTCGTCTGTTAAGCAAAAAGTTCCTTAGAAAGGAGGTG
>CAZACP010000010.1:0-42952 GCA_964483665.1 uncultured Candidatus Saccharibacteria bacterium
TTGCATGTCTTAGGCACGCCGCCAGCGTTCATCCTGAGCCAGGATCAAACTCTTAATAAAACGTAAATTTTTTAAAAACTTACGGTTAAGATTTGTCTTGTTGTATAAACAGAAACGAATTCTGTTCTCAAACCAACAAGAAAACTTGGCATTAGTTTATTTATATAAATGAAAACTAATAAAACATTTTCTGTTATTCACAGAGTATCATTGAACTCAATAAAATTGACGCAAACCGCATCTCCCGTAGGGAGACGCGATGGTTTTGTACAACGCAAATACCGGGAAAGGTATTTTGCGTTTTCTAGTCACTATTTAACTGTTAAAGATCTGTATCTTTCACGGATACGCTGATTACACCGATGTCGCGGATTATCTATAATCCGCGCTATCTGTATGATCCGTGTATCTGCGAGACAAACACTTTGAAGCTTGTTTTTTAAAAAGCAAATTTAGCGAACAAAAAACACATCTGACCTATGCAGATAGTGTTCATATCTTGGGGACAAGCCCCAAGCTCTTATAATTAGCCAATTTTTGGCTTACATAAGAGTAAAGTTGAACAAGTGTATTATGCCGTTTTTAAGCTTTAAGATTTACTTTTTAAATCCTTAGCTATTATAAACGGTTTTTAAAATAGTGTCAAGAGAAAAAAGAACGCCGCCGGATGCCTGTAATCCGGCGGAAAATAGAAGTTTACGCAGCATGTGCGTAAACGTGTGGTTGTACGGTAGCCGCCCCAAAAAGTACAGGCAAGGGGCGAATAACTACCGCGTGTGCGGAAGCGGGGTCGGAAGCTGGCAGAACATGGACCTTTTGTCCGGGGAGGAGTTCGCTAATTGGAACCCGAACCTTAGGTTGTCCTACACGAGCAAAACCGAGACCGGCTTCTTCGTGAATAACAGTAACGTGGGCGTCACGGCCGGCAAATCCGTCGAAAGTAAAATCGACAAGGACAGCACGACGGCCGCAAGGCACGACAACGACAATATTTTCGTCGCAAGGATCGACAAGGGAATTAATTCCCAAAACGTTCCTAACAACAAGAATTTCGCCGCGGTCGTCCACGTTACGAAACGTGAGTGAGTGTGGTTTCATGCGAGATACCATTTTGTATTACTCCCTCATTAGGCACCACCTCCTTTTTTGTGGTATTTGAACTGGTCATATTCTATACCCATTTTGGGCAATATTGCAAGGCAACATAAAAACCTCCCCTTTTTTCAAGAGGAGGTTTTTTAAAAAAATTACTTAAACCCGCCAGGCGTAAGAAAATGTATGCCGGGACTTAGGGCTCCGGTATTAGCACCTACGCAAAAAGTAAAAGTATAAGTAGACCCACGGGCGTTGGTTTCGTAATAGTAACTATTATTGGAAGTCGTACAAGAGCCGTCGGCCGGCAAAGGCGCGGTAGGCACAGTGATTATATATGTTGGGGTCATAATAATTTGCGAGGGTGGTATTGCGGCATTATACGAAGCCAACAGGGCACTACCAAAAATATTACCGCCACTACCAATTGTTGTTGGTACATAATTAGTAACAGCTCCAGCAGCCCCAACACCAGTAGGATAAGCAAAGACGTCATTAAAATACAACTCCATAGCTTTGGAGAGTTGATTTAAATCAGCTACTCTTTTTGCATCTCTAGACTTTTTTCTTGCTCCGCTCAAAGCAACTAAAACCACTGAAGCTAAAAGCCCAATAATAGAAATTACCACTAACAGTTCAATTAATGTAAAACCTTTTTGTTTATTTTTCATTGGAAATGTTTCTATTATTATAGCATAAAACAAAATCATCCAAATTATTGGATGATTTTGTCTACTATTCCATATTTTTTGCTTTCTTCGGCTGTCATCCAAAAATCGCGGTCGGTATCGGTTTCTATTTTCTTTACGCTTTGGCCGGTGTGCTTTGAAAGTATTAAGTTAAGCTGGTCTTTAATACGGGTAATTTCGTTAGCGGCAATAAGTATGTCTTTTTGTTGTCCTTCGGCCCCGCCCATAACCTGGTGAATGAGTATACGGGAGTTAGGCAGCGCTATTCTCTTGCCTTTTTTGCCGGCTGCAAGCAAAACAGCTGCGGCACTGGCCGCCTGGCCAATACAAATAGTTGAGACGTCGGCTTTTACGTGGTTCATAGTGTCGTAAATAGCCATAGCCGCAGTTACGCTTCCGCCCGGAGAGTTAATATACATTTTTATATCTTCCTTGCTGTTTTCCGCGTCGAGGAATAATAACTGGGCAATAAGTGTGTTAGCTACAGCATCGTCTACCGGCTCGCCCAAAAAAATCACTCGGTCTTTTAAAAGTCTAGAATAAATGTCGTAAGCTCTTTCCCCCATTGGGGATTTTTCGATTACCATTGGTACAAGTGGCATAAAATAATTGACAAAATTAATTAAAATTGAACAAAATTGATAAAATTTTAAACAAACCTTGTGTCATTCCCGCGAAAGCGGGAATCCAGCGTTTATAAATTTCTAATTATTCAACCTTTGCTTCTTCTGCTTTTTCTTCCCCCGGTTCATTATTCATACTTCCTGATTCATCTTTCCCTTCTTCTGCCTTGCCCGAAGTAGCTTCAGCGGAGTCGGAGCCAGCAAGTTTCTCTCCGTTAATGTCTATTTTCCAACCGGTAAGCCTGGCGGCAAGGCGAACATTTTGCCCGGCTTTGCCAATTGCTAAACTAAGCTGGTCTTCTAAAACACCAACCTTGGCTTCTTTGGTTTCTTCGTCTAATTGAACGTTTAGTATTTTGGCAGGCGATAATGAATTTGCAATAAACTTAACAGCGTCTTCGCTGTATTCTATAATATCTATTTTTTCACCGCCTAGTTCGCCCATAACTGTTTGCACGCGGCTGCCTTTTTGCCCCACACAGCTGCCAATTGGGTCTATGCCGTCCTGGTTTGCCACTACTGCAATTTTGGACCTTGAACCTGCCTCGCGGGCAACAGCTTTTATTTCCACAGTGCCGTTAAAAATTTCCGGAACTTCCAATTCAAAAAGCTTGCGAACCATGTCCGGGTGACTGCGAGACAAAGTAATTTTCGGACCCTTTGCCGCCGGCTCTACATGCAAAACCAAAACTTTTATACGCTGACCAATGGAATATTTTTCGCCTCTAATTTGTTCGCTCGGAAAAAGCACGCCGGTAGACTTACCTAAGTCTACCAAAACAGTGTCGCCTTCCACTCGCTGAATAATCCCATTTTGCAAAGTTCGCTCTTTGGCTTTAAAATCGGAAAATTGCAAGTTTCTTTCAGCTTCCCTAAGTTTTTGAATAATAACCTGCTTGGCTGTTTGCGCGGCTATGCGGCCAAAATTTGTTCCGGACTTTGGGGTAATGTCGGTTTTAATCTCATCGCCTACTTTTGCGTTTTTCTTAAGTTCCTTAGCTGCTTCAACGTCTATAAGTTTTTGCGGGTCTTCTTCCACTTCTTCGGGAGTGGCTACCACAAACTTTACGTCATGCACTTTAACGCCCATATTTTCCGGGTCAAACTTAACCACCACATTTTGGTTCTTTTCGCCATAGTCTTTTCTAAATGCCGCTGCAAGAGCGGTTTCTATCATGCCTAAAAGCTCATCTCTGGAGATGCCTTTTTCGTCTTCTATTTGTTCTAAAGCCTGAAGTAATTGATCGTTCATATATTCACAGATGCACAAATTTCACGGATTACACAGATTCTAAATTATTAAGTTGTACAAACATTTGTGGGCCCGTGTTATTTATGCTCTTAGTGTACCCACAAACTTATTAAAAAAGATGAGCCCTTTGCTCATCTGGAAACTTCGTAAAAGGTATCAGTGCTATCTGTGCAATCCGTGTATCTGTGAATTATCTATCTTCAACAGCATTCGTAATTATTTTAGCACATTTAAATGAATTGTCAACTTCATTATACTCTACCGCGCACACGTCTATTTGGGGCTGAAGGTTAAGGTAATTTTGATTTTGTAATAAGTACAATTTTACAGCTTTTAAAAGTTTTAACTGCTTAAACATATTTACCGACTCTTCAGCAGTACCAAACTTAGACGTCAATGCTGACCTTGTCTTAACCTCAACAAAAATTATTTTCTGTTTGTCTTTGGCTATAAAATCTATCTCGCCTTTTCTTAAACCCTTTTTATTATAAACATTAGCGCCTATAATTTCATAGCCTTTTTCTTTATACGCACCTTGGGCAAACTCTTCGCCTCGCTGACCAAGGGTTTTTGGCTTCTCAATGATTTGCGTTTTTGGTTTTGATTTCAGCCAGTTAAACATAAGGTTATTAAATAAAATTGACCAAAATTAAGTAAAATTAAATAAAAATTGAAATACAGTATTTCTCAAATTTTATTTAATTCTAAAATTTTACTTATTTTTATTTAATTATTCGGTAGGTACTTCTGCCTAACCTGCTGTTTTTCCCACTCTTGTTTTTCTTTGCTGTAATTTTTTATCATTTTTACCACCAAAACAACAAACCAAATAAGGCCGGTAAGTAAAATTAAGAAGGCAACTAAGTGCGAACCAAAAAAAGTTACGTACTCGACTCTAAAACCGTACCAAATTACTTCGGAAAGGCCAATTGAAAAAAATAGTGTAAAAAATTTACCTCTATACTTTGCATCTACCGGACTTGGCGCATACAAAGCCGCCAGTTTAAAGACCAAGCCTAAAACTATTAAAGCAGCACCCAAAAAACCCAAAGCCTTGTCTGTTTTGTGAACCAATACTCTGTCTATTTCAAATAAATACTGTTTGGTTAAAAAATGTTTTATGTTCATAGCGATCCTAACCTACGAATGCATCCGAATGCTCCGAATTTAAATCATTTGGATAAATTTCGGATTGTTCGTATCGGTTCTTTTTTCGATTAATAATATACCAATATTAAGCCTCAAACAAAAAACCGTCAAGGGTTACCCGGACGGCCAATGTTTAAAATATTAGGATTATTTGTGTCCAGTTCGCAGGTTCGGATCGGTTAAGCTTTTTCAAACACTATTGCATAGTGGTAGTTGTCAGCGCCTATTTCTTTTTCTTTTCTAAGCCCAAGGTTCATAAGCCAGGTTTCCACCTGCTGCTGCTCCAGCCTTTTGTCTACAGAAGGACCTATGGGAGCCGCGGTTTTTTTCCACTCTACTATTAAAATTTTACCCGGTGACTTGAGTAATCGGTAAGCATTTTTTAAAAGCTGCTCTTTGTTATTTATTTCGTGAAGTATGTTTCCAATAACTACCGCGTCACAGCTGTTGGCCGGTATATCTAACAAAGGCTTGGCTAAGTCCGCCTGATGGATGCGTACATTTCTATATCCAAACTGGTTGGTTATAGACACCGTAGCCGCAAGTTTGCTTTCCTGCACGTCTATTGCTAAAACTGTGCCGCTGCCGCCGACTAATTGCGCAATAGGCAAAACATAAAACCCGTTGCCGCAGCCGAGGTCGGCAACAGTCTGCCCCTGCATAAGTCCCATTTGCGCGACAATTTCACTTGGATTTAAAAATTTAGACATAAGTTGAAATGACAAAATTTACGTTGCAGTCGCATTTATATTTTTGTCATTTTTGTTCATTTTTTTAATTTTTGTCATTTATTTTATTTCTTGATACAGCTTCTCTATTTTCACAGCTTTCTGGTCTTCCCCAACTTCTATTAGCACCCCATTCACCTGCAGCACATCTTCTTCTTCCATCTCATTTTTAAATTTTTCGTTTGGGTCTAAAAACTTTTTTAGTGCGTTGTCGAATTTTACTCCAAGGGCGCTATCTCTACTACCGGTCATGCCTACGTCGCTTATGTATGCTGTGCCTTTTTTTAATATGTGAGCATCAGCAGTTGGCACGTGGGTATGGGTTCCAACTACGGCAGATACTCTGCCGTCTAAGTAATACCCCATGGTCTTTTTTTCCGAGGTAGCTTCCGCGTGAAAATCTACAAATATTATATCACCTTTTTGTGCCTCCTGCGCTAAAAGCTTGTCCACTTCTAAAAACGGGTTGGTTAATTTGCCGTCAAAAAACTTTTCACAAAACACGGTTCCGTGAAGATTTATAACTAGGAATTGTTGATTTACAATCTTTTGATCTTCGCTGTAGTGCAGGCCCGTGGCCTGCTTAGAAGGCAGGGCAAGGCCCTGCGCTACATCTTTGGAAAACCTATAATACCCATACCCTTCAAAATTGCCGGACAAATTGGCCGGACGAATAAGTTTAGGGAATTTTTCAAAACTGTCCTTAACCTGGTCTTCTTTGTCAAAGCTGTGATTACCGCCGGTAAAACAGTCTATTCCTAAAGCATCGATTTCCGTAAGTGTTGAAGGTGTAACCCCTTTACCATGCGCCAAATTTTCTGTATTCGCAATAACCACGTCCGGCTTATACTTTTCTTTCCACATAGGCAAAACCTGGGCCAATGCCTTTCGCCCAGGTTTACCAACAATGTCGCCAATAAAAAGAATTTTGCTCATCTTAGAGATGGTTGTTCACCTGAACCTATAATATTAACTCCTTTTTCTATAAGCTTGACTTTTAATTCTTCCATCGCTGCAGTCTCACCTCTATTCGCAAAAAGAATAAAGCTATAAGGTTCATTTGAAACTGTTAATCTAACCTCAACCACCCTACCCTGTGAATCTTTATAATAAGCTTCAACGTAACCTACATTGGAAAATGGCTCTATTGATTTAGAATTATTGTTCATTGATGGCTTAGATGCCAAACAAAAATCAATAAAAGCTTCTACTGCTTTAATTTGAGCCTCCTTTTGAAATCCAGAATTTAATTCGGGGCTAGACATTGTTATTGTTATGGTTATAGTTTTTGTTTATCTCGCATATTCTATTACCCTGGTTTCTCTAATTACATGCACCTTAATTTCCCCCGGGAATTTTAGTTCTGCTTCCAGTTTGTTTGCTATGTCCCTGGCAAGTTTTTGGCAGCCCATATCGTCTAATTTACTCGGGCTTACAAATACGCGAATTTCACGGCCACCCATAATAGCGTAAGTTTTTTCTACGCCTTCAAAACCATTGGCCATGTTTTCAAGGTCAGTTAAACGTTTTATGTAATTTTCAAGAGTGTCTTTTCTGGCACCAGGTCTTGCTCCGGAAATATTGTCACAAGCGTCTACAATTATAGCTTCTATGCTTTGTGCAGCTTCGCTCTTACCGGAAACGTCTGTGTCATGATGGTGGGAAGCTATAGCTTCAATTATTCTCGGGTCTAAGCCAAACTTCTCCGCTACCTTTTTACCAAGTTCTACGTGACTGCCTTCTAAGTCCTGGTCTAAAGCTTTGCCTATATCATGAAGAAGCGCGCCTTGCTTAGTTATGCTAATATCCGCGCCAAGCTCTTCTGCCATAAGGGCACCTAATTTAGCCATTTCTACGCTGTGGCGTAAAATATTTTGCCCATAAGAAGTTCTAAACATCATCCTACCTACCAAATGAACAAGCTTTGGCGGGAAGTTAGTTATACCAAGCTCGTAAACTGCCTGTTCACCGGCCTGTTTAATTTGTTCAGAAATTTCCGCCTTGCTCTTTTCATACGCCTCTTCTATGCGAGCCGGGTGAATACGGCCGTCAGCCACCAACTTTTCCAAAGTTAATTTGGCAATATGCCTACGAATGCTGTTAAAACCGGAAATAACCACCGTATCCGGCGAGTCGTCAATTAAAATTTCCACGCCCATCATTTGCTCAAAAGCCCGAATGTTGCGGCCTTCCTTACCTATAATTCTGCCTTTCATTTCTTCGGAAGGTATGGAAACTGTTGTGGTGGTGGTTTCACTGGTTACTTCGCCGGCCACACGTTCAATAGCCTGAGCAACTATATTGCGGGCATCGCGCTCCGCGGTTTCGCGCGCTTCGTTTAAAAGTTTTTTATGCAAGCCCAGCATTTCTTCCTTAACGTCCTTTTCCGCATTCGAAAGCAAAACCTTGCCGGCTTCTTCCCTAGTCATACCGGCGACTTTTTCAAGGTTACTAACCACTTTGGCTTTCATTTCCTTTATTTCTTCGGCCGCTGCTTTCATTTCCTCGCCCTTTTTTTCTAAATCCATTTTTTGGCGGTCAAGCTGAGCGGATTTGGTGTCTAATTCTTTTTCTTTCCTGTCTACGCGTTCCTCAAAACGAGCCATTTGGGCCCGAAATTCCGTTTCCTGTTTTTTGGCTTGCTCGACAATTTCCAAAGACTTGGATTTTGCTTCTAAAAGCATTTCCTTTTCTTTGGCTTTGGCCTCCTCCAAAATCTTCTCAGCCCGGCTTTCCGCTCCCCCTACTTTTTTGGAAGCCAAACTATGGCGAACAGCATAACCTACAAGTCCTCCAATAACCAATCCCAATAAAATATATACAAACATAAAATTCCTTACATTCTGTTTGTAAGGCTGCCATATAGCAAAAATTCTGACTTTTGCGTCAGATAATTATCTTTTCCTTAAAAGAAGTAGGGTTTTGCGAACTTGAAAAAATTTCACAAAAAAGATGAATAAATGCTACTTTTGCAGCCTTCCTTACAGAGTTAAACTTAAATTTCAGTACCCTTACAATATCATAATTGGGCTTTGGTGTCAAAGACTGTTATAATGCCTATATTCACGGATACACTGATAATCCAGATAGCACGGATCCGTGAAAAACCTAATATTTAATGCCTGTGTGATCAGTGACATCCGTGCATCTGTGAATATATATGAAATTTGAACTACCAAAATTACCATACGACTACAACGCCCTAGAGCCTTACATAGACGCAAAAACTATGGAAATTCACCATACCAAGCACCACCAAACTTATGTCGACAAATTAAACGGGGTATTGGAAAAATATACTCCATTACAAGGCAGGCCAATAGAAGAATTATTGGCTGACTTACCAAAATTACAGGTAGATGAAGCTGACAGAAAACTTATTCAAAACCATGGCGGCGGACACCATAACCATAGCCTTTTTTGGAAATATTTAGATCCGGCTAACAAAAAAGACGAGTTATTAAGCAAAGAAATTATTTCTACTTTTGGCTCAACTGACGAATTTAAAAAACAATTTTCCGATATGGCGCTTAAGGTTTTTGGCAGCGGCTGGACTTGGCTGGTTAGAAACGGTTCAAATTCTAAATTAGAAATAAAAAACTTTGCTAACCAAGACTCCCCCCTAACCCTTGGCCTTGAACCTCTCTTAGGCTTAGACGTCTGGGAACACGCCTATTACCTAAAATACCAAAACAAACGGCCAGATTATATAAATGCCTGGTGGAGTGTGATTAAACTTATATAAACTGGCTGTCCTACGTAGCTTTAGCAAAGTAGGACGGAAAGTAACAAAAACTAAATAATTTTAGCTAAAATAGTAGGTTTAATTTAAAGGCTCACTCGATTGAGCCTTTAAAAATGCCAATAAAAATGATTGCGGGGACAGGCTTTTACTTCTAACCTGTCCCCTTGGTGGTTTTCCGGCCTGGAGGCCGAAAACTGAGATGTTCGCCGGTCGCTTCTGGGTAAGCAAATTGGAGTTTGCTAACCGATATCTCGTCCTGCGCCTGAATCAGTGTCGGGCCATTGCCATTAGCAGAGGGCAACATACGCTTAATAAGACTCTGTATCACCTCCGCAACACAAGCCACACTCGGCTCGTTCTGAAAAGGTTCTTTGACACGAAGACCCAGGCACCTGCCATCAATTTCCCCGAAAGCTATCGACCTGCCGTTGAGCCCAGACGGACTCTGAACGAAATAAGTAATACGAACTAACATGGAATCCTCCCGCTGACTTCAGCTACCCTTTTTCAAGGGCGCGGGCAAAGCCACTTTTTTAAACAACCTTGCCTGCGGCCAAAAAAAATCCCTAAAGCCTAATTGGCTTTGGGGAAAATATAAAACATTAAACCTGCCGGGGAATTCAGATCTTTTTTCTTGTTTAAATGTAAGTTAATACTTCTGGACATTAGTAATTTTACTTATTTTACTCTTCTAAAAAATTTTGTCAAATTAAAACCCCCATTAGGGGGTTTAATTTATTTGGAAGCTTTTTTTACCTGCTTTACTTTGGCTGTTCTGGGAGTATTGTCTTGTCTGCCTCTTACATAGTAAAGTTTGGCTTTTCTAACTACCGGTTCTTTAACAACTTCGAGTTTAACGATATTGCCGGAATGAAGGGGAAAAATTCTTTCCACGCCTACGCCGGAAGAAATTTTTCTGACTGTAAATGTGCCGGTTATGCCACTGCCGTTCTTTTTGGCAATAACCAAACCTTCAAAAACCTGAGCGCGTTCTTTTTTGCCGGTTACTTTACCGCTCTTTGGGTCGGTTATTAAATCTATAACTTTTTGGTGTACGCGAACTGTATAGCCGGGTTTAAATTCCGGTAAAGTTTTTAACTGTTCAGCTTGGAGATGGTTAACGAGTTGCATAAAATTTTAGATTTCAGATTTATGATTTTAGATTTTTTTGTACTCAATCTACATTCTGCAATCTAAAATCTGAAATTATACTTAAAGATTATTAACTTGCTTAGATTTTAAATTTATCAATATTTCTTTTAATGCATTGGGTAATTCTGACTCTGCTTCTATCCACGTTCCGTCAGGGAGTCTAACTTCTATTTTCTTGGCGTGAAGGAACTGTCTGTTTAAACCGTCAATCCGTGATATTTTCCCGCCGTACAACGAATCACCCATTAAAGGATGCCCAATAGCTTTCATATGCGCCCGTATCTGGTGTGTTCTGCCTGTATGCAATTTTACCAGAAGAAGGGTAGCTGTGTCAACACTGCTACCCGACATTATTTTTCTCCCCCTCTGGGGGAGATGCCCGCGCAGCGGAGCAGAGAGGGTGTCAGATAAATCCAAATACTCAAGCACTTTATATTCCGTTAATGCTTCTTTTGGCTCAATCCCCTTAGAAGTCCAATGTGCTTGCACATTGGCAGTCGCCTTTGGCGACTGACTTCTAACGGGATAAGCTTCCATTTTTCTAAAGTCACTCTTACTCTTACCAATTGGCAGATCTATTTTTCCTGCCGGCTTTTCTACCCTACCTTGCACAAGCGCTATATATTCTTTTTTTACTTTCCTTTCAAAAAAAGCGTCTTTTAAATACTCGTACATATCTTGGGTTTTTGCCACCAAAATAACTCCGCTGGTATCTTTATCTAAACGGTGGACTATGCCGGGACGGCCTTCTTCGCCAACCAGTTTAATATCCTTAAAGTTATATAACAAAGCACTCGCTAAAGTTTCGCCTTTAAACCCGGCGCCGGGGTGAACAGTAAGCCCCGCAGGCTTGTCGATAATGAGCAATCCGTGATTATCGTAGAGGACTTTTAACGGAATGTTAGAAGGCCTTAAATCTTCTTTTTGATATTTGATATTTGATATTTGATATTTGACTATATCGTCCTTCCTAACTACAAACTTGCTTTCTAAAACTTTTTCGCCGTTTACCAACACCAAACCTGCCTCAATATCTTTTTGAATTTGAGAACGCGAAACACCAGGCAATTGATTTGCCAAATAACGATCAATTCGAGTTTTTAAATCTTCTACTACAAATTGATGTGTATTTAAATTTTTGTCATTTATGTCAATTTTGCTCATTCTTGCTTGCCCTGTATGTCAGCTTTGCTGTACTACCAGGGTCATTTAATAAATCCGGTCTTCGCTTCTTTGTACGTTTTTCTGACTCTTCTTTTCTCCAAATCTCTACATTCTTATGATGCCCGCTAAGCAAAACCTTTGGTACTTTCATACTTTTCTCTTTTCTCTTTTCACTTTTCACTATTAAAATTTCCGGTTTTGTATATTGCGGATACTCCAAACCGCCTTCTGAAAAACTTTCCCCTACGCTCGATTCGTCTTTACCTAAAATTCCCGGCCTTAAACGCATAACCGCCTCGCTTAAAACCAAGGCCGGCAGTTCCCCGCCCATTAAAACATAGTCGCCAATGCTAATTTCTTCGTCTACAAAACTCCTTACTCTTTCGTCAAAACCCTCATAGCGTCCACAAATAAAAACCAAGTTATCATATTTTGCTAAACGATTCGCGTCCGATTGAATAAACTTTTTACCTTGCGGGGTAAGTAAAATAATTCGTTGTTTTATCCTTTTCTCTTTTCTCTTTTCTCTTTTTATTGATTCAATTGCTTTATGCAAAACATCGGCCCTAAGCACCATACCCACTCCGCCGCCATACGGCCTGTCGTCAACAACTTGGCGCTCGCCAAGGCCAAAGCTCCTTAAATTAACAGCCTGTAAATTTAAAAGTTTTAATTTAATTGCTCTCTTTACAATACCAAAACTCTCAACGAAATTATCGATGAATTTAGGAAATAAAGTGATTATTTTTATATTTAAAATTTTCTTGGACATCTCTGGCTAATTATATCATTAAAATAACCCCACACTTTTAAGGTTGCGGGGTTATTTATTGTCTGTAAGATCCGCGTTATCCGCGTATCCGTGAATTATAGTTTGAATTCATCAACACTGTCCATGCCAGCGTCGTGGGCTTGCATACCGCCGCCCATGTTACCGCCCATATGGCCGCCGTCTCGAGGTGCGTACTCGCGCCTTGGACCTCTGTGAGAACCTTCCGGTTCGTAAATTTTTAAGTTTACTCGAGCTTTGTGCTTAGCACCGACAACTCTTAAAAGAGTTCTAAGGGCTTTTGCAGTCTGACCCATTCGGCCAATAACCTGGCCCATATCTTGTTGGTTTAAGTGGAGAGTGATTAACACACCCATTTCGTCTACGGTTCGTTCGGTCTTAACGTCTTCCGGATGGTCGACTAAAGCCTTAACGACGAACTCTACAAACTGTTGGTCTTGTTCCATACAATTTCTTCTTTTCTGATAGCTGTGATGCTGTATTTGGTTTTATATATCAGCAAGTGCTATCTTTACTGTTTATGATAGGGGTATTATATCAAACAAAAAAACTCGGGTCAATCCTTAAAGCCGACAAAAAAGACGAGCTGTTTAACTCGTCTTTTAATAACTAATTTAAGCGGTTGCTTGTTCTGTGGATGGATTTACCTCAGCTACTGGGGTTTCGGCAGCTACGGGAGCCGCTTCGGTTTTTACAGCTTCGGCTGCCGGCTTGGCCTCTGTCGCTTCGGCAGGGGTAGGTTTCTTAGGCGTATTAAACGCCCTGACTCTTTCCCCTTCCATTAATTTGTTCTTTATAAACAAATTATGAACTGTAGGAGAAAGCTGTACAGACTGAGAAAGCCAGTATTTAACCCTTTCTTCATTGACCTTAAAAGTCTTTTTGTGCGGGTTGTATGCGCCCAGAATTTCCTGGTGCTTTTTTGAAACAGAAAAAGTTTTTTCCGCGAGCACAATTCGGAAATCTGCCTGTTTTTTCTTGCCTGTTCTTTGTAATCTTATAGTTAACATATCTTCTCAACTAATAATTAATTGCCCAAATATTCTATCATTCTTCGGAGTCTGCGTCAATCCCGGTAGAATTACGGCTGATTAGATAAAACATCGGTTAAAATACCTATCTTTGCTTTTAACTCAATTATTTCGCGTAAACTTTCGCTTGTTCAAGCTTAACCGACAGAAGCTTACTAACTCCGTCGTCACCCATAGTCACGCCATAAAGCATATTGGCATGCGCCATGGTTTCGCGGTTATGGGTAATAGTCACAAATTGCGCGGCTTCCGCCAGGCTGCTTATAATTTGCCCAAACCTAATTGTATTGGCATCGTCTAAGGCCGCATCTACCTCGTCTAAAACCACAAAGGGCGACGGGAAGCAAGTAAGCAGAGAACAAAGGAGCGCAATGGATGTAAGCGACCTCTCCCCGCCGGATAATGCCTGAATAGAAGAAAGTTTTTTATTTGGCGGGGTAGCTTTAATATCTATTCCAATTATATTGGATGCGCCATGTTCGTACTTTTGTACAATTTTTTCTTCGGGTCTGAGCTTATCCTGAGCTTCTACATCCGTATTTTCGTTATTGCTGTCGTTATTATTTTCCTGCGGATTTTCTTCGGCCTTAACCAAACTTAAATACGCGCGGCCGCCGTTAAACAAAATACGAAAATAATGTTCAAACTTTTCGTTAATTTTATGAAAAGCTTCGTTAAACTTAGTTTTAATATGGCCGTCTAATTCATCCATCACGCTTCTTAAGTCGTCCATACCTTTTTTTAAATCCGCAACTTGATTAGATAAATTCGCATGGCGGCTTTCCGTTTCCTGATACTCTTTTAGAGTTAGCTCGTCCATTCCGCCTATCATATCTAGCTGGTTTTTAAGCCTCGAAATTTTACCTTCTAGTTCTTGCTGATTTAAAGACTGATGATTAAGAGGCGTATTTTGTACAGCTAATAATTCAGTTTCTCCCAAAATTCTTTTTATTTCTTCCACCAAAACTTCCATTTGAGTGTCAAATTTGGCCTTTTCTATAAATAAAGCGGATTCTTTGTCTTTAATTTTAGAAAGCTCGTCCTGTTCTTTGCGCAAAATACTCTCCCTTTCATGCATTTCCTTGTTGACCTTCATTTGTAAATTTAAAAAGTCTTTAAGCGCATTTTCCGCGGCTAAAATTTCTTCGCCCAATTTTTGCGCTTCCTTTTGAATACGCGACTCTTCCAAAACCAAATCTTTTAAAAAGTCTTCCGTGGAATTGCTAGATGCTTTCTTTAACTCCAATTCCAAATGCAGTTTTTGTCCTTCCAAAGTTTTAAGCTCTTTACTAAAAAAATCATTCTCAAGCCTTACTTTGGTTAAGTTAAGCTCTAATTCAGAAAGCCCGGCGGATAATTCGTCTTTGTGCAAAAGCGCGCCCTGCAATTCTTTCTGCAAATGTTGGAGCTGTAATTGCGGCGCTGCCATATTTTCTTTAGCCAGACGATTGAATTTTAAAAATGACTGTTTAAAGCTGCCCGCTTGCTTTTCTACCTCAGTCCAGTTTTGTTTTTCTAAATTTTCGTAAAACAAACTAAACCCGGCTTCTAAAGCAATTAATTCCCTATTAAATCCTTCCCAATCTATGCTCTGCGGGGTTTGAATTTTTTGATACAGTTCGCTCAACTTTTGGCTAATTATATTAAGCTGATTGGACTGCTGGGAAATTTTTTGCTGATATTCGGAATAGGAAGCGGATGCGGTTTTCATTTTTTCCGAAACTTCCGCGATTTTGGTATTTACCTGGTGCAATTCCACCTGCAAAGTCTTAACATCTCCGGTTCCGCTGCTTTTATAGCTTTGCATTTTTCCTCTCACCAAGCTTAAGTCCTCCAACAAATTGTTCTTTTGCTGCTGCAAAACTGACAAAGCGTTTTGCAATTGTTTTTGTTTTTCATTAGCTTCGTTCTGGCCGCTAGTATTTTCTGTTTCCAGCACTTGCCTATGCTTAAAAATGCTCGCTTCTATTTTTTGACGCTGGTCGCCCAAAAATCCTAATTGCTCTAAAAATCCGTCTATATTTGCCTTTAAAGTAAAAAAAGTTTTGCCAAAAAATTCCCGCTGGTAAATTTTAAGTTCCTGTTCTAACTCCATTCGGCTTTCCATTTTTTTGGCCTGCCTTCTTAAGGACTTTAACCTTGGCTCAATTTCGGCTATTAAGTCTTCCGCGCGCATTAAATTCTGCGCGGTCTGTTCAAGCCGCCTTAAAGTCTTGTCGCGTTTTATATAGTAGCCCTTTACACCGCTGGCTTCATCGAGCAAGCTTTTAGTTTCTGCAGGCCCGGCTAATATCATTTGGTCTATGGTACCTTGGCCAATAACCGTGTAACGCGAAGTGCCTATATTGCTTTTTAAAACCAAGTCAATTATATCTAAAAGCCTAACCTTTTGGTTGTTAATTAAATATTCGCTTTCCCCGCTTCGGTCTATGCGCCTGCCAATTGAAACTTCCGCGGCATCTATAGGTATGCGGCGGTCGGAATTGTCGAACGTGGCAAAAACTTCGGCAAAACCCATGCGGGCTTTTTTATCGCTTCCGGCATAAATTACGTCGTCGCTTTTTTTGCCGCGAATAAGTTTGGCCGATTGTTCTCCAAGTACCCAGCGTAAGCTGTCGGCCACATTACTCTTTCCGCTACCGTTTGGTCCAACAATAGCAATAACCCCTTTGCCAAATTCCATAGTGGTTTTTTGGGCAAAAGACTTAAAGCCTTGAATTTCTAATCTTTTTAAATACACTTGATTTTTATTTTAAAATATGATATAATATATATTATTTTATAGAGGGCATGATAACAAAAATACTCAATTGGTTGGATGGACCCAGGAACACTGGATCCTGCAACTCGTCAGTGTACTTGTTTTGCGTGGCGATAGCCCTCGCTTACCTGTACTGCTGATCAACTACTGGGTAAAAAATAATAGAAAATTACCCTCAACCTTTTAGCCCGCCGGCTCCCGACTTTAGGGAATGCCGGCATCTTTTTTTACCATTTTTTTTCTGTAAGCGCGTTTTCTGCGGCCGCCAGTTCCGCTTCTTGCTTGCTAGGCCCACTGCCCTGTCCTACCTCTTTTTCCCCCACATAAGCCGCTACTACAAAAGTTTTGTTATGATCCGGTCCGCTTTCGGAAACTACTCCATAGTGCGGGGTAATGCCTGACTTTTCCTGTACCATTTCCTGTAATTTAGATTTTGGGTCCAAATAAGTTTCCCCTTCAATTATTTTTGGCAATTCAACCAATATTTCCCGGGCAATAAAATTTGTGCAAGTTTGGTAGCCGGAATCTAAATACATAGCCCCTATTACCGCTTCAATACAGTTAGCCAGTATGACCTGTCTTGCTCTTCCTGTGTCTTTAGCTTCTCCCCGGGACATAAGTAAAAATTTCTCAAACCCCAGGCGCTTGGCTATTTCCGAAAGAATTTTATAGTTTACCAAAGAAGAACGAAAGTTAGTTAGCTCTCCTTCCGGGTGCGGGTAATTCCTATATAAATATTCCGTGGCGCAAAGCTCCAACACCGCGTCGCCTAAAAATTCCATGCGTTCGTTGTGAGCCAAATGAAAAGACCTGTGCTCGTTTAAGTATGAGCGGTGGGTAAAAGCGGACAAATACAATTCCGGGTTATTGATTTTGGTTTCTAAAATTTTCTCTAATTCTTCTTTGTTGATTGTTGGCACGTGATTTAATTGCAAAATGCAAAGATCAAAATTTAAAATTTGCAGATATTTTACAGTTTGATATTTACACTTTTAATTTTCTTTGGTGGGCGGTGAAAGGATTGAACTTTCGACCCTCTCTACGTCAAAGAGATGCTCTACCACTGAGCTAACCGCCCCTGTATTTTAAGTGTTAAGTTCCGGCGCTATTATTGGATCTGTTAATTTCTGTTCTTCCTGGTCCTTAACCGGTTTTAAGTTTTCTAAAAACAATATAACCAAAAAAGAATTAAGCAGGGCGGAAAAAAAACTAACAAATATAAGCGCAATCATTAACAACATCCATATTGTAGCAGACCCAAATAAAACTGAAAACTCCCTTAAACTATAAAAAAACTCAAGCAATCTGGTCAATGTCATAAAATAAAAGGCCTTACAGAGCATTAAAACAAAAGCGCTTATGGCGGCTAGGGAAATTTTACTAGACCAAGCGGCAATGGCTATGCGCCAAGAATCCGCCAAATTCACCCTAAATAGCACAATACTAAACAAAGAAATAACCAAAGTCCCCAAAATAACGCTGGTTATAACCGAATAAGCGATCCAACCTACTTTGAGCGAATCTAAAAACACAAATAACCAAAACACAACATAACAATCAATAAACACCAAAAAAACCTTTTTAATAAAATCCCTGGTTAATATAGTTTCTACTTTTTTTACATAAACTGCTTTAATATCCGCCCAAAAATACCCGGAAATTAAGCAAAATAATGCCACAGCCAACATAGACTGCGGCTTGTAGGGGTGTAGCCAGGCTATGTAAATTAAACACAGGCTCTGGCCAATTGCCAAAATCCACCAGCGCTTTTGGCTGCTGGTGGATTTAAGCGCCTGTAAAAACAAGTCTTCTAATTTATGCATTTTTTTATTTTAACCAGCGACTGCTTCGGTGGCATTAAGCGAGCCGAATTCTGGCTGTTGTTTTTTTTCAGCGGGAATTATATCTTTAACAATTTCAAAGAATTGCTCTTGTTCCAAAGTTTCCTCTTTTACCAACCTCTGGGCAATTGTGTCTAAATAAGAACGATACTTTGTTAAAGTTTCTATAGCTCTCTCGTACCCGGCATGAAGTATTTTGCTTATTTCCTCGTCAATTTTCTTTGCCACTTCTTCGCTGTAGTTTCGTTGTTCAGAAATTTCCCGGCCTAAAAACACCATATCATGATGCTCGCCCAAAGCAATGGGTCCGATTTCCTCGCTCATTCCGTAGTTCATAACCAATTTTCTTGCCATATTGGTTGCGACTTTTAAGTCGTTAGAAGCGCCGGTGGTAATTTCTTTAAATACCAATTTTTCCGCCGCATTTCCGGCAAGCAGAGCGGCTATTTCATCTAAAAAGCTCTGTTTGGTATGCAAATGCTTGTCTTCGGCTGGCAGCTTCATAGTGTAACCGGCAGCCCGGCCGCGCGATATAACTGAAACTTTATGCACCGGATCGGAATACATTAACACCGCGCCTACCAAAGCATGACCGCCCTCATGGTAAGCAGTAATTTCTTTTTCTTTGGGAGAAAGAATATGGCTCTTTCTTTGCGGTCCCAGCATAACTTTCTCAACAGATTCTTTTAACTCTTCGTTGCCAATAATTTTTTTGTCAGTTCTGGCGGTGAAAATCGCTGCTTCGTTCAGTAAATTAGCCAAATCCGCGCCGGAAAAACCGGGCGTTCTTTCCGCAATTTTTCTTAAATTCACGTCTTTGTCTAAAGGCTTATTTTTAGCGTGAATTTTTAAAATCGCTTCTCTGTCGTTTATATCGGGCAAGTCCAGCATAACCTGACGGTCAAAACGTCCCGGTCGTAAAAGTGCCGGGTCTAAAACGTCAGGCCTGTTAGTGGCTGCCATAACAATAACATTGGTATCGGTCTCAAAACCGTCCATTTCCACTAAAATTTGGTTTAAGGTCTGTTCTCTCTCGTCGTGCCCGCCCCCAAGACCAGCCCCCCTTTGGCGGCCTACAGCATCTATTTCGTCTACAAATACAATGCACGGGGCGTTCTTTTTGGCCTTCTTAAACAGATCCCTAACCCTTGAAGCTCCTACGCCAACAAACATTTCCACGAATTCAGAACCGCTAATATGGAAAAACGGCACATTAGCTTCGCCGGCTACAGCCCTTGCTAAAAGAGTTTTACCTACCCCGGGGGAACCCAAAAGCAAAACTCCTTTCGGAATTTTTGCCCCAAGTTCTAAAAACTTTTGCGGGTAGCGCAAAAAGTCTACCACTTCTTTTAATTCTTCTTTGGCTTCTTTGGCGCCCGCCACATCCGCAAATTTCACCTGATTTTTTCTTTCGTCAGACAATTTAGCCGAAGACTGCCCAAAACTTAAAGCTCTGTTATTTGCGCCTTGAACATTGCGCATTAAAAAATAAATAAAGAAACCTACAACAGCAAAAGGTAGCAAAAATGGCAATAGGTTGTTTATTAAATTGCTGGTCGCCGAAGGATTTTTATATTCAATTTTAACTTTGGCAATTTTATTTGGGTCTACGCCGCGATTCTTTAAAAAATCTGTCAGTTCGGTTCTAGGGCCTAACTTGGCCTGCTGCAAAATGTCCGAATCTTTTAGCTTAGCGCTTAAGGATTCCTCGCTTATACTAATACTTTCAACTTTTTCCTGGTCAACCAAATTGCTAATTTCGGAGAGAGCGACCGGATTTACTTTTTCTGTACCGGAAAAAGCGCTAAAAATGTAAGAAAGTACCAAAAAACCGAGCAGTATTAATAAGATATTTTTTATAATTTTACTCATACCAGTTTTATATTTAAATTTATTAATAAATTCTCAACCTAATCAGTTTATTGATTATAAGAAATTTACGGATATAAAGCAATAATAACTAAGTTTGAAGTTGAAAGCTATCAAGTTATAAAGTATACACCCCTGCATTTACTCGATAACCTGAAACTTTATAACTTTTAACTTATTGATAGACCCTGTACAACATCTCACTTCGCTCGATCTATACAGGGCAAGTTTGAACTCTCAAGCCCTTTTTCGCTACTCGCTCCTAAGGCTAGCGCGCCCCGTACAAGTGGTGGGCAGGGAGGGACTCGAACCCTCAACCTTTCGGACGCGCTCCTAAGGCGCGCGCGTATACCAATTCCGCCACCTGCCCGCCAACTGTACGGGGTAAATATGCCAACCTGCCCTAGTGAATAACTTTAGATATTCTACTACCGGGTTCCGCCACCAAGGCTTATTTATAAGGTCTAACCCACATATTTTACTTTATTATTAACAATAAATCAATTTGGCATAAAAACTAAAATCCGCCACCTTAGTGACGGATTTAAATTTGATTTGTAAGATTTTTTAAACGCTTCCGGAAGTTAATGTATGGGAAATAACCCTAATAATTAAGAAAGCTAAAGTAATTACTACTATACCGATTATAGAATTTATAATAGCTTTTTTGCCTTTTTCCGCTTGCTCTTCGTTGCCTGCGGCGGTAATATACCAAAACCCGCCAACAATAACAGCCAAAACCGCAATCATTCCGGCAAAAATAAGCAGGTAATTTATAATTTTTATAATCAAATCACTCAAGCTTTTAGAACAAGCAAGACTGCCTTCAGTACATTGCTCACCTTTGGGAAAACACATTTTCGCCGAATTATCCCAAACCAAATTAGGGTCCCCACCACAGTTTCCGCTTTTAACACCTCCCCCGCCATTCCCTGCTGCGCCACCGCCCCCTGTATCAGCAGTAATACAATCTGAGCAGGTTGAGTTATTCTGATCCCAAATTCCATTTTTTATAGAACAATCAAATTCATTTGTAATGTCGCCGCAGCTTGAAGTTTGAGCCAAAGAACTATTTGTTATTAAAAAACTAAAAAAGAGAACTGCTATTGAACTAGCAAAAAGCAAAAAAGTTTTTTTTCTTAAAAAAGTCATTTTTAAACTAAATTATTACCTACTAATCTTGTTACAACGCTAATTAAGGTCCAAGAAAGGATTATTACCACAATACCAATTATGGCGTTTACCATAGTGCCCTTGCCTTTTTCTGCCTGTTCTTCATTACCGGCTGAAGTTATGTACCAATAACCTCCCACAATAATAAACACCACGGCTACCATACCGGCAAAAAAGAGCATTATGTTAATAATGCTAATAATTAGTTCCGTAACTGTACGCGAGCCGGCAATTCCTCCTCCGTCGGGAAAACTGCCGCCCACCCTGCCTAAACCGCCTTCAATTCCCGACCCCCGGCTTTGGGCTAGGGCAGCTAATGGCGCTAACAAAGAAACAACCGGAGCGAAAAACTTCGCAATTTGTTTAAATATTTTTTTCATTGGTTTAAGTTTATAATAAATTATTTTGAAGTTCGAAATTCAAACGCCAAAATAATGTATTTTCGGAATTATCCAGCACTTATTTTATTTAAATAAAATAAGTGCTGGATAGAATTTTTTATATACCAGTCGCGCTTTGACTGCTGACCAAGTTGGAAACTACGTTTACTATAATCCAGGACAAAACGATTATAATAATACCAATAATGGCATTAATAACCGTGCCCTTGCCTTTTTCAGCCTGTTCTTCGTTGCCGGCTGAGGTTATGTACCAGAAGCCGCCGACTATAAGGAAAAGAACGGAAATCAAACCGGCTAAGGCTAGCATCCAGTTAATAACTAATTTTAAAAGTCCGCTAACAGTTTGGCCTTGGTTACAGCTAACACCGGTTAAACCGCCACAGTCAAAATTTGGCAAAGCGGCGTAAGTAGCAATAGGAGCCAAAAGCATTAAAGCCATAGCAACTATTCTGACAATTTGTATAGGATTTATTTTCTTTAGTATTTGTTTCAATTGGTTCACCCCCTCTCTATAAACTTCCAAGCCCTTTTCGCCTCAAAAGCGTGAGGGCTGAAGGTTTGGGAGAGTTAAGTTTAGAACTGATTCAAAAAATATTTCGTAGGCGAAATTTCAGAATCTTGAGTAGATTAGCAGAAACAAATTTTGGTGTTTAGCCGGAGGCTAAGCAGAAAAATTTTTTTTGTTAATATACCAAGATTATGAGACTGTAGACCGAAAGATTTTTTGGTTCAGTTCTTAATAAATTAATTATACCATACTATCGCCAACGCATACATTAATTGCCTTTAAGAGTACCTGCGACAATTCTAACAATTGCAGTAGCCATTACTATAATAATTAAGCCTACAATAGAATTCATAAGGATTTTTTTGCCTTTTTCGCTCTGTTCCTCGTTGCCTGCCGCGCTTAAATAGAAAAATCCGCCAATAATTACAAATAAAACCGCCACGCTGCCGGAAAGCCACAAAAGCCTTTCAAGCACAAAGGCGAGCAGTTGACTTAAGGTGCAAAACTGGGGCAAGCCGTCTGTTAAAATTGTAAAGTAGCTGGCAAATTTTTTACATCTTGCTTCTTGAGTAGTGTAATCCACTTCTTTTTGAGCCCAAGCTAAAGCCGGAAAAAGCCAAGTGTAGGTTAATGTAAAAAATATAGCCCGAATATTTATTTTTTCTTTTAAAAACTTTTTCATATTATTGTTTAGTTGCCGGAACAAAGCACTGATTTTGCGTTGTTGGACTTAAGTAACAAGTGGGGTTTGTTAAATCTAACTTAAACCCTGGCTTGCCCGAAACTAAAATTGCATTTATAACAAAATTAATTATCATAAAGGCTATCATTACTAAACACAAACCTAAAATAGCATTAGTGACTCCCTTTTTATGGGTAGTTATGCTTTCCTCGTTGCCTTGGGACAAAACCAGCCAGAACCCGTTGCTAATTATGTTATAAATCGCGTAAATTCCGGACATGGCTATTAACCAATTTGTTACGCGCGCAATAAGCGCAAAAATGTCTAAAAATGTGCATGGCTTTTCCCTTGTACCTTGGTCGTCCGCATAACCTCCACAAGGCACAAGCCCCCTGCCTTGCGAAACCTGAGGCGCAAAACTCAAAAGACCGACAGCGAGCATTAATCCTATTAAAAAAGTTTTTTGTTTCAATAAAAACATTTGATATTTTTATTATAACACAGAATAAAAATTATTCTAATTAACTTAATTGCCCTAATTATACTAAATAATGATTAAAGCCAAATTTCTATTTCCCAAAACTTTGCCAATTCCAGCGTATTTGACATTGGGTATTGGGACTTATTTAGGTCAATTAGAAATTAGAACAATTAGAATAATTATTTATTGTCTTGTTAACGTGTTGGCCTGAGCTTGAGCCTGACTTAACGCGTCTTCTTCCCTAAAACCCTTTAGAATTACATTGTCTATTAACTGGCCAAAAATATTGTCAAACTTTTCCTGATCCGGCTTATAAAAGGTTTTAGCGGTTAGGTTAGCATTGGCAAAAACCCCAATTTCGGGGTCAGAAATTTGCAGCTCTATTAAATCCCTTCTCGAGGAAGGAACTTTGGTTTGGGCATAATATTTGTCTAAGGAAGATTTAGAAGTAATATTTTGCAAAAAATCCCAGGCGTAGTCAGCGTTTTTGGTCTGTTTGCTTACGACATAACCCCAATAATTGGCAAAATTTACCGCCGGGTCTTCTAAATTAGCCTGAGGGACACCGGTGACGTCAAAATTTAAATTTGGCGCTTTGCTTAAAATAGTTTTTCGCAAATATGAATAACCAAACAAATACGCGCTTCGGCCGTTGGCAAAAGAGTCTATGGAATAGTCGCTGGCTGAATTCCAGTTATAATTAGGGCTCTGTGGGCTGGCAAAAGAAGTATAAAATCTTAAAGCCTGAAGTCCGGGACTGGAATAATTTCCGTTCCTTTGAGAGCTGTCGGCAAAAATAGCCCGGCTGCCGTCTGCAGAATAGCTCTGCGCTCCCTGCTGAAGCATAAACAAAGACAAAACATCCACCGCCCTGTTAACATTGGAATTCGTTCCAATAGCCACCCCGCTTCTGGTAAAATATCCCCTGTTATCTTGCCTCTTTAAAACTTGGGTATGAACAGAGAGTTTCTCCCATGTTTGCGCCGGAGTGGAAATAGAAGCGGTGCCAAGCAAATCTTTGTTATAGTAAAGCCCTAAACTATCAACGGAAAGGGCTGCTCCATAAATTCTTTGGTCCTTTGTAAAATCTTTGACCACTGCGTCCACAAAGTCATTTTTAAAAGTTGCAAACTGCCATTGTTTTTCTTCCACCGGCGTAATTTTGTCTATGTAGGCAGGCAACCAGTCGTTATGAATAGAAAAAATATCCGGCCCATTGCCGGCAGCCAGGGCATTTAATACTTCACTTTGATAGGTGTTTATGTCTTTTTTTGAATAGACTATTTCAACATTCGGTCTGACTTTTCTATAAATTTCTATTAAAGGCTGGATAGACTGAGTGTCGTCAAAAACCCCCCAGACGCTCAAAGTAACCTTTTTGGCAGGCGGTTTGTTCGACCCGCCGCACCCTGCCGCTAAAAAAGCTATTGCCGTTAAACTTAAAAATATTTTTTTTGTTATTAATTTTATTTTCATTTTTGTGTCAGTTAAAATTTTTATACTTCTATTTGGTTGCTTGCCGTAAAAATTCGCCGAATTCGCCTTTTAATTCTTCGTGCCGCAGGCCAAACTCCACTACTGCTTTCAAATATTCCAGCTTGTTGCCGGTATCATAATACTTAGCGTCTTTAATTTCCACAGCATAAACATCTCTTTTTTTGGCTAACTCGCTTATTGCGTCTGCCAGCCAAATTTCACCGTTTTTACCTTTTTTTGTTGCGGCTAAAATGTCAAAAAGCTCAGGAACCATAATATAAGCGCCGTGGGTAGCCAAATTGGAAGGCGCATTTTCCACTTTCGGCTTTTCTACAATTTCTTTGATTTTGAAAATTCTGTCCTCGACTTGCTGTATGTCTGCAATTCCATATTTTCCTACGCTGTCTTTAGACACCCTAACCGCAGAAATGTTAGGCGCCTGGTATTTATCCCAAACGTCTATCATTTGTTTTAAACGGGGAGGATTGGAATAAATAAATTCATCGCCCCATAAAACAGCAAAAGGCTCGTCACCTATTACCCTTCTTGCGTTTAATACCGGAGTACCGTTCCCGTAAGGGCCTTTTTGGCGGACATAAATAAAATTAGCCATCTCCGCAATTTTTCTTACCTCTTCGGCCTGCTGCTCTTTACCCGACTCAAGTAGTCTTTTTTCCAATTCAAACGGATAATCAAAATGGTCTTCTATACTACGCTTGTGCCAGCCGGTGACAATTATTATATCTTCAATTCCGGAAGCTACGGCTTCTTCCACAACATATTGAATTATAGGCTTGTCTACTATAGGCAGCATTTCTTTTGGCATGGCTTTAGTTGCCGGTAAAAATCTGGTGCCATACCCTGCAGCCGGAATGATAGCTTTTCTAATTTTTCCTGCCCCGTTAGAAATACTCATATCTATATTTTGGAATTAGGTTAATTACTAAAATTAAACGCCATATTTTACCCCGTCTAAATTAATTTCTATTGGGGTTATTCATAAATATATTATAACACGAATGAGCTAAATAAAAATATTGAGCATTAGTGTCAATTTTACTTAATTTTATTTAATTTTCAAATTTTACTTAATATTTTTTACTCGCTCTTTGGCCTATACTGAATTGCCTCGGCTAAATGCTGGGTAGTAATATTTTCACTATTGGCCAAATCAGCAATTGTTCTGGCAACTTTTAAAATTCTGTGTAAAGATCGGCCTGAAAAATTATATTTTTTCATAGCCTGGGAAAGCAATAACTGACCGTCTTCCTTTATGGTGCAATATTTTTTTATTTCCACCACATTCATTTCGCTGTTAGTTTTGGAACTTTTAAACCTTTGGGACTGCTTTCTTCTTGCTGCTTCAACTCTTTGTTTTATACTGGAAGAATTTTCGTTATTTTCCTCACCGGTCATTTTTTCGTAAGGCAGCCTTTGGACTTCCACATGCAGGTCAATACGGTCAAGCAAAGGCCCTGAAATTTTTTTCTGATATTTAAAAATTTGCATTGGGCTGCACTGGCATTTTTGGCTGCCGTCGCCAAAATAGCCGCACGGACAAGGATTTTGAGCGGCAACTAAAGTAAACTTAGCCGGAAAAGTAAAACTGCCCGAAGCTCTCGAAACTGTAACTATACCGTCTTCAAGCGGCTGCCTTAAAGCTTCTAAAACATTCCTTGGAAACTCGGGAAATTCGTCTAAAAAAAGTATGCCTCTGTGCGACAAGGTAATTTCTCCGGGCTTTGGATTAGCCCCACCCCCTACTAAAGCAACGTTGGAAGTTGTGTGATGCGGGCTGCGTACCGGCCTGCTGGTAACAAAATTTTGGGAAAGTTTTCCGGCTATGCTATAAATTTTTGTTAGTTCCAAAGCTTCCTCTAAAGAGAGATTGGGCAAAATCCCGGCCATAGCTCTTGCTAGCAAAGTCTTACCGCTGCCGGGAGGGCCAAAAAGCAGAATGTTGTGAGACCCGCTTGCCGCAATTTCCAGAGCCCTTTTTGCCAGCTCCTGGCCTGCCACATCTTTCATGTCTAAATTGGCTTCAGTATTTACAAGAATAGTTCTTAAATCCAAAGTTTCGGCTTCGGAAATTTTATTAATTAACAGCAAATGCTTTAAAAGTTCGCTTAAATTTTTTATTCCAAAAATTTTAATTCCGGAAACTAAGGCTGCTTCCTTTAAATTTTCATAAGGTATATATATTTCCTTAAAGCCCTCTTTTTGAGCTTTAAGCGCTATAGCCAAAACTCCCGGCACCGGCCTTAAGCTGCCGTCTAAAGAAAGCTCGCCTAAAAAGAGTTTGCCCGCAGGGTCAAAGTTTATTTGCTCATAAGCTAGCAGTATTGCTAGTGCTATAGGCAAATCAAAATGAGTTCCAAGTTTGGGTATATCGGCCGGCGCCAGGTTAACCGAGACTCGTGTTTGCGGGTAAGACCCTTCGGAATTTTTTATGGCCGCCTTAACTCTTTCCCTTGCCTCTTGTACAGCGGTATCCGGCAAGCCCACAACAATAGTTGCAGGCAGGCCGTTAGTGACATCGGCCTCTACTTCTACCAGTTCAGCGTCCAGTCCGATTACCGCGGCAGAATAAATTTTTGAAATCATAGGGTTAAAATACGAAATTCCAAATTCGAAGCACGAAACAAATTTAAATATTAAATATTAAATATTTTTCGTATTTTGATATTCGGATTTCGGATTTAGTAATAAAATTAAAATACCGGCAATAATGCATAAATCCGCTAGGTTAAAAACCCCATTCCCTATATATATCCAATCTCTGACATATCCTAAAATAATTCTCTCGCTAACATTAGAAGCAGCTCCGGAAAAAATTACTACCCAGGCCAAGCTTTGCTGTTTTGAAAACTTTTGAAAATTTTTCTGGCAATAAACTAACATTACTCCTAGAACAACTGCGTAAATTATATAAATTAGCCAAAGTGGCAAAGGCAAACTAAATGCAAACGCCGAATTATGAAAAACATTTTTTGCGAAAAATTTACTTACTTGGTCTAAGGCAACTAGGCATAAAAACAAAAAAACGAAAGCTGGATATTTTATGCCTTCGTAATTTGTTATTTGTTTTTCATCTGGACTAAACATAATGAATCAAAAATTTTGAAACTTAATCTGAATTTTTTTATTTTTGTCATTTATGTCATTCCCGTCGTTTTTGTCATTTCCTATATTGCTTTGTCAGCCCAAGGCAAAACTCTCAAACGCTCTTCGGAAATTTGTTTGCCTTCACTGTCAGTTCCATAGGTTCCGGCTTCGATTTTTTTAAGTGCAGTTTCAATTTTTTCCAAATCACTATGAATAGTAGCTATAACATCCTGGTTAACTTCGTCATTACCAACTTCCTGAGCGCTGGCGTCCATGTCGGTACCAAGCTCTTCGTGGGGTTTTAAACCTTTTAACTCCGTTTCAAGCTCAGCTTTCTTTTTAAGCAAGCTGGCTTTCATTTCTCCAATAAATTCTTGTGATAACATATCTAAATTTTTAGTAATTAGCTTATTTTGATTATATAGCAAATAAATTTTTTAGACAATTGTAAAAGCCCCCTGACGGGGCAGCTTATAAAAGAATAAATCTGCAGTCATGAGGGCTTGAGACCGAATTGCTCGGCTAGGCGTCGCACAATAAATTGTGCAACTTCTAGCACACCTGCGCTTCGATCCTCTCTACTAAACAGTAGAGGAAGCGTTTTATATCCAATCGATTTTAAAACTGCACTTCAACTTTCCTTGTGGTCGACGAATCGACCTTAAACATTTGAAAATCTTAATTTTGAGATTTTCGAAAATTGCTCGCTTAGGGAACGAAGCAATACTACATTTTTTTTGTTTTTGTTTTTGCAAACAGCCTGGATTGGTCAGGCTTTGACGGAAAGTAGAAGGAAAATTAAGCTCAAATGCTTATTTCAGCTCAAATTTCCTTAGTTCAGCTTGCCCCGTAGTCAACTTGTTGTACTACTGGGGCTTGTCCTCCATTGCATTTGCTTAAGAGGATTTTTCGATTTCACTCATAGTCCGCTTCACAGCTATGAGGAATAATGTTGTTTTTAAAGAGCTTTTTGTTTCTAGAGTAATTTTCTAATCAACTATATTCATTTTAACAACGGTTTTACAATTTGTCAATTATATAGGCTAATAAAGAATCTTTATCTTTTATTTAAGCCGGAATATTTAAATTCAAGCGTTGTCGTGGATAAAAAAACTAAAAAGTGGATTTTTGAAAAATATGTGGATAACTGCAAAAATTTTAACTATTTCCGCTTAATTCAGCCAAATAGTCATAAAAAGGTTTTGAATATTCCTTACTGAGCTTAGAATCAAATAAATATATGTTTTTTAAATCAGGAGTATAAAAGAAATCAACAAGTTGGTGAAAGTTATAAAGGGCTTTAGGCAAAGCCATGGCTGAAAAGGCGTTTGGGTAAGTTGCAGAAAGCGCCTGAGCATAGGGGTGACTAACCGGATCAAAAGGCAATCTCAATAATATTAAGGTTTTGACGCTAAGTTTATGCGGCCTGGCATTTTCAACCGTATTACTGACAGACTTTAAAATTAGCCTGTCCGTAGCTAAAAGCAGGCCATTGTTATTAATAGAAAAGTTATTAAATAACTTATTACTCCCTCCGCTGCCGTTTTGAGTTAAGAGCGAAGCATAAGACTTTAAATGCTTATAATTTGCCTCATGAAATTCTTTTAAAACCTTAGGCGCGGCAAACAATATTGCCGCCGGCAAGTTTTTTGATGAAACTAAAGCCGCTAGTTCTTCAAAGCTTGGCACTTTGGCTTCTATATGGCAGTTAATTTTCTTTATACTCGTAAACAAATCCCATTTCTTTTGAGATTTTATTTTTATGTTCTTAACCTGCCATTCTTGTAAACCAAGCCTTTCTTTAAAATACTCAAATGCTTTTTTTGGCTCTTGGTTATTTACAAACAAACTTTCCGGGAATTTTTTAAAAACTTTTTTTACTAAATCTTTAATATGTAGCGGGGCGTTGTTTAAGGCAAAGCGCTTGTCTGAAAGTTCAAGCCATTTAACTCTGTTTTCTTGCTCTTCAAAAAAATTATGTAAATTGGAAGCGGCTTTGGCTAAAAGCTCATTTCCCAAAACTTTATTTCCCATTGTAAGCTTTGCTTCAAAATTCTCGGCTGCCATTTTAATTTTGTTGTATGCTTCGCTGTTTTTAAAATCTTGAGTGATGGCGATGTCTAAAAAGGTGGGTGGGTTAGTTTGAAGAAGTGCGCTGGCAAGCCCAAAAAATAAATCACTCGCCCCCAAAAGCTCAGCAACCAAATTTTTATGTTTTACTTCGCCACTGCCTATTTCCGGATTATAAATAGTTTTTAAAGCGTAGTTTATTTGACCCCAGGAAACCTTATCACTCTGGTTAAACGAAATCGCTTGTTCAAATTCAGCCAAACCAAAAAATACAATCTGCCTGTCTCTGAATTCTGGGTGTGTTTGTTGGTTTAAAAAAGTAAAAATATCGCAAGCTAAAATTCTCGCCTCACTTAACTTAAATTGAGATTTACCCGATATATATTGCTTAAACTGCCCGCCAAAAAAACTTAAGTTTAAATCAACCAAAGCGGTATGCTGCCAATTAGTTTCTCTCCAAACCAAAATTTTTAACGCAAACTTTGCTTCGTCCGCCGTAAGTTTGGTTTTTAAAAACTTTTCAAAATTTTTTTCGTCAAATAATTGCTCCTCAGTCCAAACTGCTTCTACTAAACCTTCTTTCCAAAATTTAATTACACTACTTTTTTTTGGCAAAACCACCAAACTCTTTTGTTTTGCTTGGTTTAAAGCGTTTAAAACTTCCCCCGTTACATTTGCTCCCAAATTAAAATTATATATGGTATTACTTTCAAATTTTAAATCACTTTTAACTTTTTTTTCTACTTTTGCTTTAGCTTTTTTTGTTTCTTTTAAAATTTCATTCTTTGCATTCAAAAGTAAACTTTTCCATAAAAAATCAAATGGCTTTAAAACTTTTTGGATATCTCCCTTTAATTCCTTTGAAAAATTTTCATAAATATTTAAAAGCTTTTTTAAAACTTCTAAACTTGCTTTTGCGTCTGCCAAAGCCCTATGCGCGTCTTTATGGCTTATGCCAAAATAGTGCATTAAATTTTCCAAGTTGTAACTGTGATGGGTAGGAAGTAGCCACTGTACTAAATCTAAGGTGTCTATAACCTGGCCTGAAAACTTTATACCCCTGCTTTCTAAAAATTTTATGTCAAAAACCACATTATGGCCCACTATAATTGTATCTTGAAGCTTGTTTTGAATTTCCTCTTTAAATTCATAAAATTCCGGCGCGGCATCTAACTCCTCCTGCTTAATCCCAGTTAGCCCCAAAATTTTTGCTTCCACGGGCTTTGTGGGTTTAAACACCTGCGTCCATTCTTCAAGAATTTGAAATTTGAAATTTGAAATTTGAAATTTTACAAAGCCCACTTCCAAAATTTCGTCCTTTAAAGGGTCAAACCCAGAAGTTTCAATATCTAACGAACAATATATTTTATTTTCTTCTAAATTATCCATAACCATCTAATTTTAACACAAAACCAAACAAAAATCCGCCCTATTAATATTGGCGGATTGGTAGGGCAACGGTGAAACGAACTAATGATTATTTGGAATTTATTTTAGTTACAATAGAAATAATTCAACAAAAACTTTAGTTTTCCAAAAGTCATTTGCTCAAGCAAAGGGAACTGGAAAACTTTTTTGTTTTATTTAAAGTCAAATTTAGTGTATTATACTAAAAAGAAATAGTTTGAAAAAAAATTATGAACGAATTTGAAAAAAAATTTGAGCCAACTGAGGCCTATAAAACCAAATTAGAGAAAATTCGTCACTTACCACAGGACTCGGAAGACGCACGAGCAGAAAAAAAAGAGCGCGCAAAAGAATTTAGAATGGAAGTCATGCTAGACAACGCAAGGCTTATGTCTAATCTTACAGCACAGTTGGAGTGGAACCCTTGGTCAACAACGGAAGACCTACAACACTCTGTAAATAAAACCGCTGAATTTTTAGCTCATCCAGAAGTGGCGCAAGGCTTTATAAATGATTTACAGGCAGCAAAGACTCGTGTCGAGTCGGTACTGGACAAAGCAGAAAATAAAAAAATCACTGCTCATCAAATTTATCAGCAGTTAATTAGAGGCAAAAGTTCCGACTACGAACCAAGGGGTAAAATTGAGGTTGATATGTCTTACCCTTTGGCAGTTATGCTATTTGTAGAAAACGACAAAGATTTTGAAATGATAGACCCCAGGGAGAATGTCGGGGGCTTTTACAGAGCTTCTGTTACTTTTATCTCCGGAGTACCTGAAGTATCTGCCCCTGTTATAGTGGTTAGAGGCCAGTTCAGAAGTTTTGATAAAGCCCCAGCAATACGACGTATTGAAGATCATGAAAAAGGACATGCCGAGCATGATCGGTTAATGTCGTCTTTGAATACTTCTGGTCGTAAAGCTGTATGGTTTAAATCACGGCCTGATTTTAAAACCGTTACTAGCTTAATCGGCGGCGCTGGATTAAAAGAACTGGGCAGTGCTAAACAACCAGAGATAGCTGACGAATTTGAAAAGGTCTTGAACTATGCTTTGGAAAGAGCTAAGGACGAAATTCTGGCAGAACTAAAAGCTGCTCCTTATGACTTAGGAAAGCATATAGAGAATTTAAAAAGACGAGGAGGTGTCTATGACTATTTTTCTGGTTTAGGCATTGCCCCAAGCACACAAGTATACAAAGATTTATGGGCAACCTATAATAAAAAACTTGATGAGGCAGTCAAAGCCTTAAATTTTTTATTGACTACATATAAAATATGGTCGTTCAGATACAGGTTTGAAGTAATACGTTGGGTAATGGCACAAATTCCTTTAAAAGACTGGTCTAAACAAATCAACGAATCTGGGTTCAAAAAAGAAGCCGAGATGCTATTAGATTTATCTAACCAAAGGGGTAAAATGTTAATCCAGGATGGAAAAGTGAGTCCCGCTTTAAATGAAGTGACGCGGCAAATTAATGCTGACCAGTGGCGCTCATTTATTCCAGTAATCGAAGGCTATTATAAAGAAGACCCTGTTAAAGAAAGTTGAGGGGCCATAATTAAATTAGAATAAATCTCTTTTACCAATGCGAGAAAAGTTTTCCACCTGTCTCGACTTGGTCTACCAAAAAAACCGCCACTTAAGTGACGGTTTTTTAGGTTCTAAATCCTATTTTGGCTTTAGGTTTTTCTGGTTCTTTAATTAACTTTTTAATAACTTTAAATATTACACTTATATCTAGCCCTTGCCTTTGCTGCTTTTTTTCTAGCTGTTCTATTTTTCTTGCTAATTCTTTATGCGTAGACATTATTTCCCTAAGCTTTACAAATGCCCTCATAATAGCAATATTCACTGCTATTGCCCGCTTGCTGTTTAAAACCGAGGAAAGCATCGCAACCCCTTGCTCGGTAAAAACATAAGGCAAATAACGACGACCGCCCCGACTTTCGTTTGAGGTTACAATTTGCAACCTCAAAGATTGGGTTTCCTCGTTAGTTAACTGAAACATAAAGTCTTCAGGGAAACGATCAGCATTCCGACGAACTGCTAAGTTTAAGTTTTTTGTTAAAACTTGGTAGAGTTCTGCCAAATCTGAATCAAGCATTACTTTTTGTCCCCGTATAAAGTATATACGACGTTCTATAGTTTCGCTTGGAATAGGTAAGGACGAAATTAAATTTAAAGTTTTATTTTGCATATCCTTATACCTAAATTTATTTAGAGGTCACAATTTGTGACCTCTAAATTATTCCTTCTCTTCTTCCGAGTCTTCAGCTTCCACCTGCTTAGCGGGCACCAATACTTCCCCACTTTTTACCTTCTCCCGCACAGCCTTGTCTATTTCCTTAAAAACTTTTTCATTTTCTTTTAAGAAAGTTTTAGCATTTTCCCTGCCTACACCAAGTTTTACTTCCCCAAACATATAAGTATTACCCGACTTTTCTATTGCCCCCACCATAACCCCTGTATCCAGCAAGTCACCAGAAGCAGAAATGCCCTCGTTGTACATAATGTCGAATTCCGCAACTTTAAAGGGCGGGGCGATTTTGTTTTTTACAATTTTTACCTTAACCCTATTACCTACAATTTTGTCGCCGTTTTTAATTTGCGCAGTTCTTCTAACTTCTATACGAACCGAACAATAAAATTTTAAAGCGTTTCCGCCGGTGGTTGTTTCCGGGTTACCAAACATAACCCCAATTTTCATACGGATTTGGTTTATAAAAATAACTGTGGTATTTGTCTTAGAAATTATTGCAGTTAATTTACGTAGAGCCTGACTCATAAGTCTGGCCTGAAGCCCCATATGACTGTCGCCCATTTCACCTTCTATTTCATTGCGCGGGGTTAAAGCCGCGACGGAATCTATTACGATCAAATCTAAACCATTGGATCTTACCAAAGTCTCACAAATATCTAAAGCCTGCTCACCGTTGTCTGGCTGGGAAATAAGTAAATCTTCTAACTTAACACCAATGCGTTTTGCGTATTCCGGATCAAGCGCGTGCTCTGCGTCTATGAAAGCTGCAAGCCCCCCTCGCTTCTGCACTTCTGAAATCATATGCAAAGTTAAAGTGGTTTTACCCGAAGACTCCGGTCCATAAATTTCAATAATGCGGCCCCTTGGTATTCCGCCCGCGCCTAAAGCTAAATCTAAACTTATACTGCCGGTGGGCGTGGTTGCAATATCTAACGCCTTAGTGTCAGACAGTTTCATAATACTGCCGTCACCAAATTTTTCTTTTATTTGGTCTAAAGCGGAAGTTACGGCTTTCCATTTACCGGTTTCTATATTTGTTTTTGAAGCTGATTTTGCCATATATTTTAACTTGATTTGAATTATATATTAACAATATACGAACGTTCACCTATTGTCAATTCTTTTAAATTACTAGCGTTTTTCACTAAAACGCTCAAATATACACAGGTTATAGCCAAATATTTGCCTGATTTTAAGGATTTGGTTTTTCTGCTGAGAAAGAAAGATTAACCAAAGGTTCACCGGCTTTGCCTAAAATACCCAAATTCTGCCCGTTTAACAAAGCAGAAATTGCCCCGCCATTCTGGGCGGATATTACTATTTTAGTCTTGGCAGTAATTTCGAAATTTTGCGAGGCAAAAAATTCTTTGGTTATGGGCGACTCTGAATCTATAACATATGTTAAACTTGTTTGTCCGGAAAAACTTAACTGCAAATTTACTGACTTTTCCTGCGAAGCATCTTTTAATTGGGTGAAAACTTTTAAATCTTTTTGAGCTTGTTTGTTAAAACGATTTTTTGCCATAACTATAATATCCTGCCACCCGGGAACTAAACTCAGCTGGGTGCTAAAATTTCCCTGGCTGTCCACAAACACCTCTTCCCCATTCACCAATACAGTGGAACCCGAATCAGTTTTTCCCATTACTTTTATGGAAAGCTGCTCAATAATTTCTTCATTCTTTGGTGAACTAATTTCTAAAAAAGGCACTCGGTTAATGGAGGAAACTTGCCAGACTAAATATATTAAAGTAAAAGCAATGAAAGCTGAAGCGCTGGCAAAAATTAAAATTTTTGGAGTTATAACCAACTTGCTCCAAAAAGTCAAAAAGTTGCCTGATTTTGAATCCTGCTTTTTTTTTATTTGTCTTGCAATATCCCTCTCCTTTTTATACTGAGCCAATAACTCCGCCTCCGAAAGCTTATAAAAAACCGAAAGTTGTTTTAAGGTACCCTGAACATACACATCAGCCGGCAGTTTAAGCATATTGCCAGATTCTAAACCTTGTAAAATTTTTTCAGGCACCCCGGAACCTTCCGACACTTGGGTCAATGACAAATTAAAGGTCGTTCGCACGGCCTTTAAATACTCACCCAGAGTTTCAGATTTAATTTTTTTTGTCTCGAAAACCAAAGCAAATTCCTAACTGACCTAATTGACCTAATTATTCTAAACAATGCCTAATATCCAATGATTAAATGTCTAAACTCTTAGGCATTAGATTTTAGTCATTAGACATTTTTTAGGGTAATTAGAATAATTAGTATAATTAGAAATTAATTCTAAGCCTGCTGGTCATCAGTCGGCGTTTCCTCTACCCCATACTCCGCCTTTTCCGCGCTACTTACTCCATAAACTTCCCTGGGCTTTGCCCCGTCCCCCGGACCTATTATACCCTGTTGTTCTAACAAATCAAGCAGCCTAGCCGCGCGCGCATACCCAACCCGAAGCCTGCGCTGAAGCAAAGAAGCCGAAGCCTTGCCGGCTCTGGTAACTTCCTCTTTGGCAGCTTCAAGCAAATCGTCGCCGTCATCGTCACCACCCTCAAAGCCCGGAATTCCCATGGCTCTTTTTGGCTTTTCAACTATTTCTTCGTTGTACAAAACCGCTCCGGTCTGAGCTTTAAAGAAATCCACAACTTTTTTAACTTCCTTTTCGCCAATAAACGCGCCCTGAATACGCTTGGGCTGGTTAAATTCCGTGGTTATAAACAACATATCGCCTTTGCCCAAAAGTTTTTCCGCTCCGCCGGAGTCTAAAATTGTTCGGCTGTCTATTTGACTGCCAACCGCAAAAGCTATGCGTGAAGTAATATTGGCTTTTATAAGCCCGGTAATAATATCTACGCTCGGGCGCTGGGTTGCAACAACCAAGTGTATACCCACAGCGCGAGCCATTTGGGCAATTCTTACAATTGCGCTTTCAACATCTGCCTTGGCCACCTGCATTAAGTCAGCCAACTCGTCAATAATAATAACTATATAATGCATTTTTAACTCACTCATTTCGTTATATTCGGAAATGTTGCGCTTGCCCACTTCGGACAAAAGCCTATACCGCCTATCCATTTCTGAAACCGCCCACTTAAGCGCGTTCACGGCTTTTTCATGGTCGGTAATTACCGGAGTTAGTAAATGCGGAATGCCGTTATATGGAGTCATTTCCACGCGTTTTGGGTCAACCACAATAAATTTTACGTCTTGTGGCGTGTTTCTGTATAAGAAAGAAATAAGCAAAGTATTTATGCCAACGCTTTTACCGGAACCGGTTGTGCCTGCCACCAAAATATGCGGCATTGCGGCAAGGTCGGCAATTATTGGCTGGCCGGAAACGTCTCTGCCCAAAGCAAAGGCTAAGCGGCTCGGATGGTCGACAAAATTTTTCGTCTGTAAAACTTCACGCAATACCACCTTAGCTTTGGTTTTGTTAGGCACCTCAATACCTACCAACGGTTTACCCGGGATTGGCAATTCCATACGAACGGACTGAGCTGCCAAAGCTAAAGCAAGATCGTTTTGCAGCGCAGCTATTTGGGAAAGTTTTACCCCCATGGCCGGACGTAAGGTGTATTGAGTGACCGTGGGACCCACATTCACCTCTCCCATTTCAACTTCAATTCCAAAATCAGCCAAAGTTTTTTTAATAATAGTCACGTTTAATTCTATATTTCCGCTGTCCACACTGCTTTTATTGTCTTCGAGTAAGTCAAAACTCGGCAATTTCCAGTCTGTCCTGTCGGCAATAACCATATTTTCAAGCGCCGGAGCCGCGGCTTGAGGCGCTTTTATAACCACCGGCTTTTCCTTTGGTTTTTCTTCAACTGGTTCAGGAACTTTGGGATTTTTGCCCACAACCTTTTCACTGGTAAAACCGCCGCTAGCCATACTGTTTATTTTCACCGCTGCGCTAGGAACCTTTAAAAGCTCAGAACTTGCCGGCTTTTTTGCCCATAACCTGCTTAAAGGCACATCGAACGCCACTAAAATCCCAATAACCAGCAAAGCGACTAAAATTATTGCGCTGGCTAAAAAACCTAGGCTGCCATAAATTAAAAAAGAAAACACCGCGCCAAACATACCTCCGCCCCTGCCCTCTGAAGCCAGAAAAAAAGCGCTTACGTTGTTGGATAAAATAAAAATATGAACTAAGCCTGCTAAACTACCCGTTAAGAGCATTGATCCTAAATATACCCGCCAATAAAAAGCTGAATCATCTTCTTCATCTTCTTGGTCTTTGTGGGTATGTAATTTATGTTTAGCCAATAGCACAGCTACTAATAAAAATAGAGCGGGAACAAAATAGCCTAAAATTCCAAGCAGCCAGTTTAACAAATGTAAATAACTTTTTCCCAAGCTGCCTGCCACATTAAGCACTGAAAGCAAGCTTACCAGCGAAAGCACTACAAAAATTACCACCATAATCCCGCGTTTAGTTTCCGACGACAAGTTTAAACTTGGCGCCTGCGGCATTTCGAACTTTTTCTTTTCTTCTTTTTTATTTCTTCCCATGATTTTTGTAAAATTCACCCTGATCAAAGTCGAGGGGTAAATAAATATTAATCTGTGCAAATTGATTGTAGCATTTTTATTGCCATTTTAAAACCCCACCGCTTAGGTGGGGTTTGTTTTCACTTATCTCTTATCACTTTTCTCTCTTCTCTTTTTCTTAAAGTCCCTTTACTTTTACTTTCTTAGTCTTGGCTTTAGCGGCTTTAGGGATTATAACGGTTAAAATTCCGTCTTTAAGGTCAGCTTCAATGCCTTCGCTGTCTATGTCTATGGGAATTATGACCGAACGGGAAAAATTGCCCCAATAACACTCCTGGTAAAAATAGTCGTCTTGCACCACCGTGTCTTCTTTCTTTCTGGCGCCTTTTATGGTTAACATGTCGTTAGCCACGGTAATATCTATATCTTCCGGCCTAACTCCGGCAATAGTAGACTTAACAATTACGTTGTCCTTGGTTTGATACATGTCTATATTAAGCTGGCCTTCAAAGTCAGACATCCATTCTTCGTTTTGTTCTTTGTTTTTTGTTTGCTCGGGCACTTCCACGGTTTCTTCTTCCACGACCAAGCTTTCGGTTTCTTCCGGCTCTTCTTCCAAAAGCTCTTCCGGCTCTTCCTGGACCTGTGAAACGGCAACCATTTGGGGTTCAGTCTCTTCGGCAGTTATGTTAGCGCCCATTATTTTGCCAAAAAATGAGGTTTTTTCTTTCTTAGCCATAAATTTTGCTTTAAAAATTTAACTTGTAAACCCCGCACCATCATACAATTATGATGTTTTAGGGTTATTTTGTTTAAAATATTACACAAAATAAGGTTTATCTCCGCTTATGGTGCTGGGTAAAGTTATGATAAACAAATAAACCCAATCCGTCAAACCCCCTGAAAATAAGCTTCTGCAATTATGAAACAGACTGTATAAACCTTACTTTGAAAACTCTTTTATTACTTTTTCAAACTGCTCCTTGGTTAAAAGTTTTTGTTCTAAAATAACTTCCCTAAATGTTTTACCGGTTTTTAACGACTCCTTTACCGCGGCGCTAACTGCGTCATAGCCAAGCACCGGAGTAAACAAAGTTGAATAGGCAGTGGACTTTTCTAAGAGTTCCTTGCAGCGCTTTCTGTCGGCCTGAATTTTAGCCACGCAATTTTTAGTAAACTGCTCTATTACTTCGGCTGTGAGTTTAAGGCTTTGCAAAAGCCTGTCAGCAATGGTAGGAAACATAACTCCAAGTTCCAATTGCGCCGCGTGAGCCGCATGCTCAATGGTAATATTATTGCCGGAAATTAAGTAATAAAGCTGGTTAACAGTTTCCGGCAATATTGGATTGACTTTGCCCGGCATTATAGAAGAACCTTTCTGAAGTTCCGCTAACTTAATTTCCCCAAAACCGCCCATTGGCCCGCTGGACAGCAGCCTAAAGTCGCTGGCAATTTTTGAAAGGTCCACGCATAAAGCAGTAACAGCCTGAGACACGGCTAGAAAGTCGGTTTGGCTGGAAGTTTGCGACATTAAATTTTTAGCAGGCTTAAAATTTTGTTTGGTTATTTTATTTAGTTCCCTGTAAACCGCTTTTATATATTTTGGGCTGGCATTAACCGCATTGCCAATGGCCGTACCGCCCAAATTAAGCGTCTCCATAAAAACCAAAATACTATTTATTTTTTCCTGATGCCATCTTATAATTGCCACATAGGAAGCAAACTCCGCACCCAAAGTGGTTGGCACAGCGTCTTGCAAATGGGTTCTGGCTAACTTTACTATGTCTTTAAATTGTTTAGCCTTTTTTTCAAGTTCCAAAGCTAGTGCGTCCATGGTTTTTTCCAAGTCCTGCGCTAAAGAAATTGAAGCGACTTTTATAGCCGAAGGATTTACATCGTTTGTGCTCTGGCTTCTGTTTAAATGGTCATTCGGATGCACAACTGTTTTTTTGCCCATTTTTTGTAAAATTTCCGTTGCCCTGTTTGCTACGACTTCGTTAACATTCATATTTATAGAAGTACCAGCCCCACCCTGAAGCGCCCGAAGCTGGAAGTGCTCCTTATAACCCCCGGCTAATACATCGTCGCAGGCTTTAACAATTGCGGTTTTGACATCCCGAGGAATATTCCCGGCCTCAAAATTGGCAATGGCCGCGGCTTTTTTTATTTGCACCAAAGCAAAAATAAATTCCTTATGCACTTTATAAACGTGAAAAGGAAAGTTTTTTAAAGCTTTTTTTGTCTGCTCGCCAATGTATTCTTTCATAGTTTGTGGTTATAAATTATAAGTTATTGATTATGATGATAATATAGCACTTGCGATTATTTTTACAACTCCCCTGTCTAATGGGTCTGGTAAAATATTATTTACTGATAAATTCCTAACGTAACCGGCTAAATTTTCCGCAGCTTTAATTAACATTGTATTAGTAAGATTATTTTTTTCTGAATCTAGCAAACCTCTAAATATTCCAGGAAAAGAAAGCAGATTATTTATTTGGTTTGGAAAGTCAGACCTTCCCGTGGCCACAATAAACGCGCCCGCGTCTTTTGCTGCTTTTGGGTCTATTTCCGGCTCTGGGTTTGCGAGCGCAAAAATTACTGGTTGCCGGTTCATGCTTCTAACCATTTCTGGAGTTAAAATATTTTTTACGCTCACGCCAATAAAAATATCGGCTGCTTTTAATGCACTTTTAAGATCGACGGCCGCCTCACATTTACAAATGCTTGCTAATTCAAACTTGTGATGGTTTAAGTCTGTACGATCTTTTGTTATTGCGCCCCTACTGTCGCAAACCAGAATATTTTTAAAGCCGTAATTGTGTAACAGTTTGGCAATTGCCGTGCCCGCAGCGCCCGCTCCGTTAATTACAATTTTAATTTCTTCTTTATTTAAAAACTTACTTTCCTTGTCATTGCGAGCCGCAATGCCCTGATTGGGGCGAAGCAATCTTTTTTCATTTTCTGATTGCTTCGTCGGCGGCACTCCTCGCAATGACGGCAATAAGCCTAAAGATGCATTTTTTAGTTTTAAGCTATTTATAAGCGCGGCTAAAACCACTACCGCAGTACCATGCTGGTCGTCGTGCATTACGGGAATGTCTAATTCCTTTTTTAACCGCTCCTCTATTTCAAAACATCTGGGAGCGGAAATGTCTTCCAGAAGTATTGCGCCAAAGACCGGGCTTATGTTTTTTATTGTGCCAATGATGGCTTCGGTATCTTGAGTATCTAAACAAATTGGAAACGCGTCTACGCCGGCAAATTCCTTTAACAAAGCACACTTGCCTTCCATAACCGGCAGTGCCGCAAGCGCGCCTAAATTACCCAAACCCAAAACCGCGCTACCGTCTGTAACAACCGCTACTGCATTTCTTTTAATAGAGTAAGTTTTCGCTTTCGATGCGTCATTAAAAATCTCTTGGCACACGGCCGCCACTCCGGGAGTATAAATTAAAGAAAGTTCCTGTTTGGTTAAAATAGGAACTTTACTTGAAACCGAAAGTTTACCACCCAGTTGTTTATGAAGCTCTAAGGATTTTTTATCTAAATCTGTCATATAGATAATGTTTTTGGTATTTTTTTTCGGCGAATTAAGATCATTCCCACTAACAAAGAGTCGTTAATTAAAATTACTATAGGAAACAAAGCAGTGGTTAAATTAAACGAGCCTAAGGCTATAAGTTCAAGGACGAATTTTACTTCATCTATGGCAAATGAAAAAGCATTTTCCTCATACGGCTTAAGGTAAGCTTTTCTAAAGGTTGGAAGTATTGCAAAAATATCTGTTAAACATACTAGCACAACAGCGGTTAATGGGTTTTTAGTTATTACCCAACCTATTATTCCAGCCATTGCCATAACAAGACAGACCCAATCGCTCTTGGTAATGTTTTTCTCCCCTTTCTGTAAAGCAACTACGGTAACAAGCAAACACATTACGGCATTCGTGGCAGTTACCCAAGCACCAGCTCCCCCACCTTTTACCAATTGTGCAAAGAAAGCTGTAGCATTAATTACAGTCCAAATAAACCAAGAAAAAACATGGGGCTTGGTGGCACCAAAAAATATTCCACGAAAATATACAAAATAAGAAATAAGCCCAATTACAATACCAATACCAGCTAAAATTTCTTTATAACTCATAAGTCAAACAAAGAATAAATTTTTTGTAAAGACAAATTCTTAAAATTCCTTAAAATTAAATCTGAATGCTTTAATTCTTTAAAAGAATGGCTGGTAGCGACTCCCGCTACTTTCATACCTGCGCGCCTGGCAGCTTTTATACCCAACATGCCGTCTTCAAAAACAACACATTGCTTGGGACTTGTTTTTGCTAACTTAGCAGCCTTTAAAAATATTTCAGGATGCGGTTTCCCGTTTACAACATGTGAAGCATTTACTACTTTGGTAAAATATTTTTTTGTTTTTGTTTCTTTTAAAATGAATTCTACGTTTTGCGGAGGACCGGCGGTCGCTAAAACTGTTGGTATCTTTGCTCTTTTCAATTCCTCTAAAAATTTTAGTAAGCCTAAAGTTGGTTTAGCTTTATGTTTAAACAACTTTCTATAAAAATTTTCTTTTTCATTTATTAACTTGTTCAATTTTGTAGATGAAAATTTTTGTTTAAATAAATCTTCTAAAATTTCTTTATTTACCCGCCCGCTAAACTTATGCAGCACGGTAGATTTGTTTATTTTAAAACCATACTGCTTAGCAAACCCAATCCATGCCTTAGTATGAAAAGGCATACTATTAACTACAACTCCGTCCATATCAAACAATACTGCGATTTGTTTTGTTTTATTAAACATAGTTCTTAACTTTCTAGTCTATTCCATTATATAGCTTTTTGTTATAATAGGTAAGATCTGGAGAGGTCGCATAGTTGGTTTAGTGCACGGCTCTCGAAAAGCCGAGTCCGGGCAACCGGACCGAGGGTTCGAATCCCTCCCTCTCCGCCATAAAAATATTCTGATGCTCTACGGTTTTCTTAAAATGTTGGACAACACC
>CAZACP010000011.1:0-27605 GCA_964483665.1 uncultured Candidatus Saccharibacteria bacterium
TCTTCGCGGCTGGCATTAACCGAAGCGGCGTCTAACTGTTGTCCGGCATAAGTAGCCTTGGTTTCGTTAATCGCTTTTTTGCTGTAAGAAAGGTTAACGGATCCGGGTGTACCGCAGTTATAAGTACACCCCTGGTTTACAACAGTTACAAACACCCAAGCATCGTCCTGCACCTGACTGACAGAATCGCCGCTTACGCGGGCAATATTCTGTATGCTTTGGTTAGAATTATAATTGTAGCTGTAGTTGCTATTTACTCTGGCCTGAAAAGTTACGGTTTTGCTGTCGTTAGCAAACAAAGTTCCAAGGTTCATCTCCCCGCTCATTTGGCCTGAAATGTACGACAAGCCGGAAGGCAATACATCGGTTAACTTTACGTTGCTAATTGGCTGATTGCCAATATTGCGTACAACAATTTGAAACTCCACAGTGTCGTTGTTGTTGGCATTTACCGAGTCTTGAAAATTCTGATACGATCCGCTGTTAACATTTCTGACTAATTTTTGTATTGAAAGCTGCCTATAGTCGTTCTGGGTAACAGTATTTCCACCCTGAATATAGTAAACGGTATTGCAAGAATTATTAACGCAATTTTGGTTAGTTTGGGTAACAGTATTGTTATTGCCGTTTATGTTGCTGTTATTGTTCTGGTTAGAACTATTGGTGGAATTGGTGTTTGTGTTGGTATTAGTATTCGTGTTGTTATTGCAAGAATTGGTGCTGTTATTGCAGTTGCCGGACGGAGTTTGAGTAGGAGTCGGCGCCGGCGGGTTTACCATAACCTGACAGTTTACCACCTGGCCGTCGTTAGAACTTAAGCGCACGGTCTTTGTCATTCCGCCAAAAGCAGAGGAGTAAGAAGTGCTAAAGCTGCTGCCTTGGCCGCTTTGGTTAGTAGAGTCTAAGGCCTGCCAAGAGTAAGGCGCGTTTCCGCCTATTGCGTTAAAGTGAGCAGTCTGGCCTATGTTAACTGACTGGTAGTTTGGACTGCAAGTTAAAGTTTGAGGCTGTTCAGGCAATACGTTTACTGCGCAAACAGCAGACTTGCCAGCGGAGCTTACAGTCACCGACTTGCTGCCTGAGCTTGAGTACGCGGTGTTAAAAGCTGAACTGTTGCTAGTTCCGCCGTTGGTAGAACCCGGGGCAGACCAGTTAAAGTTGCCGTTGCCGCCGGTTGCGTAAAAATAAACAGTTTGGTTAATGTTCGCGGTTTGATTTGCCGGAGTACATACAACATCGGGCACAACAGTGTCTATAACCTGAGTGGAACAGTTAGCTGTTTGGTTTCCGCTTTGCACGGTAACAGTTTTGTAGCCGGTAGAATTAAATATCGTGGTGAAGTTTCGGCCTAATCCGGTCTGCGGATTTCCGCCATTTGACCAAGAATAAGAACCGTTGCCGCCGTTTGCGGTAAAGGAAGCATAATTTCCAACATTGACCGGTGAGTTTACTGAAGCGCAAGTTAAGGTTTCAATTTGCGGTTCTCTTACAGTCACTATCGGACAGTTGGCAATTTGCCCGTCGCTAATAACAGTTACGTTCTTAGAACCAAAACTGTTGTACTGGGTGGAAAAAGTATTTAAGGAAGAAGCCGAGCGAGTAGAAGGGTTGCCGGTCGGCGCGTTAAAAGCATAAATATTGTTACCGCCGCTCGCCCTAAAGCTTACGGTCTGGTTAATATCAACCACGCTTGAACCGGAAATTAATTCACAAGTCACTTGAGAAACCGGAGGCTGGGTAACAACCACAACCGGACATGTCACATTTTGGTTGCCGCTAGATACGGTAACGTATTTGTAACCCGAGTTTGAAAAAACTGTGTTAAAACCGCTGCCGGATCCGGTCTGCGGATTTCCGCCGTTTGACCAAGAGTAAGAACCGTTTCCGCCGGTAGCGGTAAAGCTGGCGGTTTGGTTAGTATAAACATTCGGAGTTAAAGTCTGACATGACAAATTCGGAGTAGGTTCATTAACCGTGTAAGAACCGGCCGGATTTAAAGCACTACAGCTGTTATCGGACGAGGCATTGTTAGACATTCGGCAAGACACATTGTAAGTGCCGGGCTGAGTAGCGCCCTGACAATTAAACAAAGCCGCGGTGTTTTCCCATCCGCTAAAATTACATTGGCCCGGATTGTTGCCGTCCAAAGTAATGTAGCCGCTTTGCACGCCGTAGTCACACTTTACTGTAAACTGGCTGTTTGGATTTAAAGTACTGGTTTTAACGCCGTTGTAATATATACCGCTGGTGTTAGTGTTAAAATTGCGCTGCACGCAAGCTTGTACGGGCGGGCGCTGCACAGTAATAGCAGACCAGCCCAAAGAACAGTTGGTCGCGCCGTTCGGAGCAGTCCAGCCTTCACCGGTAACAGTGGAAGAACCAATAGAGGTATAACCGGCTAAAACCGAATTACCGTTAATGGTTACAAGCCTTACGTTGCTGGAAACAAACCAGCCGCCGTACCAACCGTAAGGAGCAGAAGCCACTGCGGTTTCACCCTGGTTTAAAATACTCGGAGACAAGCTTACGCTGCCCGAAGGACAAACCGAAGGTACCGGAGTGGGCTGGGGTGTTGGTGTAGGCTGAGGGGTTGGGGTTGGTTGCGGGGTCGGAGTTGGTACCGCGCAGTTTAAAGTCTGACCGGTATAACCGACTTCGTAAACATTCACATTGCCTTCGTGTGTTCCTGCATCAACTAATCTAAAAGTGTAATGTTGTCCAGGATTTATGAAATTAACCATTTGTCCGCCATCTTTCATGGTGGAAAAAATATTATCTACTCCATTACTAATAACGTGGACTTCGGTTTGGCCAATAAAGCCGTTAGTGGTCCAGGTAGCAATGGGAAAAGGCTGCTGACAAGTTACGCCAGAAATATTTAAGCTGTAAGTTCTTTGCGGCGCCGGGGTTGGAGTAGGCGTAGGCGTTGTTCCGCAATTCAAGTTAGAACCGGTTACTAAAGCAGTGTTGCCTAATTGCTGGCCGTCGGCATAAAGTTTAAATTCATAACTATGGTTAGGTTCGATCCAGTTTACACGCTCGTTACCATTTTCAGCACCGAAAACCAAAGTTTCATTGCCGCCTTCGGTAATGTTGCGAACACGAACCTGAACTTGGCTATTCTGCGCGTTTTGTGTGGACCAATTTATTCTACCGTACCACAAACACTGACCCTGAACTTGGCCGTCTAAATTAGCGGAAATAGATCCGGTCGGATTTAATACTTGCTGTCCAACCACGCGAACTTTGAATCGAATAAAACGAAGATGCTCAAAACAAGCCGGCATATCGCCAAAACCAAAATTTCCTGAGTTAGAAGAAAAATTTACATATCCGCCTGAAACCTGAACACCTTGGTAGTCGGTAATTTCCTGGCTGCCTTGCACAAATTCTAAATGCGCCCCGGAAGGGATTTGAATACTGGCGCTACCACTTACTGTATTAGTGTTGCTTGCGGAAGCGGAAGCTAAAATTACCCCGCCGTGCATAGAAAAATTTCCGCTCACATTGCGAGCGGTGGTCTGGCTTGGGTCAAAATTCGTAGCCGCGCCGTTATGCACATACAGCCTAACGTAAAATTCGTCGCCAATCTGGCCGCTAGAATCGCCAACATAGCTGTAAGCTCCGGAATTTACATTACGGACTGTAATAAGCGGGTTGTCTTCGCAATTTGTACCCGCAGTGCCATAAGTTATAGAAAAAGGGTTTAAAGTCGCAACCTGCGGCGCATTGTCGCAGTTTGAAACTTGCGCCTTTAAATCAGGCATAGAAGCCCTGGGCGCAAACAGCAAAGCCGCGGCAATAAACAAAGACATACCGCCTGCTAAAGCTGCTTTGGTTTTGATATTAAAATTCATAAATTTGTTCATAATTTAGCTTAATTTATTAAAAAGTAAAATTAATAACAACCTATTATTATACGCCTTTTTACTGAATTTGTCAATAGTTTTTATTAATTTTTGTTTTATTTAAGCCAAAAAATTCTTTAATTAGCTTAGTTTGAGGCTTATCTTTATTAAAATAGCAAGATTTTCCCGCTATTTATTATAACGATAAATAAAGAAAAAAAGTAGACTAGGGGTGAGTTTATAAGCCCACCCCTTTGTCTGTTAGTCTTCGTTTCTACTGCGGCCCCGACGCTCCGACCGGGGGTTTAATCACACCGGGTGCGGAAGCAACGCCCGGGCTTCCTCCACCGCGGCAAAAGATGGCGCAAGCCACCCCGCCGCCTACACCGGCAGCCAAAGCCACCCATTTCCCGTTACCCCCACCTTTTCTGATTTTCGGTTCTGGTTTTGGAGTGGGTTTTGTTTGCGGTGGCAATGACCGACTAACCACAGGCCGTGGTTTGACCACGACCTTAAACGGACACATGGTAGTGCGGCCGAATTGGTCAGTGACAGCGAACATAACAACGTATTCGCCGGGCAGAAAATTGTAGTCCGCTGGTTTGAACGTGAAAAAGCGATTATTACCAAGCCTGTTCACACCCCCCACGCTCCACATTTCCTGCTGGATCTGCACCTTGTCGGCTCCTACCACACGAGCTTCGAGCGTCAAGGTTTGGTCCGGGAAAATTTCAGCCTGATTCCCCACCCCGCCGCCTTTGGCCGTGACGATGCTGCATTCGCACTTAGCCGGAGGCTTCGACTCGCCTGGTATCGGAGGTAACTCTTTGTCCACCGAAATGCGTGTCCTGTACTTCGGCACGATTGGATTGAGCCCACACGGCAAGGCGTGACCCACCTCCCGACAGAACTTGTCGAGCTTGAAGACCACAACCTTCGCATCAAGCCACCGCGGAACAGGAGAAAATTCGGCATCGAAAACCACCGAATTCTTACCTCTAGTGATCTCCCAGTGGTTAGACCACTGGCGGATAAATTCAATTCTAGGCGAGCCGGCTTCAGGGCCGGTTTTACCATCCTTGAACGCGCGCAGTACTTCTATCCATGCCGTTTTGAAGAACGGATCATAGCTAGTCCGAAGTACCTGCTCAACCGCGGAATCAATTTGCTTCCGAACTCTGGCAAAAATCTGCGCGTCTGTCCCAGTTGGGTCTATTTCATCCCCTACGGGCTGGTCGCGAAAATTCTCAAACGGAGTCCACTTTCCGCCAGGCTCAAGCGTCACTTCGTCCCTTGCCTTAATCATAATATTCTCTTCCGGCCGGCAGGTTGGGGACTTTAGGTCGGTAATCCTACCGTCGACCACCTTAGCGTAGTGGAATTCAACGACCTTGAACTGTTCGGAGTAATTCTTCGACGCCGCCTGAAAGGCACTGCCAAAATCTGCTCCGCGCTTCTCGTAGTCCGAGAATGGCTCTTCAGGCTTAGGCGAGAGAATGGTGACGATCGCAGCTTTGATTTGCTCGGGAGTCGCAATCATGTTCTCCCCATCCTGCGGGAGAACTATCTGAAACTGCCCGAAACTAACCGAGACGGGGTGCATTGCGTTGACTAGGTCTCTTGCCGCGCTCATTTCCAACTCTGTAAACCCTTCTTTTCTAATCGGAACCTCTCCGGTCTGCTGGGCGTTCATAGCGCCAGCAAGAACGAAAAACAGCGCGGTGAAAACCGCGTAACGAAAACTTTTCATGACATCCTCCAATTTGGAATTGTGGCCCATGGCCACTTGCGTGGCCAAGTATTTCTACCGGGCTCATTATGCGCTTAAAATTTTTTAAGCGCATTAGAACACGACAAAACAAAACACTAATTTTTGTGTTTTTGTTTTAATTTTTATTTTTCTTACTCTACATATTTGGACGGCCGTCCAAATGTGTATAGTTGCTTTTTATCTCTCCGCAAGCAACAATCAGTAATAAGTTATCTTTCGGCCTGCGTCAACTCTCCTTTCGACTACGCTCAAGACTAACTCCCTATTATCTTTCTGTTTGTGTGAGTTCGCCAAATACTACGAGTCGCTTCTGCGTGGTATTTACCGGCCAGCAAGTGGAAAGCGCCACGGTCTGAGTGCCGGAGTTTTTAAACTGCTCCTGGTCGGTAGCTTTAAATTCCGCTCTCCTGTTAACAACATAGTGATATTTAAAAGTTTTGCCCTCTTTAGTATAAACAGTAATTATGAAAGAAGAATTAATACCTAAATCACCCAGGCGAGAAAAGACCTGATTATAACTACCCTTAGCCCAAGGCACGTTGCTGGAGTGGCCGGAAATATATGTAGTGCCAATTTGTCCCGGCATAGCAGTTCCCGGATAATGTACGACCCCGCTTTGTAGGTCCCTGTCAAAATTTTTAGGATTACTCGTCCAAACTATGGGAGCTGAAACTTTTAAAGAAGGAATTTCCAAAAGCCCGGGCTTAGTTTGGTCAATTTCAGAATCGCCAAATACTAAATCGGCTCCGGTCTGAGGCGCGGTATAGTTAGACTGATTCTGATTGTTGAATCCGGAATTAATTCGGCTGTTTGTATTAAAGTTATAATTAGGACTGCTGCCAAGCGCATTTGCTCCCACGCTGCTGTTTTGGTAACTTTGCTGCTGGTTATTGGTATTAACTCCGGCAACATTGCGTGAGTTGTTTAAATTGCTTAATGTTAGCCTGTTCATTATTACTTCCATGTCAAAATATTTTTCCACTATTTCTTTTTGCTTGTCAGTTAAGCTGTTGCCGGTAAGCGGATTAATCCCAAGCGCAATAGCCTGGCTGTCCGCCATACCCAATGACAACGTGTCGTAATCACGCGGGTTTAAGCCAAGCAAAAATTTCTGGAAATTCGAAAGGCCATTGCCTGAATTATCAGCATCCGGCTCAATAATTGCCACGTCCGAAACGTCAAAATAGTATTGCGCTATCCAAGTACGGTAGCTTTCCAGATTTTGTTTTTCCAAAGCCAACAGCGCGGACTCTTTTTGATTTTGCGCGGTTTTGGTTACAGGCTTAATTTTGGTTAAGACTGTGGACAAATCCGTATTGCTTAAAAAGAAGTAGTACAAAATAAATCCGACTAAGAAAACGGCCAAATAGGGAGCAGCTGTCTTAAAAGCCTTTTTGTAAGCCGGAGCTTTCTCTTCTGCTTCTTCTAAACTTTCAAGATCCATTATCGCGCTGTGTTCGGCATGGCCGGAATTTAAAACAGGCTTGTGGGAAGCATGATTTAAGTTATTACCCTTGGTTTCTTTATTTAAAACTTCTGAGTCTATAACCGGTAAATTGGCAGGTTCATGAGCTTTTTTAGAGTGGGATGAATGATTATCATGATCGTCTTTAACTTTATTCAAACCTAAAATCTCACTCACTTCCGGAGTGGCGTTTATATGGATATTTGGTTTGTCAGATTTGACTTCGCTCATACTTGAAAATTTGCTATATTTATGATGTATTAAGAATAACGTTAAGTAACCAAAACTAATACTAACTTAACAATATATATTATCATAAATTTAAGCTTTTGTCAAGAAATAATAACAAAATCCCTTTTATTTAAAACAAAAAATATTATTTTGTCTTTAATTTACAAAAACATTAAACATAAAAATTTGGCTAAAATATGAGACTTTTTTTGCAATTGGAAAAAGAAGAATTCAGTAAAATCAAGCAAAAACCAAACATTTTTATACAGCACAAAGTTTTGTGGACAATTGCGTTCATAACCTTTGTGTCTATTTTTAAACTTGCTGTATTTTTTACCTATGAAGCAAAAAACATACGGGCTTCGGATTTGACCATTCAAAATATTTTGAAAGGGATAAACGAACAAAGGACGCTCAGAAATTTACAAATTCTGAACACTGACTCAAGGCTTTCTTTAGCAGCGCAGCAAAAAAGCGATGATATGCAAAAGAGGCATTACTTCAGCCATACCGATCCGGAAGGAAACTATATTTGGAATAAAATAGTTGAAGCAGGTTATACTCCTTACGCAACTTTGGGAGAAAATTTAGCAATTGAATTTTACAATACCGAAAGTTTAGTTCAGGCCTGGATGAACAGCCCGACTCACAGGCAAAATGTTCTAAACGAAAGCTTTAAAGACCAAGGCATGGGTCTTAATTTAGGCGACGTGGCTTTGGGTCAGTACTATTCTGCAATAACCAATACTTTTGGTTCTTTAGCCAAAACTTCTGCTCCGGCAGTTAAAACAACAACAGAAAAAAAACCGGTTAAAACAAACAAAGCCCCAGTCCCCTCGCCTACCTCTACACAAGCCCCGCTTGCGACCGCTTCTACCGCTTTAGAAATAACTCCCTCAATGGCGCTTCAGCCCGCCGGCAGCGCACCATCTTTAAACATACGTAGCAACACTCAGAGCCTAGACGCCCAAAGCGAAATTACGCCCCTTAGTGAAAATAATTTAGATCCTAAAACAAAAACCGCCCCATCAAGCCAAGTGGTTGGGCAGTCGGAAAATATATATTCAAAAAATAAAAAAATAAATATTGGCTTAGGGCTTTTGCTTATACTTTTGCTGCTAACGGACCTGAAATTTCTACAAAAAGGCAAATACCCGGGTTTAGACAAAAAGCTAAACAATATAACGCTTTTGTTTTTTGCGATTTTATTAACCGCACTTTTATATTGGTTATAGTTAACAAAGCTATAAATAGCGCCTAAAAACACGCCGGTAAAATTTGAGCTTTGAAATTCGTTACGCTTACTGCTAGGACGGCTATAAAAAGCGAAACAATTACGGTTTCCCAAAAAACCCGCCTGCTTAGCGTGCCTTCAAGAGTATGATGAAAAACTCCCCAAAACATATTATAAAATGCAGCCAGAAAAATTGAAGCGGTTAAATGCTCGTATCCCCAATAAAAATATACGGCGTAAGCCAAAATTCCCTGCCCGAGGGCAATTAGCAAAGTCCAAAATACATTTTTTGTATTGGTAAATTTATGCTGAAACAAAGCCTGATATATGAGCAAAAAAGTTATACAAAAAACTATTACGGAAAACCAAAGCGGGCTTATAAAATCACAGTTATATTTGGCATAGCCTATGGCCGCTCCATAAGCAGCCAAAGCCGTATAAATTTTTATAGCCGACAAAGCAATAAAACTGTCTAAGCTAACTTTTTCTTCCTTGGAAGTATATATTTCTTTTATGTGCCAATACGCAAATACCAATGCCGTGCCCGAAAGCAAAACAAATATTTGCTGGAATATGTCGCGCCCAAGGTTTAGGTAAAGCATTACAACAGTGGACCAATAAATTATGCCCGGCAGCAGTAAATAATTTGCCCAGGAAACAAACATTTTCCACTTCCTAAAATGCTCTATTCTGTCCCAAAACGCGCTGAACACTACCCTTAAAGACTTAAGAAGCCAATGACTTACGCTTTCGTGACGAATTTTTGCTCTTTTTAAGCTGCCCGGATTTTTAAAATGCAAATCGTATAAAAGGCTGATTTTAATCCACAAATACAGCCAAATAGCAAAAGCCGTCCAAAGAAAAATATTAATCTGGTTTAAATTTACAATATAAATAAGCGCTTCAAAACCGCCAAAAACGGCCAGAGAAATTAAAACTGCGGTAATAATTTTTTGAGATTTTTGTGTCATAACGAAAATTTTTTTAAAGCGCTATAAATTTTAAATTAATTTTATTTTAAAATTTTCTTCCTTGCCAGCTCGCTTGCTTTAAACAAGCTTTCAAAGGTGCCGGCGTCTATCCAACCGCCTTTTACAATATCTACTTTTAAATCTTTTTTCGCCAAATACCAGTTATGAATTTCTGTTATTTCATATTCGCCCCGTTGAGAGCGCTTAGCCGCTTTGGCAGCTTCGGTAACCCTGCTGTCGTAAATATACAAGCCGGTTATGGCATAGTCAGATAAAAATTCTTTCGGTTTTTCTTCAATTATTTCCGCTTCCATTTTTTCATTAAACTTGACTACACCAAACCGCTCCGGATCCGGAACTTTTTTTGCAAAAACCTGTCCCCCGCTTTTAAAATTCCGAATGGTGTCAGAAAAATCGTCTTCAAAAATATTATCCCCTAGTATCATACAAACACTGTCGTTGCCGATAAATTTTTCGCCAATTATAAAAGCCTGCGCTAAGCCTTCGGGTTTTTCCTGCACAACAAACTCAAAACTCGCGCCAAATTCTTCGCCGCTGCCTAAAAGCTGCCTGTACTGCTGTGAATGCTCCGGTGCTACAATAATTAAGATATCTTTAACCCCCGCTTTTAAAAGCGTTTCAAGCGGGTACATAACCATTGGTTTGTTATAAACCGGCAACAACTGCTTAGAAATGACCTTGGTTAAAGGGTAGAGCCTGGTTCCCGAGCCGCCAGATAAAATAATGCCTTTCATAAAATTAGAAATGAGAAATTAGAAATTCTTTAAGCGCTTCTTGCCACGGGCGAAATTCAATAAATTTTGTATTTAAAAGTACAGCCCTTTTCGGAGTTTTAGCTTTCCTCGGAAATTCAGTTCTAGGTACAGGCAAAAGCTTTACCTGGGTGTTGGTAACCTTAAAAATTTCTTTGGCAAAATCATACCAACTGGCCTGACCGGAATTTACAAAATGGTAAATACCGAATGGAAATTTTTGACTAGTAAGCGCTCTTACCGCGTGGGCTAAATCTAAAACATAAGTCAGGCTGTTTATTTCATCGTTTACCGCTTTTATGGTATCAGTTTTTTTACTCAAATCAAGCATTAACTCTACAAAGCTTTTTTTACTAAGTTCGCTTTCGCCTTTTTTTCCAAACAAAACTGCAGTTCGTATTAAATAGAATTTTTTCGCGGTATTAATAACAGCCAACTCTCCCGCTCTTTTAGATTTTGCATATACTGACTCAGGGCAAGGCTCATCTGTTTCTAGATATTCCCCTTTTTCCCCATCAAAAACATAGTTGGTGGAAAAATGAACTAAAGGGATATTAAGTTCGTTGGTAATTGTCAATATATTAAGCGGTACTTGCTCATTTAGTAAAAAAGCAGCCGATTCATTAGTCTCCGCTCCGTCTACGTCGTTAAAAGCCACACAGTTTATAATGACTGATGGTTTTAAATCTGCGATCTTAGATCTTAGATCTAAGATATTGGTAGCATCGCATTCTTCCCTATCCCAACCAACCGCACCACTTCCAAAAACCCTTAACAGTTCCTGCCCGAGCGTTCCTTTTGCGCCTAGAATTAAAATCATTTTTTTAATTTTTTCCACCAAGCTTCGTTGTTTTTGTACCAATCTATGGTGAGTTTTAAATACTCCTCAAACTCTTTTTCAGGTTTATAACCCAATTCTTTTTCGATCTTGGAAGAATCAACAGCGTATTTTACATCGTGTCCCGGGCGGTCTTTAACCAGCTCAATTTGGTCTTCGGTTTTACCCATTAAATTTAGAATCAATTTCGCAACTTCCAAGTTGGAATATTCTTTGTGACTTGCTCCTATCAGGTAGGTTTCCCCGCTTTTGCCTTTTTGCAAAATTAAATCAATTGCCCGGCAATGGTCTTCTACATAAAGCCAGTCGCGAATTTGGTTACCCGGGGTATATATTGGAATTTTTTTCCCTTCTAAAACATTGGTTACGGCAAGCGGAATAAATTTTTCCGGAAAGTGGTACGGGCCAAAATTATTGCTGCAGTTGGAAATAGTCACCGGCAGACCGTAGGTGTAAAAATACGACATAACCAAATGGTCTGAGCCGGCTTTGCTGGCCGAATAAGGACTGCGCGGGTTGTATTTGGTATTTTCGGAAAATTTTTCTTTTGAATCCGCCTCCAGCATACCGAAAACTTCGTCGGTTGAAATGTGGTGAAAGCGCTTAACTTCGTATTTTTTTGCAAATTTTAAAAGCGTGTGGGTGCCTAAAATATTGGTTTTTACAAATTCATCGGGGCCGGTTATTGAACGATCAACGTGGGACTCTGCAGCAAAATGCACAACAATGTCGGCTTCGCGCATAACAGCATCTATGACTTGTTCGTCGCAAACATCGCCTTTTACAAATTTAATTTTTTCAATTACCGGTGCTAAATTCTCTAAATTACCGGCGTAAGTGAGCTTGTCTAAAACTATAATTTTATCGGCCGTGTGATTTTTGGTCCAATACAGCACAAAATTTGAACCAATAAATCCCGCTCCGCCAGTTATTAAAACATTCATATATTAATTCGACTATCCGTTTTTAATTTCCCAGTCAAAATTTATTTCTTTATCGTTAAAAGCTATGCGAAGTTCGTCACCCGGGTCGTAACTTTTTGTCGTATGATACATTAACAAAGCGTCTTTATTTCCCAATACCTGGTAACCGTGCGCCACGCCCTTAGGAATTAAAACAACTTTAGGGTCGTCCTCCCCCATAATAACTACCTGAGTTTGTCGGTAAGTTTTACTTTCTTTTCTTGTATCGTATAAAACAACTCTAATTTGCCCAAAAACTACATACCACAAGTCGTCCTGTTTTTGGTGATAGTGAAAAGCTTTTATAAACCCAGGGTGCGCAAGAGAAACGGAAGACTGTCCAAATTCTTCGAGCAAAAAATCTTCGCGTCTAACCAATTCCCTAAAATAGCCGTCTTCGGTTAAATGGGTTGTTAGATGTTTTAATTTAACTCCTTCAATGTTCATTTTAACTCCTTTGTTTTAATGGTTAAATCCAAAATTTTGCCCTGACGGCTAATTTTAAAATTCACAGCATCACCGGGCTTAAATTCCTCTAAAATCTCTTCTAAGTAAAGATCTTGTCCTAAAGTTTTACCGTTTACCTGGGTAATTATATCGGCCGCCCTAAGAGGGCTATTTTTGCCAGCACTTAAAATGACAGGGCCGTTCTGGGAATTTGGCAAATTTATGCCCGCAGTTGGCAAACTTTCAGAATACGTGAAATCAAAGTCAGGTCTTAAAATATTTTTTCTGCCAGCCATAAACAAATTTAGCGCAACCTTAACTGCGTCCGCCGGAATAATTTTTTCTCCGACTACTAACCCCGCGACCTCGCCTTTTATATCTAACACAACTTTACCTTTTGTCCTACTGCTTAAATTCGCGGTTTGCAAACTGCGGCTAACTTTTCCCGCATAGGCAACAATTTCATCGCGGTCGTTTTCCTGCTTAACTAAATAATCAGGCCATGCCTGCCAGGTTTGGTCGGTGTTGTTGTTAAAATAAATTAACTTCTCCCCGCTTAAAAATTTTTTCGTATCCGCCAAAGGAGCGGTTGGAATATTGTTTAAATTTACTTTTAAAAAAACCAGTCCGGTCGCCGGATCTTCCGCTGTTTCCTTAACCTGAATAGTTCTTTGGTCGGCTAAAACCAACCAATTTTCTCCTTTCGGCAAAATCTCACCGCCGTAAACAAAAATCCCGTCAGAAGTTAAGTTAACCGCTGCCCCAAGCATATGGTATCCGGTTTTATCGCTAAATACCAACGAAGAAATTTTTGATTTTGCGGAGTTTACCGCATCGTTAATTTGTCCGCTGTCTGTCAGCCTAATTTCTTCCCTATTGTTAATAACAATAGGAGCCTGCGGACTAAGCAATTTAAACCTATTTAAAAGGGGCCAGGTGGAAATATGAGCAAGCAAAAAACGTCCAAAAAATAAATTTAAGACAAAAGCGGCTAAAGCTGTCCAAAGAATTGTTTTAAAAGAAATCTTCATTTAACTTAAAATCCTCCAAGGCGTAAACAAGAAAACTAAAATTATGCAGGCTGTAGAAAATAAAATATGGAACTGAACTTTTTTTAGGTCCAGATTGTTAAAGAAAAAATGAAAATTTACCACCAAAGACAAGTTGTAAAGCGCGGCCAGCAAAACCGCTATTGCTGAAAAATGCTGCGGCAAAAAACCCGTTACCCAAAACATTTCCGAAGCCAGCAGCCCGACCCCCATACTTGCAACCAATTTTGTTTTGTCTGAAACCGGAGCGTACTCAAAAAAACAACGGCTCAGCAAAATCACGTAAAAAAATACCGCAATAGCAACGTAGAATCTATTTTGTGGCGTGTACAAAAAAGCAAAACCGCCGCCGCCCAAAAAAACCGCAAAAGCAGAAAATAAAATTTCACTTAGTAAAAAATTTTCCGAAAACGAGCCAATTACGCTTTGAAAAAATGCCACTATACCAACTCCTGCCAGTAAAAACCAACCCCTTAAAAAGGGCGTAGGCATTACAACAAACAGGCACGCCCCGGCAAAAATTAAAAGCGGAATCCTCATCGCTTTCCAAAGAGTGTACTGGCTAATAGCTTTTAAGTAAGCCTTGTTATAAAAAAAAGCTCCGATTTCTAAAGCAAACAACCATGGCATAAACCGAGCAAAAGAAAAGCTAGGGTTAACCGCGGTCTGAAGCACAACTAAAAACAAAACTCCAACTGCCAAGGAGAACCAAAAATGATATTTAATTAAAAAACCGCTCTTTGCTTCCTGCATGCTTAAAAATATACACGGCCGAAATTATAAATAAAATAAAGCTAACTAACGCGTTTTGCCTAACACTCCCTATAAACACGCTTTCAATTCTTAAAAACTCAAGGGGTATGCGCAATATATTATACAATAAAACATACCATAAAAACAAGCTTTGCTGATATAAGCCCCAAAAGCTCATTCTGCCGCCAAAAGCCGAAGAGTGAGCTTGTTTCTGTATGTATCGAAGCACTAAAAATACTCCAATCAGCCCGATTTGTTCGTATAAAAACAGCGGGTGGAAATATTCGCTTTTAAAATACAATTCCGGCCTAAATCGCTCCGGCACAAACATTTTCCAGGGCAAATTGCTTGGGTAACCAAAAAGCTCATAATTGAAAAAATTTCCAAAACGGCCAACTATTTGCCCAATTACTAAACTAGGTGTCAGCCAGTTTAATAAATTCATAACTGATAACTTAGACCCCGTAACTTTATTTAAGATTATTAACGAAACTACGCCCCCTAAAACCGCTCCGTAAATAGAAAGTCCGCCGTTCCAGACTTTTAAAATATCGAACGGGTGTTGATAGTAAAACATCCAGGCCGATAAAACGTGGTAAAGACGGGAACCAATAAATCCCCCTACAATTACCCAAAATAAAATGTCTTCCGCTTCTTTTGAAGTTAAACCAAATCTATCAGCGCGTTTTACAGCTAAATAAAAACCGGCCGCTACCCCAAAAGCCATAAACAAACCATAGTAGCGAAGAGTTAAAGGACCGAAAGAAAAAGATTGAGGTAAAATTATAGAACCACTAAAAACTTGGCTAAAAAAGTAAATTAAGCCCACAAAAATTAAAACTATTGTAATATTTTTTGTAATCAATTTCTAATTCCTAATTTCTAATAACTAAATAATGTCCGATAACCAATTTCTAAGGTCTCAGACCTTATGTCATTTAACATTAGAAATTATTTAAAAATTAATAACTAATTCAATTAGAAATTCTTTTTTGACCGAAGGTCAAAAAAGTGCTGCTTGATGCATTACCCCGACTCTCTGAACCGCTTCTTTAATATGAATAGGAATTTCTTTGCTCTTAAAAAAATCTTTGTACAAAAGCTTGCCGTTTTTTAAAGCGTAATCATAAATTTGTCTTGTAACTTTTACATCGTCCAGGCAATATTTTTCCAAAGCATCCCAGCGCCCCTGTTTAAAATATAAAAGAGCGTCCATACCGGAGCCCGACTTGCCTTTTCCTAAAGTTGCCTGAGCTATATCTTCCAATTTTATGCGATGCCCCAAAACTTTTTCTATTTCTTCTAGAATATCCAAATACGGCAGGCTGCTTACGTCAAAATTCATATACGGCTGCAGCACCTGAAAGTCAAAATCTTTTATGTTAAAGCCTATTATTTGGTCAGCGGTTTGAAGCAAAGAACTTAATTTTGTAAGTTCGTGTTCCCGAAAAATTTGGTATTTATCCGTGTCATAACTATAAATTCCGCAAACAGAAATTTTTAACAAATGGTTTTTCCCCCTGCCTCCAACTTCCTGAAAAGATTTTTGCGTCTCTAAATCCAAAACTATCTTCTTTAACATACACTACCTCCAATCAACTCATCAGTGATAATAAATACCATCGAGCAATCCGCCATAGCCTTGGCGATGGTGGACTGGGTTTCTAAATCAAGCACTATTTTTTTTAGCATTTTTGATTTTTAATTAATACTACTCAACTCTACGGAAAACTACAGAATCTATATTTCACCATATTCGAGTGATAAAGAATTTCTGTAGTTTTTTGTAGCGCACCTTAGCTTTTGTAGTGTATCAGATTTATTTTTTGTAGCCAAAAAATTAAATAAACCCGCCTGGATCCGAGCAAGCGGGCTTGACTAGAAGTCACGTGGAGTGATTTTATTTGGTAGCCACCTCGGCGTGGCAATTTCTGTGCCCTCCTTTCAACATATCTCAGAGCAAGAAAAATTATAGAGTATTTACCAAAAATTGGCAACCTTTGAGTTTTGTGGTAAAATTAAATAATTAAACATTATTGCTGTACCGATTGTCTATCGGAAAAATTGTGTCATCCCGGCCTTTAGACCCAGGATCCAGAACTTGGCAAAGCTAGTCTTCTAGACTCGGGATATTTTGCAGATCAATGCCAAATTCCTGAATGACACAAAAAAACAGCCCCAAACATATGCAAAGAATTCTTAGTTTAGAAACACCCGCTAAAATTGGAGAAGAAGTAACAGTCTTTGGCTGGGTTAATTCACGGCGCGACCACGGCGGCGTGATTTTTATTGACCTCCGCGACCATACCGGCATTGTGCAGCTGGCCATTCACCCGGAACAAAAAAAAGCTTTTGAAATGGCGGAAAAAGTACGTGATGAATACGTAATAAAAGTAAACGGAAAAGTGGTAAAACGTTCGGAGGCAACCATAAATCCTAACCTCCCTACCGGAAAAATAGAAATTTTAGTTTTTGATTTTTCAATTTTAAATTCCTCCAAGCCTCTCCCCTTTCCTATTGCCCACGGCCACGGTGAAGAAGCAAAAATTGGTGAAGATATTCGACTTAAATACCGCTTTTTAGACTTGCGCCGGGAAAAAATGCAAAGAATGCTGCTTAAGCGGCATAAAATGATAAAGTACATACGCGACTGGATGGACTCAATGGGCTTTATAGAAATTACCACCCCAATACTAACTTCTTCCTCCCCCGAAGGCGCAAGAGACTTTTTGGTGCCTTCGCGCCTACATCCCGGCAAATTTTACGCCCTGCCCCAGGCGCCCCAGCAATTCAAACAGCTCTTAATGGTCGGCGGCGTGCCCAAATACTTTCAAATTGCTCCGTGCTTTAGAGACGAAGATCCCAGAGCCGACCGAAGCCCGGGAGAATTCTATCAACTAGACTTAGAAATAAGTTTTGCAGACCGCGATGAAGTCGTATTTCAGCAAATGGAACCGTTGTTTGTTGAACTTACCGAAAAATGGGCGGGTAAAAAATGCATGCAAAAACCTTTTCCACGCCTCCCCTATTTACAGGCAATGGACGAATACGGCAGCGACAGGCCTGACTTACGCTTTGGCATGAAGTTTGTAAACTTAACCGAGGACTTAAAAGAAACTAAGTTTTCCGTGTTTGGTAATGCTATAAAAAACGGCGGCTGTGTAAAAGCTATTAGCTGCCCGGGCGGCGCTAAACTTACCCGTTCGCAAATAGACGAGCTCACTGAAATGGTTAAAAAAGAAGGCGCTGGCGGACTTGCGTATATAGTGTTAGATCCAGACGGCGCAAAATCACCCATACTTAAATTTTTAAGCGAAGAAGAAAAAACTAATATAATAACCAAAACTAAAGCCGAAACCGGGGACATTGTTTTCTTTGGCGCAGACCAAAAAGAAATTGTAAATAAAGTTTTAGGAAAATTACGAAGCCAGTTAGGCGATATGTTTGGACTTAAAGACCCTTCTGTTGTTGCCTGGGCGTGGATTACCGACTTTCCTATGTATGAGTTAAACAAAGAAGGAAAGTTAGACTTTATGCATAACCCCTTTAGCATGCCGCAAGGCGGGCTTGATGCCTTAAACAATCAAGATCCCCTTAGCATCCGCGCGTACCAATATGACATTATTGCCAATGGCTTAGAACTTTCTTCAGGCGCCATAAGAAATTATAATCCTGAAATAATGTACAAAGCCTTTGAGCTGGTTGGCTACAGTAAAGAAGCTGTAGACGAAAAATTCGGGGCTATGATAAGAGCTTTTGAATACGGCGCTCCTCCGCACGGCGGCTTTGCGCCGGGAATAGACCGTTTATTAATGCTTCTTGAAAACGAACCAAACATTCGCGAAGTTATTGCCTTCCCCAAAAACGGCTCGGCCGAAGACGTAATGATGGGAGCTCCCGGCACTGTTGAAGAAAAACAGCTCAAAGAATTGCATATTAAGCTCGATCTTCCAAAATTAAAAGATAAATAAAATCTATTTCTTAAAATATCGGGCATGCTATTTGCAAAGCATTAAAATAAATATGGCTGCTGAAAACCCAATTGAATATGAAAAAGGGTACGCTGGAGATAACGGAGAAATAACAGACTTTTACAATGCCCACAAAAACTTAGACGAAGATGCCCTGTTTTCAGCGTATCGAGAATTGCAAGAACAAGCACGGCGGTCAATAAAATTTATTAAATTTAAAGAGTCGGACCATTCCGAGGAAAAAATTGGTTCAATTAAAGTTACCGATCTTGAGCAAAGCAAGCTAGAAGAAGTGTTTAAAAATTTAAACAGCTTGCACAAAATTTTTAAAGAAAAAAATATTAACCCGCCTCCCAATATGGAGGAAAGAGGAATATAAAATATGCCTATTAAAAAACATAAATCAAAACAAGCCAAGAAAGCAAAAATTAAAGCTGAAATAAAATCTTTAAAAAACAATATCACCAAACTTTTAGACGATGCTAAAGTCAAATACAAAGTTTTGGAACATAAGGTTGTTTTTACTGCTCACGACGTGGGCGCAACGACTAAGAAAAAACTTTCAGAAATTGCGAAAGTGGTCTTAGTAAAAACCGAATACCCCTCCCCAAGACATGGGGAGGGTGGCCCGAAGGGTCGGGAGAGGTTGATGAATGAATCATGGGCGCTCGTTGTTCTCCCTGCAGGCAAATATATAGACTTAAAAGGTGTAAAAAAAGCCCTAAAAGCAAAAAAAGTTTCTATTGCCTCAGAGAAAGACATTACCAAATATTTAAAAACTAAAGTTGGCTTACTGCACCCCTTTGGCAGTGAATATAATATTCAAACACTTTTGGACAAAGGCATGAGTAAAACAAAAAAAATAATTGCATCTGCCGGAACCTACACAGACAGCGTTGAATTAGGAATTAAAGATTTTGAAAAGTTGGTAAAGCCAATTAAGGGAGTATTTTCAAAAGCGAGAAAGTAAACTATATGTGTCATCCCGGAATCGCGATGGCCTCGAGCGATATCCGGGATCCAGAACTGTATGTCAAACCTATTATGTATACATTTTGACCAGCAAAAGAAACGATACTAAATAACTGGATCCCGGCTCGGAGGCCGGGATGACACGCGCTTTGTGTTTTTAGGTGTCGTCCCGGAATTTTCAAGGCTGTGAAAAATATCCGGGATCCAGGTTAATTAATTTATATCTGTATTAGCATTAACTAATGGATAAAGTAAAAATCTCACAATTCGAAGGTCCGTTAGACTTACTCCTTTCATTAATAGAAGGCCGACAGTTAGATATAACCCAAATTGCTCTTGCCGAAGTCACCGAGCAATTTTTAGCTTACCTAAAAGCTCTGGAAAAAATCGACCCTACGGTTTTAGCGGACTTTTTAGCTATTGCCGCCAAGCTTTTGGTTATAAAATCCAAAGCTATTTTGCCGACTCTGGAAATTGAAAAAGAAGAGGAAGATTCTATTATTGACCTTCAAAGCCAGCTTATTTTATACAAACAGTTTAAAGAAGTGGCTAAATTTTTAAAGCATTTGGACAACAAAAGAAAACAGTCCTTCACTCGTACAATAACTTTCGAAGAGCGAGTTAATTTTTTTCCGGATCCAAACATAACAACCAAACAACTGCATAACTCCATTCTAAACATAGTAATGCAGTTAAAAGAATTAGACAGCCTGCCAAAAGCTAAAGTTAAAGAAGCAATCTCCATTCAGGAAAAAATTGACCACTTAAGAAACCATCTTTCCAGCCAGGTAGAAACAAAACTTTCCGACCTTTTAAAAACCGCTAAAAATAAGCAAGAAATAATTATTACTTTCCTAGCCTTGCTGGAATTAATCAAGCAAAGAATTTTTAGCGCCGAACAAGAAGCGCTATTTGCAGATGTAGTTATTAAGAAAACGGAAATACACGGAATAGAAAACGGACTGACACGGACAGAAACCACAGCCGTTGGGATTTAGGTCAGTGACCTTCCGTAATTTTCAGTGGAATTCTTTTTTATATATGGAAAAAAAATTTTTAGGTCTGTTGTTCATTTTTACCGGCCTTGCTTACGGTAGCCTGAGCTTTGACACAGTTTACAACCATACCTTAGGCTGGCTTTTGGAAAATGGCTGGCTAAGACCGCCGGTTATTTCAAAAGCGGAAAAAACATTGCTCGGACGCAAGGCAACAATTTATTTATATAGTATAATATTTATATTAATTGGTTTTTTTCTAATATTTACGGACTAATATGACCGAAACCCAAAATCTTGGTTTTAAAATAGAAAGTTTGCTTTTTGTTTCTTCTAAACCTTTAAATTTAAAAGAGCTTGGAAAATTACTTGACGCGCCTTTGGGCGATGTTGAAGCTGCGGCAAAAGAACTAATAGAGCTTAAAAAAACCAGCGGTGTAATAGTTTTGGAAAACAACGGCGAATATCAGTTAGCCACAAATTCCGCTAACTCCACCTTGGTAAAAAATTTCTTAAATACTGAGCTTAGAGAAAAATTAACTGACGCAACAGTAGAAGTATTGGCAATTATTGCTTACAGGCAGCCAATTTCCAAAGCCGAAATTGAGGCTATACGCGGCGTTAACTCCCAATACAGCCTCCGCGCGCTTTTAATGCGCGGCCTAATAGAAAAAGTCCCTAACCCTCAAGACCAAAGAAGCTTTCTTTACCAAACCACCACCGAATTTTTGCAGCACCTTGGCCTAAACTCCACAAAAGACCTGCCGGAATTTGAAAAATTAGTAGAACAGGTAAAATTGCCGGAAATACCCCAAACTGCGGCCGAGACAAAACCCACCGCTCAAATAAAACCGGAAGAAATATCAATAAATACTCAAGTGGACAATATTTCAGGCATATAATTGTAAAACGCCAAGCTCAAAGCTTGGCGTTTTTAACATCTTAATATCTAATTTCAAATATCTATGCTTATTTCGGCAATACCTGATAAGACTCTTTGGGGCTGGTAGGAATTTCAGTTTTTAATTCAATTTTTTGACAGGCAGCTGAAAGCAAAAATATTGACAATAAAGCTATTAATACTTTGTTCATAAAATTCATAAAATTTGTTTCTTTTAGGCGACGGCCGTCATTTAAGAGAAACTTTTAAAACATTATTTATTAAATAGCAACGCAGCGCCAATCGCTCCGGCATTTTCTAATTTGGAAACTAATACTTTATATTTTGCCTTACGCTTTATAAAACGCTTATTTACAATTTCCATTGCTTGGGGCAAAAATCTCTCATGGTTTTTTACAGCCACGCTACCGCCTAAAATTACAGTTTCTACGTCTAGTAAATTAAAAATATTTACCAAGAGAGAGGCGACAATTTTGGCTATTTGCTTATAGTTAGAAGCATCTCTGGCTTTTTGAAAGTAATGTTCAATAGTATTTTCTACATCTAGCATCATCCCCCCTGCTTCACCGGCGCTCCCGTGCTCGCCCAAATAAACTTCTCCCTTAAAAACCAACCCTCCGCCAATGCCGGTACCCAGCGTTATGCCCATAAAATTACCAAATCCTTTCCCCTGACCTATTTTTGCTTCGGCTCTGGCAAAACAATTCGCGTCGTTATCTACTCTGATTTTTTTTATTTCCGGAAATAACTGGGAAAAATTTAGATTATCGACAAAATTTAGATTTGGGGAATATACAACCGTATTTTTTTGATGTTCGATTATGCCGGCCATACCAATGCCAAGAGCGTCTATTTTCTGCCCGGCTGACAAATTTTCAACCAACTTCTGAACGGAAATCTTAAAACTGCCCAAACTTTTTGGCGTCGGGATAGTTAAAATTTTAACCGCCTTTTTACCGTTAAAAACAATTCCCGTTATTTTTGTCCCGCCTATGTCCAGACCAATAATATTCATTAAGTAAAATTTAATAATTAAGTAAAATTAAATAAAATTTAAAATGCACACAAAAATTTTACTTAATTTTATATAATTTTATTTATTTTTAATTAATTCCTTAACTGCTTCCCAATACTCCCCGTGTCCCTGTTTTTCCTTCATATAGTACCACCATTCCACGCCCCACAAGTATTGAGGATTAAAACCCGTCGCCTTGGCTATGGAAAGCATTTTATTAAACTTCTTAAAACTCATGGTTCTAAATTGCTCTTCCAATGAAGTATTTAAAATACCTTTCGTAGTCCAAGGCTCGCTTTGTAACTCTATTATAACAACTTGATGCCTGCCGTACAAAAGCCTTAAAAATCCGGCCCTAACCCTATAAGTCCAGTAAGGTACGTAGCTGACCCAATACATATTAAAGGTGTCGTTATAAACATACCGATACATTGTGGTTCCAAAGATATCCCCTCTTTTTCCTGCAGAAAGCCATAAAGAAAGCTCTCCGCTGTCGGAAATTAAAATAGGACGACCGGGGTCAAGCTTTTTTACAAGCGCTATTTCCGTGTCCAAAAGTTCGCTGCTCGGCTTTGGGCATATGCCAAAACTGCCCAAAAATGGCTCGTTTTCCACCTGCCAAGTTCTGACCGCGGAATTGTTCTGATACCTCCTAACCACAGTTTCTAAAAAAGAAAGTAGGTCATTTTTCAACTCTTCCTGGCTTAAATCTTTAATCCACGAAGGATCATGGCATTCGGGCCACCTGGGAAGCCTTCTGCCGACTGACAAAACTACCTGGACGTTTCTTTTTTCGGCTTCAGAAAGCATAAAATCTAAGTCCGTAAAATTATATTCGTCTTGTTTGGCTTCTGTTTTATTCCAGTAAGCGGAAAGACGCAAATGCTTAAGCTTTAAATCGTCGAGCATGGCAATATAAACTTCTTTCCAATTAAGCCCCAGACTTTCTGCCTGGTCCTGGCTAAAAGTCACACCGTATTCAATTTTTTTTGTGCCGGACCCGCCGTACCAATAAAGTCCAAGAAGTATTAATCCTACAACAAAAACAGCAAATAAAATTTTGTGGTTTTTTAAAAACTTTATAAATTTCATAAGTGCTTAAAAGCTAGGTCAAATAAACAATATTGCCGTACCGGCAAATATTAAAACAATAGCGAACATTTTTTGCCAAAATACCCGCCTGTTTAAATTTTCGTCCAAAATATTTTTGCCGTAGTGGCTTAAAACCAAGGCAGCCAAAATTAAAAATAAATATCTAAAACCCATAAGCGCGTTAACAATGGGGATTTTAAACAAAATAAGCAAAAAACTTAAGTAAACAAAATTTAAGCCTCCCAGAATTTGCTTTAACAAAAACAGGGCGGAAGTTTGTTTTTTGTTTTCTATTTCCTTAAACAGAAAGACTTTTTTTCTTGCTTGCGGCACCAGAATTAACAATAGCAAAATACCGGCCGCGCCTATTCTATTCCACATTAAGTGGTTTAAAGCCACGCCGTCTTTTGCCGCAAACTGCCAAAGCGCGTAGTAGGTGCTCCACAAAAAAGCGCTGGAAATTTTAAGAGCAATATTTTTCCCAACAAAGTCCTGCTTTCTGTACACAATTAGCACCGCGCCGGGCACAAGCAGCCATAAAGCCGCTATTTCTTTTATATTTAGAAGATTTCTGCCGAACAATAACCCTATTAAAATGTCAGTCAACGGAACAATGGCAAAAATAAACGGCACAACCCTGCTGACCTCGCCGCGCGAGAGGGCTTTAAAAAAAGTATAAATGGCCAGAGTAAACAATACGCCTGAAAGCAAATCTAAGCCGATATCGTAAGCGGAAATAGCCTCAAAATTCCACGGCCACAAAACCAGTAAAATTAAGCCGGTTACTACGGTAAAAAAAGTGTAGGAAAGCGGCCGAATTTTTCTTTTGGACAATAAAAACTTGTCTATAACGTCAACTCCCGCAGAAATAAAATAATAGAAAATTATTAGGAAATAGCTCATTGTAAATATTCTAAAGTATTAGTTTTACAAATTTTTGCGTACGCAAGCGCGCTATAGCGCACTTTTCTTTTAAGCAAACTTTCCCTGTCGATTTCTATAAGCCCAAACCTCGGCCAAAAGCCCTCTTCCCATTCAAAATTGTCGGTTAATGACCAATATAAATACCCTTTTACGTTCGCGCCTTTTTGTATGGCGCTATGCACAAAATACAAGTGGTCTTTTATAAAATTTTCGCGTTTTGAGTCAGTCTTGTCCGCCAGTCCGTTTTCTATAATGTAAATTGGCTTGCCAAATTTTTTTAAGTTCAGCAAAACTCTTTCTATACCCTCGGGATGTATTCCCCAGCCCCGGTCAGTGCGGTTATGCTGGCTATGACTATGCTTTCTCACTCCAAACAAACCAACGTGGTGGTGAAAATAATAGTTCAGCCCAATGTAGTCGCAGTATTTTATAACTCTTTTTAAAATGTATTCGTTAATTAAATAGTCCGAAAGTCCTGCTGCCAGGCTGCCTAAAAAACCGGCGGGCTGCAAATCGGTCTGATTAAAAGCCATACTCACGGGCTGCCTGGTGTTTAATCGAATAAACTGGGCTACAGTATTATGCGCGTAAATTAAATTATTTATTACTTTCCAGGCTGTAAACACACTTTTTACTTGAGGCGGATGCACGCCCATTAAATACCCTTGCGCGGCGTAAAGTTCAGGCTCGTTAATAGTTACCCAAAAATCCACATATTCCGAAAGCCTTACAACTACTTTTTGTGCAAAAGATATAAAATCAGCCACGTTTTCTTTTTTTGCAAAACCGCCTTTTTTGGAAAACCAAATGGGGCTAGTATAGTGGTGCAGGGTTAGAAAAACTTTTAAGTTATGCGCCTTTGCGGACTGGAGCATTTTTTCATAGTGGTCTAAAACTTCTTCTTTAAACTCCCCTTGCCTAGGCTCTATTCGTGACCATTCCACCCCAATACGTATTGTGTTGTGGCCTAAATGCTCGGCCAAAGCAAAGTCTTCTTCGTAGCGGTTGTAAAAGTCGCAGGCAATCCCGCTCTGAAAGTCTTTGGGATTAAGCCCTTTGGCTTTTAATTCTTCTGTTCTAACAATAGACTTTTCCCAGCTCCACCAGTCGCTATTGCTATTATTCCCTTCGGTCTGGTAAGCGCTACTAGCCGCCCCCCACAAAAACCCGTTAGGAAATTTTAAGTTAATTTTAGGCATTAAGCTTATTTTTGAGTATTTTTTGTTTCTTTCACTGTAAATTTATAATTTATTATACAATAAAAATTCAAAAACCGCCAATTTAGCGGTTTGGTAGCGCTACGGGGAATCGACCTGCCCACGGCTATGCTCTCCTTCGACAGGCTCAGGATCGCATAACGCCTAACGCAGGCCCGCCGTTATTAATTGCTCCAAGTAGTCGCAATTAATTTCGTCCTTCGGACGAACCACTTTCGTTCGATTCCACTAACATTATCAAAAAGGAAAAGACCCCATCTTGCGATGAGGTCGTTTCCTTTTGGTAGACCAAGTCGAGACAGGTGGAAAACTTTTTTGGCTTTGGTAAGGGAGATTTATTCGCAGCTTATTGGTACTCAAACTTTGGCTTTGCAGAGAACTTAGAATTCAGATGTAAGGTGTTTGTTTACCCTATGCCCAATGGCATGGTCAATAATAGAAATATCTTTTATGGGCAAACTAAAAAGTTTGTCTTTTATTTCTTCTATTTCAGCCACGTTTTCAACTATGAAGTCTGAAAAGGTATGTATGAACGGGTGCATCCAGTCTTCTACAAAATATTTGCCTTGAAAGGTCATATTCGGCCTTCGGTGATAAGAATTTTTAGGCATTACTGTAATTACTGGTTTTTTAAAATACTTGGCAATAACCATCTCCATAGAAGTGCCAGCGCCAAGTCGTTCCTCTGCGTTTATAATAACTAAGTCGCTATCCTTAATGCTTTTGCTATCTTTACCAACAATTAGTAAAAAGTCACTTTCATCCATGTCGCCGGACATAGGAAAAACAAAATCCGCTTCCAGGAATTTATCTAAAGTTTCTTTATATTGATTTCGCCAATTAACAAAAGTTTTTTCTTCCGCAGAGCCTTTTGGGACGCTACCGGCTAAATATATTTTTATCATATTTTATAGGTTAATCTTACAAAATTTGGAGATTTTAGACAACAGCCTATGCTTTGACAGAACAGCCTATTTATTATATCCTTTAAAGTCCGTTGGTGGAAAATAGGGTATATTCTTATACTCCTTTTTCCCTTAATGGGAGCATCCTGCTACTGCGAACACACAGCAGTGGCAAATAACAAGGAGGCAGTATGAGAAGTCAAGGACTGAAGGGCATTCAGGACTTTAGGGAGTTCTGCGTGCTCTGGGACGCAACAACCCACTACGAAGTAAGATTAGGGTTGTTGCACTATCTTGCGGCGTGCGGCAAATATCGTGAAATCGGCTACATCCGGGTGAGCTTGATAGAACAGATCATGTTTTTTCTCGGTGTTGTCCGGAGCTGCTTCACACATCACTGCGACGAACGCAAGCAGGACAAGGGGTACAGCTACTCGAACTTCATGTTGCTTGAGTTCGCTATGTTGTGCTTGGTGCAGCGTGTCGATAGCGGCATGCGGAAGACTATGACCAGTTCAATCGGCGATGCCAGCGAGTACGAAAAGCTCAAAGAAGCAGTAGAAGAAACTTTGACCTTGTTGGCGAACCCGTGGCTGGTTAACGGCTTTTCGTCCTACAAAGACCCTGAACGTCGGGCCGTCAGCAGTTTTCTGGAGAGCTATGCTATCTCGTACAAGGGTATGGGATTATTGCTTCCCGACGACTGGTACAAGGCGGTCATCATCGGAGGTATGTTTGAAATCTTCGATGACCATGCGCCGCTTGAACCCAAAGTGGTCGGATTCCTCCACGAATGGCTCACGGTTGAGTCCTGGTTCTGTCACATGCAACAGAGCCGAGATTTTGTGCCCTTCTCGGACTACTTCAAGGTTGAGGGCAGAAGATCGTTGGTTACCGAACGAGAACAGCAGGCCGCAATGACGCTCCTGATGCATGCAGCGCGATGCGGCATGCTCCAGAGCGAACAGGTACAGAATCTCGTCAGCCGCCAGTTCGTATAAGCGATCCTTGAGTTAAAGACCGAGCTTGTCCGGCATTGGCAAGCAGCACGACCAGTAGTTTCGGTCGTGTTTTCATTTGATTTAAAACAAATTAGTTTTCCAGTTCCCTTTGCTTGAGCAAATGATTTTTGGAAAACTTAAAAGTTTGTGATTATTGAGTAATTTTAGTATAAATGCTAAAATTGTTAGGAATTTGGCGCTATCGTCTAATGGTTAGGACAGGTGGTTCTCATCCACCAAATCGGGGTTCGATTCCCCGTAGCGCTACCA
>CAZACP010000012.1:0-24710 GCA_964483665.1 uncultured Candidatus Saccharibacteria bacterium
CGGAAATAGAAGTTAAAGCTGAAGTTAAGTAAGTAGAGTTATCGGTGTAGAGAGACCCACCACTGGTGCTTCTAACTAAGCCGGCGCCAAGAGAAGAAATGGTGGTGGAGCCGTTTTGAGCAACGGTCAACAAAGCAGTTCCAGTGGAAGAAGAAACTTGAAATGGATTCGTACCGCCTTTTCCTTGCACAAATAAAGTAGTAGTAGGAGTTATGGTGCCAATACCGACTAAGTCTGTAGAAGTGGCGTTGTAAATAAGGCCGTTGCCTATGGTAAAGGCAGAGTTACCACTACCGCCGGTTGAAGCAATAGTTATTTGCCCCGGGGTAGAAGTGGTAATAGTTATGTTAGAACCAGCTTTTAAGTTCCAAGTAGTAGCATAAGCAGAAGAAGCGTAAGTATAGGTTGGGAAGACAGAGGAAGCGTAAGAGAAGTTTACGAATGTTGATGAAGCATAAGTAAAGTTAACATAAGTGGAAGATCCATAAGTATAGGTTGGATAATTGGCTATAGTCGCAAAGATAGAAGAAGCATAAGTAAAGGACGGGAAAGAAGATGAGGCGTAAGTGTACGTTGGGAAGACATCGTCTACATCAATCTGATTACCAGACCAAGTTAAATTATTACCTGCTGTAATTCTGGTAGAAGGAGTGGTGTAAAAGTTAGACCATTCAGTGGTAGAAGCCGTGAGAGGAATATTATAACCTGCCGCTAATTGGATAGCATCGCCATTTAAAGTAAGGCCGGTAGCGGAAACAGAAAGGTTTGTGTCAGAGGAAATGTCGGCAAGACCAACAAACAAATTACCGCTGGCTGTTGACCTAACCAAACCGGAAGACAAATTAGCTATGGTGGTAGAGCCAAAGGTATTTATGGAGAAAAAGGTTGAGCCAGTGGAACTACTAATTATAAGCGGATTGTTGCTGCCGGAACCTACCACATTTAAAGTAGCTTGTGGAGTGGTGGTGTTAATGCCAATGTTAGTGTTAGTGTCGTAAATTAAAGAGTTGGCAGTGGTTGAAGCGCCGGTAGCTTTAGGCAAATAACCGCTAGTTAAACTCCCTGACAGCTTGTTGTTAAAACTTAGCCAGTCAGCGGACGAAAGCTGGCCTGTATTGGTTATAGATGCGATCGGCAAATTTAGAGTCAAAGAATTGGTGGAAGTGGAAATGTTAAAAATAGTACCGGAAGTACCGGTGGCAATAGCAAGGCGAGACAAAACGTTGTTATACAAACCGCTCCACTGCGTAGTGGAGGCAGATAAAGGCACGCTGAAGCCCGAAGACGGCTGAAGCGCAAAAGTGTGAGTGTTGGCTCCGGAAGTAATATATAAATCAAGTCCGCCGGAAGTAGAAGTAGCGAAGGTTTGACTACTGCCGGTTTGGCCGTTTAAGGAAGTAATAGCCGAGGAAAGATAACTTGTGCTGTCGGTATATAAATCTCCCCCGGAGGTAGCTCTAACCAGGCCGGCGCCTAAAGAAGAAATGGTGGTAGAACCGCTGGCCGTTAATCTGGTAAGTGTGGTGGTAGCTAAAGTAGAAGTTCCGGTAACAGACAAAGTTCCTGAAAAAGAAGGAGAAGAGGAAACCGCAATAGTAGAAGTGCCGGAGAAAACAATATTGCTGCCGGCATTAAAGAACGAAATTGGCGAATTATAAAAATTTGACCACTGCGTGGTAGAAGCCGTCAACGGAATATTGTAACCCGAAGAAACCGTGGGCGTAAAAGTTACGGTGTTGGTGGAAGTGGAAATATTCAGGCCAATGCCCGTGGCGCTGCCGGTTGCAAAAGTATAGTTGGTTGAAGACACGCCGTTAATTGTGGTAGTAGAAAAATTGGCGTTTAGGGTATTGCCATTCCAAGACAAATTGCTGCCCGCGGTAATTCTGTAAGACGGGCTGTCGTAAAAATTATTCCAGTTGGTGGTAGAAGCCGTTAGTGGAATATTGTATCCGGAAGTTAATTGAACGTCGTCGCCGCTTAAAGTAAGACCGGTGGCGCTAACGCTTAGGTTAGTATCAGAGGAAATGTCCGCCACGCCATTATACAAACTTCCCCCGCTGGTGGACCTAACCAAACCGGAAGCTAACGAAGTTATTGTGGTTGAAGCGTTCGGCCCTATGGTGAATAAGGTTGAACCCGTAGAAGACGAAACGGTAAAAGGATTGTTGCTGCCCGAAGCGCCTACCACCGTTACTTTAGAAGCGGGAGTGGTAGTACCAAAACCCACGTTACCCGCGGAAGAAACATACATAGCAGCCACGCCCGAAGCCATAATCCTTAGAGGACTAGCAGCTGAACCGGATGCGGTGGTAATTGAAATTAAGCTCCCGGTACCGGTATTGCTGGCGGTGTCTGACAAATTAAATAAGTTGGAAGATCCGGTAGAAGTGCCCCAGGTAAAATTCGTAGTATAAGAACCCATAGTCAAACTTAGGTTGCCGGTTGGGTCAATTATATTTGACCAAGCCACGCTGCCGCCGCCCGCGCCACAACCCGCGTCCGTGGTGTTACACAAAATTTTCGCCGTGCCGTTTTCCACGATTTTAAATTTATGGGAAGTGGAATTATAAAAAATCATTCCGTTCGCAAGTCCGCCAGGGTCTGCGCTAAAACTTCCGACCGTAAAACTTCCCTGAATTGTCATATTACCGCCGGAAGTAATTTTGTTGGAAGAAGAAAAGAATTGTATGTCGCCTGTTCCGCCGCCGCCCTGCAAAGTTAAAGTGTTGGTGCTCGTGGCGTTAAGTTGCGGGTTCGTCCCTCCTAACAAAAGATTGCCGGAATTTAAAACCGGGATCTGGCTGCCGCTAGCCGACTGCGAGGGACTAAAGCCGGTTAAAGTGTTTGCGTTAATCGCAAACCCGGCAGAAGTAATTTGTTGCCTCGGAGAGAGCGTTTCAAAACTTGAGCCGTTAGAAGAAACTTCCACTTGCAAATAGACCGTGTCATTGTCGTTAAAATTATAATTCAGCGTGTCAGGAAAACCATTGGTTGTGTCGCCAATGTTAACGTTAAACACTCCGTCGCTCACCGTAGAGGTTGCGATACCCGGACTACCCGACGGCCAGAGCTTGCTGCCGCTTCCGACGGTAGGGTTATTCCAAATAGAAAATTTAAAATAATAATTGGTACCGCTGCCCCCAAGCAAGTCGCCGCTCGAGTTGGTTAATCTACCTTGGTAGCTAATTATATTTGGAGCTCCGGTAGCGGCAACCACAACCTTAATTTGAACCGGTATTAAATCAATTGCAAACAAACCAGCCACTAAACTTAGGGCCGATATGCTGGCTATTAATTTTTTTATAAATTCAAATTTCATTAAAATTTAGTTATGCAAAAGCTTGCTGACCGATTCTTTGGTAAAACGCCTGTCGCCCCGACGACCAATTCGGACGCAGGAAATAAGCCCTTCTCTTTCCCAATTTCGAAGGGTGTTTCTATGAACGTGTAATATTTTGCTGACGTCTTTTAGTGTTAGTAAATTTGGATATTTGCTTTTAGGCATTTGTTTTGCTTCGGGCTTATTTTGGCCATAAAAAAATACAAAAAGCTACTGGCATTTTTTGTATTGTTTTTGTGTTTTGATTTTTGTTTTTGGTTTCGTTCCCTAACTTACCAAGAGTTAACATAACTCTATATTTATTTTACGAGAAATTTAACTTAAATGCCAAGGAAAAATGTAATAATTTGCTTTAAAATCAGCCGAATTAATAGTTCTTTAAATGAAACAAATAAGTCAGTTTAACTTTTAAAACAACTGTTTCATTTATAACGTACATAATAAATAAAAAGTAATGAAAAAAATTTTTAGATTATGAAACTAATGAAACCAACAAATTTTTATTTTTCAAACAAAACAAAAATCCCGGCTCCAAAGCCGGGATTTTCTAATATTTTTATTATCCACAATTATTGTTTTAAAAAGGCCTCAAGTCCTCTTCTTAAAACTTCCATAGCTTCTACTAGATCTTTGGTGTTAAGCACATAAGCAATTCTAATTTGCTCCTTTCCTCTCCCCGGAGTTATGTAAAAATCCTGCATTGGGGTTACCATAACTGTCTTTCCCTTGTAGCTAAATTCCGAGATCATAAACCTAACAAAGTCTTCGGCATCCTTAACGGGCAACCCTACTGCCTGGTAAAACGCGCCCATAGCCGACTTGTATACTACCGGCATTTTGCTTAAACCCTCGGCAACAACTTTTTGCCGTTTTTTATATTCAGCTGTAATCTTGTTTACGTAAGGCGCGCTGTTGCTTAAAAGCGGAACGGTTCCTAGCTGCTCCAAGGTACCGGCTGAAAGCCTGGCTTGCGCAAACTTTAAAATGCTTCCCATAACCTCTTTGTTAAAACTCGCCACGCAGCCAATGCGAGCGCCGGGCATACTAAATCTTTTTGAAACACTGTCACAGACTATAACATTTTGGCGCGCGCTCTCTTTTGACAAAAGGCAAACCGGCTTTTTGCCGTCAAAACGAATTTCCCTGTAAGTCTCGTCTGAAATAATAAATAAGTTATGCTTCTTGGCAATTTTAATTACAGTATTAAGCTCGCTCTCGCTCCAAAGCTTGCCGGTTGGATTGTCCGGATTTATAACCACTATGGCTTTAGTTTTTTTGGAAATCTTTTTTTCTATTTCAGCAGCTGATTGAAGTTGAAAATTCTTTTCTATTGGCAAAAGCACGGGCACTAACTTGATTCCGGATATTACGGAAAAAGATTTATAAGAAGCGTATAGCGGTTCAAAAACAATTATTTCGTCGCCCACGTCAGCCACGGCCAACAGAGCCAGCATAATAGCTTCGGCGCAACCGACAGTCGGGATTATGCTTTCAAAAGGCAGTTCCACTCCCCATTGTTTATAATATTTTTGCCATGCCTGAGTATGGGCCACTATGCCGGGACTCGGCGCGTAACCCAAAGTTGGTTCAGCGTATTTTTTTACCACTTCAAAAAACTGCTTGGGCGGTTCTAGGTCAGGATCGCCAACATTTAATTTAAAAATATGAGTCCCCTTTTTTGCCGCTTCCTGCATTAGCGGTAAAAATTTTCTTATAGGCGAGGCTATCACATTCCGCGCTCTGTTGGATACCTGCAATTTTTTTGCGCCATTTCTCGACATATACTTTTTCCTTTTTGAGATGTTAATTTTAAATGTATGATATTATCATACTTTTTATACACTCATTATAACAAATTAAAAGACCTCTTGGCTATTTGCCAAAGAGGTCTTTTAAAATTCATATAACCTTATTCCGCGCTATCTGAGGAAGCGGCTAAGGCTTCCTCAGCCTTTAAAACTTCTTTCGCCGCATCTGCGCTAAAGCCGGTACCGGCAGGAATAAGCTTACCGATTATAACGTTTTCTTTTAAGCCTCTTAAATAGTCGGTTTTCCCCGTAACCGCAGCTTCTATAAGTACGCGGGTAGTTTCTTGGAAACTGGCAGCGGCCAAGAATGAGTCGGTATTTAAGGAAACTTTGGTAATACCCATTAAGAGCTGTTCAGCGGTAGCCGGAGTACGGCCAACTTTCTTTAATTCCTCGCTAATATAGTTTAACTTAGATTTGTCGGCTATTTCCCCTTCCACAAATTCGCTGTCGCCGGCGTTTAATATTCGCATCTTGCTAAACATTTGCCTGACAATTACTTCAATGTGCTTGTCATGAATTTGCTGACCTTGGGAAGTATAAATATCCAAAACTTCTTTAACAATATATTTCTGAGCCGCCTGAGGTCCTTCTAAAGCCATAACCAAATGCGGATCTAAGTTACCTTCGGTCAAGCGTTGGCCTTTGCTTACCAAATCCCCTTCCTTGACCATTAAAGAGAAGGAGGCTGGGATAACATATTCCTTAACTTTGTCGCTTTCGTGAATAATATACAGTTTGCTCTTTTCAATTTTTACAATGCCCCCGGTCTTAGCCTTCACGCTCTTGCCGGACTCATCCATAAATAAAGTATCCCCTGCTTCCACGTGGCTTGCGTCTTTTATAGCGGCCTCACCTGAAAATTCATAGGTGTCTTTTTCTACGTCCGCAGCCTGAATTCTAACAATGTACTCTTTGTTATTTGGTTTGGTTATGTAAGCCTGGCCATCTACTTCTGAAACAAAGGCTTGGCCTTTTGGCTGACGAGCTTCAAAAAGTTCCTCCACCCTAGGAAGACCTTGGGTAATGTCTTTTACAGCAGCGCTACCGCCGGTGTGGAAGGTACGCATTGTTAATTGGGTACCCGGTTCGCCAATGGCTTGCGCGGCCACAATGCCTATTGCCGCACCCAAATTTACCATTCGGTTAAAGCCTAAATCAAAACCATAACACTGCCTGCAAATACCGCGGGTTAATTTGCACTTTAATACGCTGCGGCATTTTACGGAACTAATTCCCGCTTTTACAATTTCCCTGGCAGTAAAGTCGTCGATAGCCTGATTCTTTGCCACTATAGTCTTGCCATTTGCAACTACATCTTCCGCGGCAACGCGGCCAAATAGACGCCTGTCAAAAGCTTTGTTCATTCTTTCGCTTTCAGCAGCATCTATAACAGCAAAATCTTCGGTACCGCAATCTTCCGCATTAATAACAATATCCTGAGCAACGTCAACCAAGCGCCTGGTTAAGTAACCGGCATCGGCTGTTCTAAGCGCGGTATCAGACATACCTTTACGGCTGCCGTGAGTGGAAATAAAATATTCCAAAACCTGCAAACCTTCTTTAAAGCTGCCCTTTACCGGAAGTTCAATAACGTCACCGGAAGGGTTAACCACCAAGCCCTTCATGCCGGACATTTGGCTAATTTGGGACATACTGCCTCTTCCGCCCGATGTAAAAATATAATTCACAGAAGAATGTTTTTCCACGGTCTTGGCTACGTCTTTGGAAAGTTTTTCTGCAATTTCCGCCCAAATTTCTATGACTCTATTTTTTCTTTCTTCTTCAGTTAACAAACCTTCTCTGTACTGCTGATAGGTTTCTTCAACGGTTTTTTCAGCTTCAATGAACATGGCTTTTTTAGAATCCGGAACTCGCAAATCGTCCATACCCCAGGAAAGCCCGGATTTTTTCATGTAAGTAAAACCGGTACGCTTAATTTCATCTATTAATTCTGCAGTTTTGTCGTCGCCTAAAATTCTATGCGCTTCCCTAACCAAACTCTGCAAAGCCTTTTTGTCAAACTGCTCATTCCTAAAGCCCAAAACAGGCGGAATTACTTTGTTAAAAATTAATCGCCCTACGCAAGTCTCGATTATTTCGCCGTTTTCCATTCTGACTTTTATTTTAGCCTGAATATTAACATGCCCGTTATTGTAGGAAAAAATTGCTTCTTGCGGGCTGCTGAAAATTTTACCGTCGCCCTTAAGACCGTCGCGCATGGCAGTAATATAGTAACAGCCTACCACCACGTCCTTGTCTGGGGTCATAACCGGATCGCCGGAAGCCGGCTTAAGCAAATTGTGCGCGGAAACCATAATTTCCCTGGCTTCTTTTTGCGCAGGCTCTGTTAAGGGCACGTGCACAGCCATTTGGTCACCGTCAAAGTCAGCGTTAAAAGCAGCACAAACCATGGGGTGAAGCTGGATAGCCTTACCTTCTATTAAAACCGGCTGAAATGCCTGAAAGCCCAATCGGTGCAAAGTCGGCGCGCGGTTAAGCAAAACATAGTGGTTCTTTGTAACTTCTTCCAAAATATCCCAGACTTCGTTTCTTGCCTGTTCAATTAAGCGGTTAGCAGAACGTACATTGTGAGCGTATTCACGCGCAATAAGTTTGGAGATAACAAAAGGCTTAAACAATTCCAAAGCCATGACTTTTGGCAAACCGCACTGATGGAGTTTTAATTCAGGACCTACCACAATAACGCTGCGGCCTGAATAGTCAACGCGCTTACCGAGCAAGTTTTGCCTAAAACGACCCTGCTTGCCTTTAAGCATGTCAGCCAAACTTCTCAATTTTCTTTTCTGTCCGGTAGAAGCGGTTACCTCTTTGCCGTGGCGAACCGAGTTGTCAATTAAAGCATCAACAGCTTCCTGGAGCATTCTTTTTTCGTTTCTGGTAATTACTTCGGGAGCCTTAATTTCCAAAAGTTTCTTTAAGCGATTATTTCTGTTAATTACGCGCCTGTATAAATCGTTTAAGTCGGAAGCCGCAAAACGCCCGCCGTCTAACTGAACCATGGGCCTTAAATCCGGAGGGATAACCGGCAAAGTGTCTATAAGCATCCACTCCGGCCTAAGTCCGGAATTCACCAAAGACTTAACCAGCTTTAAACGCTTTAAGACTTTTTTCTGCGCCTGGCCTTCTAAATTTGGCAAAGCCGAAGAAAGCTCCGCGGACAAGTCTTCCAAATTTATTTCTTCCAAAAGCCCTTTTAAGCTTTCAGCGCCAATTCCGGCGGTAAAAACCGGCCCGTATTTTAGCGACAAATCTCTGTATTGAAGCTCGGAAATAACCTGATACTTTTTTATAGACTTAAGCTCGCTTCTGGCCTGGTCGCGTATATCTTCTAGGCCATCGAGCTCTTTGCTCCAAGCGTCTTTGAGTCTGGTTACTTCCGCGTCAATTGCCGCTTCGGCTAACTCAGGGTTTTTAGAAGCTCTGGCCTGGCCTTTTTCGCTCTTAACTTTGCCTATCATGGCTTCGTATTTTTCTTCAATCAGCTTCTTTTTCGCCTTAAATTCTTTTTCAATCTGCTCCATCATTGAAAGCCTGGCTTCTTCGTCAACTTTGGTAATTATGTAAGAAGCAAAATATACAACTTTTTCAAGTTCCATAACGCCCAAATCCAAAATCAGGCCTAAGCGCGAAGGCACGCCGCGCAAAAACCAAATATGAGTAACCGGAACCGAAAGTTTTATATGCCCCATTCTCTCGCGCCTAACCGAAGACTTAGTGACTTCCACTCCGCATTTGTCACAGACTATGCCTTTGTAGCGAATTCTTTTGTATTTGCCGCAGTAGCATTCCCAGTCTTTAATGGGACCAAAAATTTTCTCGTCAAAAAGCCCGTCCTTTTCAGGTCTTTGGGTTCTGTAGTTTATGGTTTCCGGCTTAGTCACTTCCCCGTGCGACCAGGAAAGCATGATGTCGGGGCTTGCCAAGCGCAAGCGAACGCCTTTGAAATCTTCTGTTTGAGTTAACATAATATATAAAGAAATTAGTTAATAGATGTTAATTTAATCTGATTTTTGAGAAGTTAATTTTTACTTTTTTCTCTTTTCCTTTTCTTTTCTTTTTGACTAACTTCATCTTCAAACAAATTAACCTCGGGAACTAACGGCATTGGCCTGTTGTCAAAGGGGGTTGTAACCGCAGGCTCTTCGGAAGCGGAGGTTACCTTGCCGTCAGGACCCAAAAGCTCAACATCTAAACAGAGCGACTGAAGTTCTTTCACCAAAACTCTAAAGCTTTCCGGCACATTGGGTTTTTTAATCGGTTCGCCTTTTACAATAGCTTCGTAAGTTTTGCTTCTGCCGACCACATCGTCTGATTTTATGGTCAGCATTTCCTGCAAAGTATTGGCAGCGCCATAGCCTTCCAGCGCCCAAACTTCCATTTCCCCAAAACGCTGTCCGCCGAACTGCGCCTTACCGCCCAAAGGCTGCTGGGTAATAAGCGAGTACGGACCGGTGCTTCTGGCATGCATCTTGTCGTCTACCAAATGGTGAAGCTTCATCATATATGCCACGCCAACCGTGGTTTTTTCGTCAAACGCTTCGCCGGTTTTCCCGTCATAAAGCTGAACCTTGCCGTCTGTCGGCACTTGGGCCTTAGTTAATTCTTCTTTAATAGTAGTTTCAGTAATACCGTCTAAAACCGGAGTTGCCACTTTGTAACCAAGTTTTCTGGCAGCCATGCCCAAGTGGGTTTCTAAAATTTGACCCAGGTTCATACGGCTCACTACGCCAAGAGGGTTTAAAATTACGTCAACCGAAGTTCCGTCAGCCATAAAAGGCATGTCTTCAACCGGAATAACTCTGGAAATTACGCCTTTGTTGCCATGGCGTCCTGCCATTTTGTCGCCTACCTGCACTTTTCTTAAGACAGCCACGGAAACCTGAATACTTCTAACTACGCCGCTCGGCAATTTGTCGCCGGCATCGCGCTTAAATTCTCTTATATTTACCACTTTGCCGTATTCGCCGTGAGGCAAGGTTAAAGAAGTGTCTTTTACATCGCGGGATTTTTCACCAAAAATTACGCGCAAAAGTTTTTCTTCCGCCGTAAGGTCGGTTTCGCCTTTGGGGGTAATTTTACCCACCAAAATGTCGCCGGCTTTAACCTGAGCCCCAATGCGAATAATACCGGTTTCGTCCAAATCTTTTAGTTTTTCTTCGCCCACGTTAGGAATGTCCCTGGTAATTTGTTCAGGGCCCAATTTGGTGTCTCGAACATCTATTTTAAAATCGTCTATGTGAATGGAAGAATACAAATCTCTTTGCACTACTCTTTCGGAAAGTAAAATAGCGTCTTCATAGTTGCCGCCTTCCCAGGACATAAACGCAACCAGCACATTTTGCCCCAAAGCCAACTCGCCCTGTTCTGTAGAAGCGCCGTCAGCTAAAATATCACCTTTCTTAACGTGCTGCCCTTTTGCCACTCTCGGAACCTGGTTAATGGCAGTGGCTGAGTTGGTGCGGACGAACTTAAGCAAGCGGTATTCTTTTTTCTTACCCGCTTCATTTACCACAATAATTTTTTCGCCGGTTACCGAAGTAACATCGCCTTCTTCTTCCGCAATAATTAAAGTTCCGCTGTCGCGCGCGGCTTTTTCTTCCATACCGGTACCAACCAAAGGCGCGGCCGGACGAATTGTAGAAACCGCCTGTCTTTGCATGTTACTACCCATAAGCGCGCGGTTGGCGTCATCGTGCTCCAAAAACGGAATCAGCGAGGTAGTAACGGAAATAATTTGTTTCGGCGAAACGTCAACACAGTCAATTTCGTCAGTAAAGCCGACTGAAGGCACAGAACGAATTCTTACGCTCGAACGAGGCTCTACAAAATAGCCATTTTCGTCGGTTTGGATACCGGCCGGAGAAATAGTCAGCTGCTCTTCTTCGAAGGCGTCTAAATATTCTATTTTGTCAGTCAATCTGGGCTTAATTCTTATTTCGTTGAGCTGGTCATTTTTAGCAATCTCTTTTGCCAAGGCAGCGGTTATTTTTTCGCCCGCATTTACAATTACAGAACCTTGGGAATTTTTTATGTCAAACAAAGCAATTTCATCTACCGCATCTTTCCCGTCATTTTTGGCAAACTTTTTTACCATTTGGTAAGGAGTTTCCAAAAACCCAAAATCATTCATTCTGGAGTAGGTGGCCATGTGGGCCACCAGTCCGATGTTCGGACCTTCCGGAGTGGTAATCGGGCAAAGCCTACCATAGTGACTGCGGTGCACGTCTCTAACTTCAAACCCTGCGCGCTCTCTGGAAAGACCGCCCGGACCCATAGCCGAAAGTCTTCTTTTGTGTTCAAGCTCAGAAAGCGGGTTAGTCTGGTCCATAAATTGCGACAACTGGGAGGAGGAAAAGAATTCCTGCATTGTAGCCACAATCGGACGAACATGAATTAACTGGGCCGGGGTTACAGTTTCAACATCGGCCAAAGACATTCTGTCTTTGGCAATACGAGCCATTCTGGCAAGTCCTACGCGGAAACGAGTTTGAATCAACTCGCCCACCGCCCTGACGCGGCGGTTAGACAAATGGTCAATATCGTCCGGCACGCCCTGGGTGTTGTTAAGCTTAATAATTTCTTTTACAACCAAAATCAAGTCTTCCAAAGTTAACAGGCCTTCGTTTTTTCTTTCCTGTATGTTTAAGCGCTGGTTAAATTTATAGCGGCCAACCGGAGAAAGGTCGTAGCGCTCAGCTAAAAAGAACATGCCGCTAATTAAAGAACGGGCATTGTCTACCGTAGCAAGGTCGCCCGGGCGAATTCTTTTATATACTTCCTTAAAACCTTCGTCTGCGTTGGTGGAAGCGTCTTTAGCCAAAGTGTTCTGAATATATTTTATATCCGGGTCGGTATCAACGTCGGCAAAGGCTTTTAAAATTTCGTCATTGCTGGACAAACCGAATACGCGCAAAAGCGCGGTTATTGGGATTCTTCTTTTGCGGTCTATTTTTACGCCAATTACTCCGGCGGCATCGGTATCTAATTCCAGCCAGGCTCCGCGGTTAGGAATAATTTTACCGCCGTATAAATTTTTACCTCTGGAAAATTCCGCGCTAAAAAACGCGCCCGGAGACTTTATGAGCTGGGAAACCACTACACGCTCTACGCCGTTTATAATAAAAGTTCCCCGCGGGGTCATTACCGGAAAATCGCCAAAATATACGTCCTGGGTTTTTGTTTTGCCGCTGACTTTGTTTATGAGTTTTGCAGAAACATACAAAGGCGCTTCATAGGAAGTATTTCTCTCTCTGGCCGTAAACTCGTCATGCTTTGGCTTGTCAAAAAAATAATCGCCAAAATTTAGTTCAAAAGTTTTGCCCGTAAAATCTTTAATTGGGTTGATTTCCCCCAAAAGTTCTTTTATGCCTTTTTCCAAAAACCATTTATAAGAATTTAATTGAACTTCAATTAAATTAGGCAGCAACTTTACTTCGTGCCTTTTGGTAAAAAACTTTCTGGGCTTATGAGTTTCTTTAGTTTGTTCGTACAAACTTAAAGTTTGGTCAGAAGAGGTCTTCTTAGACATAGGGTTTCTTTCTCCTCTATATATAGAGGTAACTTAAACTAAATTATTTTGGAAAAACTAATCCCTTTTTATACGCAAAAATTCACCTTTTTTGACGACATTCAAAAAAGGCCTTTGGTTTGGCTTATTTATTAGCTAAATCTTGCATTAAGGGGTGTTCCCTGTCAACTTAACTTATTTTATTGTAAGCCATCCATTACGCCTAAAGCGGGTTTGGATGAAACCACAAATACTTCGTTCCCTAAGTCTTGAGTATATTTGTATATCTATAATAACAGATACTAAAAGCTTGTCAACCCAGTAGAATCACATTGCAATACTTTCTCTTATTTAAAAGAAAATATAAGATAATATTAATTTATTTTGAACAAATTTGCTATTTATTAATTTGCAATGTAGCTCTACTGGGTCAACCCCGCTCCATTTTTATGCATTTTCCTCTATTTTATGCATATAAAACCAAAAAAATCACCGGTAAACTGCAAAGTAAGATCTTCAATGTAAATTGGGGCGGGGTAAACCCCAAAATATCTAACGGATTTCTCCGCTTAAACAAAAGAAAAAATAATTAAATCTATTGACAAAAGCTTAAAAAAATGCTATAATATACCCTTTTTTGTTATTATTTTGGTCATTTTCCCCCAAGCTAGCGAAAGCGCCTCGGCTATTGCCGCGGCAATTCTTAAGCCGGTGAAACTGCCTTTGCCTTTAAATACTATCAATTCTGATATTTCTAGCTTAGGGCTTAAAACTTTGGCTTTTTTTAAAAACTTGTCTAAATCTCCCAAAATATTACCACTTTCGTGAGGTTTTACATTAAAAAACCCGGTTATATCCTTTTTACCTGCCTGCTTTAATATAAATACAACCTTCCCATATTCTGTTGTGTCGATATATAAATTCATATTAATTTAAACTGGCCTCATGGTGTTTAGCCACATCTTCCCAATAGCTTGGGCTTAATTTATTTGCCTCTTCCCATACCACCTCTGTTTCATTCCAGTCAATTCTTTTATTTCCCGGCAAAACCAAAAATCTTTCGCTCCCTTTTCCGGTAATTAAGACAATATCATCTTTCTTTGCCATTTTTAAAGCTTCGCTAATTGCATATCTTCGGTCTAAATGCCTTACCACGCTTTTAACTTTAGATTTTTTGCTTTCAACCTGCCCAATACCTTGCTCAATATCTTCGGCAATTTTTTCCGGATCTGAGTTATAAACATCGTCATTGGTTATAAGTATTATATCCGAAGCCTGAGCGGATATTTTGCCAAACTCAAACCGTTTTTGTATATCCCTATGCCCGCCGGTTGAGCCAAAAACATGAATAATCCTGTTATGGGGCATTTCCTGCACTGCCTCTAAAGCAGCTTTCATAGCCGCCGGTTCGCAGGCATAATCAACTAAAATTTTTATACCTAAATCATTTTCAACAGTTTCCATACGCCCTCGAATTTTTGTAAATTCTTGAATAGTTTTTTGACTGCTTAAAAAGCTAACTCCCAATATTTTTGCCGCTGCCGCGGCCATTAAAGCATTATAGTGGTTAAATTTTCCGGGCAAACTTACTGTAAAGGCAACTTGTTCCAGACTGAAGCCATTTTGGGTTTTTTGGGCAAAATATTTCTTCTCGCAAACTAAATCCGACCCCCTAAATCCGGCGGAAAATTTTCTTCCAAAAGAGGCGGAAAAAAAATATCCGGCATTTTCATCGTCTGAATTGACCAAAACCGACTTAGCTAATTTAAATAGTTTGGCTTTTGCCAAACGGTAATTTTCAAAACCGCCGTGGGCGTCCAAATGCGCTTTGGACAAATTAGTAAAAATAGCCAGCTGAAAATTTATGCCTAAATGCCTGTTCTGCGCCAGGCCTTCCGAGGTACACTCAACAACCGCATATTTGCAGCCATTGTTAACCATAAGTTTCAACTGTTTTTGCAGCAACCAGCCTCCCGGCATGCTCATACCGTGCTTGTTTACAAACTCTTTTTCCCCGTCAAAAAAACTCACCGTGGTTATAAAGCCGGTTTTTTTGGCATCGTTATTTAAAATTTTTGAAAGCATTTGTACCGTAGTGGACTTGCCTGCCGTGCCTGTCACCCCAATAACGGTTAATTTTTCCGACGGGCGGCTAAAATACAAATTTGCGGCTATGGCTAAAAAGCCGTGATAGTACGGCCGAACAAACTTTAATATTGACGAAGGTATAAGTCTTTTAATAAATTCCATGCTTATAATATAGAATAACATAAACATTCATCAAAAGAATAGTATAAAAAAATTCGTAAAAATCTTTAAAATATCGTATAATAAAAATACAAAGCCTTTCCAAAAGAAACAAAATTGAACTCTTTCCCTTTAAATATTTTAACTTTCCCTATTTGGTGGTATAGTGTGGGGTTAAAAATTGCCCTAACTAGCGCGCGCCAAAATTTTGGCTATGGCATAAAAAAAACCGGCATAGTTCTGTTTGCCCGACATTTAAGCGAGCCGCTTTATGGCGATTACACTCGGGCGGGTCGAATTATTAGTTTTTTCCTGCGCATAGCATTAATTATTTTTAAAGCACTAATGATTTCCTTAAGGGGGCTAGTAATTTTTACTTTATTAATTATTTATTTACTAATTCTCCCGACTTTAATAATTCTGCTGATTTGGCAATTCCTCCCCACTCGGTAAATTTTGCTCATTTATTTAATTTTTGTCATTTGAACTATGCCTCTATCTTTCTCAAAAAATAATTCTACCTGGGGCTTATCGGCAACCTCCGAAGACGGTCTGTCTTTAGTTTTCTCAGGCGAATACAGCATGCAAAAAGTGCTGGATTTTGAGCAACAATTTCGAGTAAAAAAATATTGGAAAATCGGCACATGGCTTTTGCTCTCAATTGGGCTTATTTGTTTAATTTTCCAAACCTGGTTTAATTATAACGCCCAAAATTGGCTATTCTTGTTTAAACACGAAATATTAAACGTGCCGATTATTTTAAGCATTTTGGCCGCCATGTATTTGTGGGCGCAAAAAAAAGAAGAGGAAAAAAGGCAGGCAGTCTTGAATGTATTTTTGTATAACCAAAATTGGGGCAGTAACCAAAAAAACAACAGTGTAAAAGAATTAGATGTTTTAGACCTATTTAGCCCGTGGGCACAAGTTGCCTGGCAGGAAGCCGTAAAAAAAAGCCTGTTAAAAAATTTGCCGGCCCTTTCTTTAAACGAACTCCTGCTGAGCCTGTTAAATACCTCGGAAGTTTCAGAAAGCTGTTTCCGCTTAAGCATTAACAGCAAAGAATTAAAACAATTTCTTGAAAATAATCCCACAGAAGCAAAAAAGCTGTCTGATATTTTAAAAGTGCCTTTTCTGGCATTCGAAACCGCCCAAATTTTGCATAACAAGAGCCTTGATCCCCTTATGCTGTTTTGCGCTTGTGTAAAAACCGCCGGGGAAAATTCTTCTTTAGGCAAATTATTTGTAAAATTAAATGTCTCGCAGGAAAAACTGGAAACTGTCTGCTCCTGGATTTTTAATTTAAAAATCTTGCGGGACGAAATCAGGCTTTTTAAAAAACTATCCGGCTTAAAACCTTTAGGTAATATGAACATCGGCCTTACCGCAATACCTACGCCGCACCTAGACAGATTTACCACTGACTTAAGTCTTAACGCGCGGTTAGGCCGCTTGCCTCTGGCATTAGGCCGACACGAAGATTTTAAGGAAATTTTTCAGCTCTTTTCCCAAAACAGCAGGCAAATTTTAATAAAAGGAGAAGCCGGCACCGGCCGAAGCACTTTAATTAACGAGTTAGCTTTTAAAATGGCGACCGAACAAGTGCCTAAAACCCTGCAGGACAAAAGGCTACTAAAAATAGAAATTTCAGGGATTTTGGGAGCTCAAAATAAAAGCGAGGCTTCCTTGGAATCCCTTTTAAGCGAAGCGGCTCATTCAGGTAACATCGTATTAGTTATAGAAGACATAGAGCAGCTGGCAAAAGCGCGGTCTGCTTCCGGCCTTAACCTGTTAGAAATTTTAGTAAATTTTTTACAAAATACTTCCTTACAGGTTATTGCCACCTGCGACCTAAACTCTTATGTAGACTTTTTGCAAAATACTCCGAATTTTACTTCGGTATTCTCAGAATACGAATTAAAACAGCTTAACTCCAAACAAATTGCTTTGGCCGCTTGCATAAAGGCAAGCCTGCTCGAGCACAAACATAACTGCATATTTTTGTTTCAAAGCATAGAAAGAGCCATAGAATTAACCAACGAATTAATTCACGGGCTTGGCCAGCCGCAAAAAACCATACAGCTCTTAAGCGAAACAGCCTCAAAAAACAAATCCACAGCCACCGGGCCGAATATTATAACTCCCGGCGACATTGAAAAGACTATTAGCCTTAAAACCCACATCCCGGAAGGCCAAGTTTTAGAAAAGGAGGCTGACAAGCTTTTGAATCTAGAAAAAGTTTTAGCTAAAAGCATTGTCGGGCAAAAACTTGCCATAAAAGCGGTCTGCGAGGCTTTGCGACGGGCTCGCAGCGGACTTTCTTCTACAAGCCGCCCACTTGCTTCTTTTTTGTTTCTTGGGCCCACCGGCGTTGGAAAAACAGAAATTGCCAAAACAGTGGCTAAAGAATACTTTGGCAAAGAAGAATTTTTACTCAGGCTCGATATGTCGGAATTTTCCAGCTACGACGGCATGCAAAAATTACTCGGCCAAAAAGGCGAGCCTTCAGACCCGCCGCTTATTAAGCATTTAAAAAATTACCCCTATTGTCTTTTGCTTTTAGACGAATTTGAAAAAGCCAACCAGCAAATTCATAATCTGTTTCTGCAAATTTTAGACGACGGCAGGCTAACTACCTCACGAGGCGAACTTATAGACATGCGCCATGTTTTAATTATTGCCACCTCGAACGCGGGCAGCAAAGACATTTCGGACGGTATAAAGGCCGGCTTAACTCCCGACATAATAAAAACCCGACTGTTTGATTCGGCACTTGCCAAAATTTTTGCGCCTGAACTTTTAAACCGTTTTGACGCGACAATTGTTTTTAGCCCGCTTATGCCCGAAGAAATGGAAAACATTGTGGCTTTGCAGTTAAAAGTTTTACAAAAAAAATTAGAGACAAAGGGCATTAATTTAGCTTTTTCTAAAAATGTCCTAAAAAACATTGCGAAAAATGCTTTTGACCCAAGTATGGGCGCAAGACCGGTAAGGCGTTATATCCAAGACCACGTTGAAAGCTTTATAGCTGAACTTACGCTGTCAAAAAAAATCGACCGGGGCTTTAAAGGCTTGGTCGACTTGGAAAATGGCGAACTGACTATTTCCTAACGCTGTTCAGGCTTCTAAAAATTTTATAGGCAGAATACCAAATTCTACTCAGAACTAAATCATACGCTCCGGCGTATTTTTTTATGGAGGTTTCTAATGTTGAAAAACCAAGTTTAAAACGCACAAATCCCGGCGTTTCTCCGGCAGAAGTTTCTATTCCCCAAAAGTCATACTCCGTAAGCCCGAGGGCTTTGGCGTCAAGCATGGCGCGGAAATGCAAAAGATACGGCGCCATAAGGTTTTTATTTTGTTCGCTCGATCCGCCAAACAAATAGGTACGGGTTTTGCCGAAATCTATAATAATTGCGCTGGCCAAAAGCTCTTTTTTATATAAAGCTTTGTAAACATGCAGGCGCACATCGCCCGCTGAATTCTGAACGGCAAAAAAGCTCGCCAGTTTTTCAAAATAACCTTTGTTTTGCGCCTTATAACCCTGGCGAACCGCGGTCTGGGCAATTAAATCTATTGCTTCTTTCGCGTATATACCCTTGCCTACGGTTACGGCAAACTCGTCCTGTATTTCAACCCCGCGTTTTTCCGCCAGGCGAATATTATAACGGGTTTTTTGGTGCATTTCAGCCAGTAGTTCACTTTCGGTTTTTTTTAAATCTACGACTAAAGTTTTTCCCGGCTGAATATTTTTAGTTTTTACAAAATTTAAATTCGAAACACGAAAATCGAAATTCGAAAAATTCTTAAATTCAAACCTATAAAAAACTGCTTCAGAAAATTTTATTTTTAAAATATTATAAATTTTTTCGAATTTCGATATTAAAATTTCGGATTTCCCGTCTACGACGGGACCATACGGCGCATACAAATAATATTTTCCAAAAGGCAAAGGCATTTTTATAAACTGAACTGCACCAATTTTTTCTCTCCCAGTATCTAATATCCAATATCTAATTATCTGACGTCCTAAGGCGGCCTGCCACTCTCCCCATTCATAACCTTGCAAAAAAGAACCCGCCTCATTTTCCATAACGAAACGGTTATAAATATCTCTTTCAGATTCTTTAACTTCGATTAGTTCCATATAATTATCAATTCTTGTCAATCTTGATCAGTCATGTCATTCTTGTCATTTTAAATTACTTTCCAAGTAATTTTAATGCTTGTTTTATTTGTTCTCCTGTGCTTGCTTTGGAATCTAACTTGCTTATTACGCTTCTGACCTCTGTTTGCTTGTAGCCTAAGGCCAAAAGCGCATCAAAAACCTCCGAGCTCCCTCCACCCTGACCCCTGTCCCCTACAACCTTTCCTTTCAGCTCCACAATTATTTTTTCCGCCGTCTTAGTCCCGACTCCGCTTATGCGGGTAAAAATTCCGGCGTCCTGGTTTACAATGGCGGACTTAATGGCATCTACTCTTGCTGATGATAATATAGCTAAAGCGACTTTCGGGCCTACGCCCGAAACAGTAATTAACATTTCAAAAAACTGCAAAGTATTAAAGTCAGAAAGACCAAACAAGCTTTGCCCGTCTTCAGAAACTTTATGATAGATGTACAATTTAATTTCATCACCAATACCATTTTCAAAAACCTCGGGCATGACAAAAACTTTATAGCCAATTCCGCTATTTTCTAAAATTATAAAATTGGTGGATTTCTCTAAAATTTTTCCCTGTAAGTAGGCAATCATAAGGCTAAAAAATTACAGATTATACGAATATACAGATACCTACAGGAATGTTACAGATTTTAATTCTGTAGACATCTGTAGTGTATTTTTATTTGTAGTTCTGTAGTTTCATTCTACCACCTAGCCCTCAGCTTTGACAAAAATAGCTGTTTTCTTTAAAATACCCATACTTTCTCAGTATCTCAGTACTGAGAACCAGGGCAAGCAAAAAGTTAGCCTCCTCTTCCAACACAGGCCAACAAAGTCACCTTGCCCTGGATTAAATTTTTAAGCTTAGGATCACTAGACTATCCCCCCAACGCGCTAATAGTCGAAAGGCAGTTCCCAGCTGCCCGTGATCCTGAGAGTTTGGCAGGGTTGACTCCGCCACAACCCTTGCCAAGCCAAAAGGCGCCCAGAGTTTTGGATTCGTCCAATACACCTTGAAGGGGGTGTAGAGCCGCTTACGAGCGATTTCGCTTTGGCGCCTTAGGTATCCCGAAGCCCCGGCACGTAGCGGGGCCACATCAGAGCCGCGGCGGTTACAGCCGAAACGATGGCCGGGAAGTACCCGCCGCGGCTAAAAGTTATGCCGAAGAGTTGATGTGCTCCGGGGAGACGCATCTTAGGGCCTCGCAAGCCACTCTTCGGCTCCAGTCAGGAGGAATCTGCGAGTGCTTGAGAACTTCATTGTTCTCGCCTCGCAAAACACATGCCACTAAAGACGGGCTGCAAACTGCTGCAGCCTTCTTGAGCGGCCACGGTAACGACCACCGTGGCCGCTCTTTTTTTTGTTTATTTCATTGACACTTAAGACTATTTCAGTTAAACTTTTTTAGTTCGAAAAATCTAAAAAGGCATAGTGAGCCATTGCCGATCGGGTTGTGTAATGGCTCGGTGAATTCGGAAAGGTTTTTTTAGGTTTTATCCTTTCCACTTTTTGGGCAGGGTGCGCAGGTGTATTTACATTCCCAAAAGGGTTTGGCAATACGTGGAAACCTGCGTTCTCTGCCCTCCAACAGGAGGAATTTTATATCTTGTTCGTAGCCGTGGAGGTAGCTCAGCTGGCAGAGCGCTGGGCTCTTAACCCAGAGGTCGCGGGTTCGAATCCCGTCCCCCACTCCAGCTCTCATTTTGTCTGCTCCTGTACGATTTGGCGGAAAAACGGTTTGGGTAAGTTCCAGACTGCTTTTCCGCCGCTTTTTTATAGCTTTATACTTTATACTCAATGCTTTATACTAAAACATATGAATAAGTTTTTACTAAAATCTAAGTTCCGGCCCGCCGGAGACCAACCTCGTGCAATAGAAGGCTTGTTAAATTCGCTTAAACAAAAAAACCGCTTTCAAACCCTCTTAGGAGTTACAGGCAGCGGCAAGACTTTTACTATGGCCAATGTCATAGAAAAAATCCAAAAACCTACACTCATAATTAGCCACAACAAAACTCTAGCTGCACAATTAGCCGCGGAGTTTCAAGAATTTTTCCCAAACAACGCGGTCCACTATTTTGTTTCCTACTACGACTACTATCAGCCCGAGGCCTACATCCCCCGCTCTGACACCTACATAGAAAAAGACACACAAATTAACGAAGAAATTGACCGTTTAAGAAACGCGGCCACCCAAAGCCTTTTGTCCAGAAAAGATGTGCTTATTGTTGCCAGCGTTTCCTGCATTTACGGCCTGGGCGACCCTGCTAATTATTTAGACCTTGCTATGCATATAAAGCAGGGAGAAAATTATAAACGCGACAAATTACTCAGGCGTTTAACCGACCTGCAGTACCACAGAAACGATCTTGAACTTGAAAGAGGCACTTACCGAGTCCAGGGCGATGTGGTGGAAATTATATTGTCTTCCGAAGACACGATTATTAGAATGGACTTTTTTGGCGACACTTTGGAAAAAATCGAAAGGCTAGACGCGGTTTCCGGCCATAAAATTGAAGACTTAAAAGAATTTACAATTTTTCCGGCTAAACATTTTGTTACGCCGGAAGAAAAATTAAAAGCTGCCACGGAAAACATTAGAAAAGAACTGGCCGAGAGAATTAAATACTTTAAAAGCCAAAACAAGCTGCTGGAGGCTCAAAGAATAGAACAAAGAACCAATTTTGACTTGGAAATGCTTACTAACACCGGTTTTGTTTCGGGTATAGAAAATTATTCAAGGCAAATTGAAGGTAGAGAACCTGGTAGCGCCCCTTCTACGCTTTTAGACTACTTCCCGGACGATTTCTTGCTATTTATAGACGAATCCCACCAAACCATTCCCCAAATTGGCGCAATGTACGAGGGCGACAAATCCCGCAAAACCACTTTGGTTGAATACGGTTTTAGACTTCCTTCGGCTTTAGACAACCGTCCTTTAAAATTTAATGAGTTTGAGAAAAAAATAAATCAAGTTATCTTTGTTTCAGCCACCCCCGCGCCTTTTGAAATTTTAGCCAGCCTAAACCAAAAAATCCCTAAAAAATCAGAGGTCTTTGAAAGTAAGAATTCGAATCATTCGGATACATTCGTAAGTTCGGATCGGAACACTATAGTCGAACAATTAATTCGCCCAACCGGTCTTATTGACCCTACTATTGAAATAAAGCCTATAAAAAACCAAGTAGATGACCTTATTGAAAGAATTCATGAGCGCATAAAAAACCACCAGCGCGTTTTGGTTGCCACGCTTACAAAGCGCATGGCTGAAGAATTAACCGATTATTTAAAAGAAGACGGCATAAAAGTGCAGTACGTTCACAGCGATGTGGACACTTTTGAACGTTTAGAAATACTCAGGGATTTAAGGCTTGGCGTGTTTGATGTTTTAGTTGGGATTAACCTACTTAGGGAAGGTTTAGACTTGCCCGAAGTTTCTTTGGTTGCAATACTTGATGCCGACAAAGAAGGTTTTTTAAGAAGCGAGACTTTTTTTATGCAAATGATGGGCCGCGCTGCCAGGCATTTACAGGGCCACGTGGTTATGTATGCAGACAGGGTTACAGGCAGTATGCAAAGAGCCATAGACGAAACCACCAGAAGGCGTAAAATCCAGGAAGCTTACAACAAAAAACACGGCATAACTCCCAAAGGCATAAAAAAAGCCATAGCAGATTCGCGCATGGCCGGCAGTAAGGTAGATATTTTAGATGCTAATAACGAACAAAGAGACCCGAGCCGTATGGACAAAGACGAACTAAAATTCTACCTCCACGAACTAGAAGAACAAATGGACTTTGCCGCTAAGAACCTTGAATTCGAGACGGCCGCAAAAATTCGGGATAGGCTTGAAGAGATAAAAACTTTGAAAAAACTAAAAAAATAACAGTTTACTACAAAAAGGCCGTTGCGCAATACAATGGTCTTTTTGTTTATTTTTTATTTATAACCTTGTCGTAAGTTTCAGCCGACTGCCACGCCATTTCAAAAATAGTTTTTAGAGAAGTCACAACACCCGTACTGGTAATTACCACAGCAAACAAATAAGGTGAGTAAGAAAAAAACGCAACGCTATTTTTGAAAAAAACATTGTCAGTTAAAAATTCCATATTTTTTGGAACAAATCTATTTTCATAATACTCATGCTGAGGCATTTTAGCCGCATGAATAATATCGTCTTTGCCTTGTGTTAACAGTTCCCTGACTTTTATTTTTTTTGCCAAAGCTAAATCTTTTAACTCCCCTGGCATATAGGAAAAAGCCCCCATAACATCACTTATATTGCAAAAAAATCTACTGTCGGCGAAGCAAAAACTTTTTTATAAACTTCTAACACACCCTCTTTGCCCTCAAACAACTGAATTTGTGGCTTTTCAACTTTTGCATTATAAAGCGCCAACATATTCGGCATAAACCGCTTAACCATTTCCTGTTTTTTGTGTAAGTCCCCTATTATTTTTTCCGGGCTCTCTGCCGTGTAGAGAGCTTTTTTTGCGCGCGGAATAATACTCACCATGCCTTTAGCTTGTAAACTGTCGAGTATTAAATAAGTAGTTGGCCTTTTTAAACCAGCCTTACTAGCAATAAGCTGCACACTTGCCGTTCCCAACTCCAAAAGCCCCAAGTAAACCTGAGCTTCCTTTTCGTCTAAACCAGCTGTTTTTAATACATCTACTATTTCCATAAGCTACGAGTGTCATCCCGGCCGAGGCTTTGCGAGAGCCGGGATCCAGTTTTATTAACTATTTACATTATACTCCCCTTTCATACTTTTGTCAATATTTCTGACAAATAAACAATAACTAATGAATATGCTTATTTTATAAGCATATTTCACTATTTAATTAGTCATAATTATTGACTATATGTTAAATTTATGACATAATTACAGGTTAAAACAACAACTCCTTTGAATCTTTAAGGGAAGCGCGATGCATAACGCTTCCCCCTAAGAATCGAATAATCAAACCCTGTATTGTAGAGTGCCGATTTATCGGCGTGACTTACGAACTTGGTTACAAGGAGTTTTATGAACAAGAAAATTTTAAGCCTAATAGTAATTATTGCGGCTGTCGCTGCAACTTTTGCTTGGTCTAAACAAATTCACAAAAGTAACCCTCAAGTTTTAGGTATTCAAAAAACCCAAAGTAAATTACGTTTAGGCGTAAACACCTGGGTAGGCTATGGACCATTTTGGCTTGCACAGGACAAAGGTTTTTTTAAGGACGAAGGCATGGAGGTAGAAATTTCAGTTATTGAAGACAGCGCGCAAAGAAAAGCTGCTGTTTTAAATAAAAATATAGACGCGCTTGGCGACACTGTTGACCTGCTTGTTTTAGCGCGCGACCAAAAAATTCCTTCCGTAGCTGTTATGCAAATAGACATAAGTAATGGCGCAGACGGAATTTTAGCCGGCCCTGGAATTAATACCATAGAAGACTTAAAAGGAAAAAAAATTGCAGTCCAAAAAAACTTTGTCAGCGAATCTATGCTCTACTATTTATTGAAAGAACATGGAATGTCTCCGAAAGACGTACAAGTTATAGACACCGAAGCGGGAGCTGCTGGCGCAGCATTCGTAGCCGGACAAGTAGATGTAGCTGTTACTTTCGAACCTTGG
>CAZACP010000013.1:0-19185 GCA_964483665.1 uncultured Candidatus Saccharibacteria bacterium
CCATGCCGGAAACCGTGGCGTCCTAAGGACGTCTAACAGCCGGCAAAGCAGGACGGGTTCGCAACGCGCGGACCCGTCTTTTCATTTTGGCAAAAAGGGCTTATTTTGATATACTATTGCTACAGAAATTATTAAAACATTACAGAAAACTACGGAAATTATATGAATGACATTAATCTGATGGATAAAATTGTAAGTCTTTGCAAACGCAGGGGTTTTGTGTTTCCGGGAAGTGAAATTTATGGCGGATTAGCTAATAGTTGGGACTATGGGCCTTTGGGCGTGGAATTAAAAAATAATTTACGAGATTCTTGGTGGAAACGCTTTGTGCAAGCCAGAGAAGATATGGTTGGCTTAGATGCTGCTATTTTAATGAACCCAAAAGTATGGGAAGCAAGTGGACATGTAAAAAGCTTTTCCGATCCGTTGGTTGAATGTAAAAAATGCCATATGCGTTTTAGAGCGGATCAGATAGATATAAAATCACCCTGTTCAAACTGTAAGTCAAAAGATGGTTATTCTGAACCAAAACAATTTAATTTACTTTTTCAAACATCTATTGGCGCGGTAGAAGGAGATAAATCTACTGTTTATTTAAGAGGCGAAATTGCCCAAGCTATGTTTGTAAATTTTAAAAATGTTTTAGACACCATGCGCAAGCGCTTGCCGTTTGGTATTGCCAGTATTGGCAAAGCTTTTCGAAATGAAATTACCCCGGGGAATTTTATTTTTCGCACATTGGAATTTGACTTAATGGAGTTTGAGTATTTTGTTCGTGAAAGTGAATGGGAAAAACATTTTGAATATTGGCTTAAAGAACAGCAAGACTGGCTTGTAACGTTAGGTTTTGGTAAGGAGAATTTAAAATTGCGTGAACATGACAAGGAAGAGCTGGCGCACTACTCAAAAAGAACTGTAGACATAGAATACAATACGCCATTTGGCTGGAAAGAAATGTTTGGTTTGGCCTACAGAACAGATTTTGACTTAAAGAATCATGCCGAGAAATCCGGTCAGGCTTTGGAATATACCGATCCGGAAACCAATGAAAAATTGGTGCCGCACGTTATTGAACCGACCTTTGGTTTGACTCGTTTGTTTTTAATGGTGCTTTTGGAAAGTTATCGCGAAGAAGAAGATCGTGTATACCTAAAACTACCCCCACAGTTAGCACCCTACAAAGCCGCGGTTTTTCCGCTTTTAAAAAACAAGCCGGAGTTGGTGGAAAAGGCCAAAGGAATTTATAAAGATTTGCAAAAACATTTTAATGTGGCCTGGGACGACAGAGGCAACGTGGGAAAGCGCTATTATAGCCAGGACGAAATAGGCACGCCGTTTTGTATAACCGTGGACTTTGACAGCCTACAAGACGGCACCGTAACAGTGCGTAACCGCGACACCAAAGAACAACCCAGGGTGAAAATTGAAGAGCTGGCAGGATATATACTAAAGAATTTATAAAGTTTAACAAATTTTATGAAAAAACTTTTTAAACAATATATGGAGTGGCGGTCGGATTTAAGATATATGTGGACTGTGGGCATAATAATTGCCCTAATGCTTTTGCTAGGAAAAATATTCGGAAATTAAAATAATGGTTATGGAAAAAAGAGAAGCTGATGAGAGTTTAAAAGAAGCTGAGTTTTATTTAGCAGCATTATTAAATCACTTAAAACAACTAGAGTTTAAGTTAAATCAATCTGAAAATCCAAACAGGGTTGGCCGACAGGAGCAAGAATGGGGAGAATTGATTTTAAGAGCAGAAAGATTGATTAGTCGTTTAAAACAGATGTGTTTGAGCGGTAATGTTAACAACAGTTTAGTAAACGACGCAAAAGCTCTTGTTAGTGAATTGGAAAATAGGAGCGATTTACATACTATAGACCGCTCAGTTCAGTAAAATTTTAAATTTTTGGTAACTAACTTTGCAAATGGATTCCATTAACAGATTAAAAATCCTGCAGTCAGGAATCAAAAATCCAATTTTAATAAAGAAAAAAGAGAACCTGTTTTATTTGACCGGCAGGAGTTTTGACTATAGGGCGGAGGAGTATTTATTAGTAAAACCGACGATCGCGGAAAAAAGACAGAAGTCCACGGATATGGTGGTTGGGTTCGGTAGCGGGCTGGAGAATATGGACTGGATAAAAAAGTCGGACAGGCTTAAAAATATTGGACAGTATGTAAAAGGGTATAAAGAGCTAGGTATTGAGTGGGGGTTTAGCTATGGCGAAGGAGAGTATCTTAAATTTAAAATTCCAAATTCTAAATTTAAAATTAAACCAGAGCTATCGCCGGTGGATGAAATGAGACAGGTAAAAGAACCTGAGGAACTTGATAAAATTAGAAAGTCAATGCAAATTGTTGAAAAGGTATTTGGGCTTGTCAGAAAAAAACTGATTTACTCAGAAAAGAGACGGAAGATCACTGAAATAGAACTAGCACAGTTTATAACATCCCAGGGTTTTAAAATGGGAGCGGAAGATGTAAGCTTTCCTGCTATTGTGGCTTCGGGCGCTAACGCGGCAATTCCGCACCATGTACCATCGAAAAAAGTCTTAAAAGCAGGAGAGTCTATAATTATAGATTTTGGTTTTAAGTACAAAAATTATTGCAGTGATTTTACTCGCACGGTTTTTTTAAAAAAAGCGCCAAAAAATTTAGAAATAGCGTATAATCAGGTAGAGAAAGCATATAACGGGAGTATGGAGTTTGTTGATTCGTCATTGCGAGTGCGGCCGAAGCAATCTTTAAAAAAAATAAGATTGCCGCGCCCCTCAGATGCATTCGGGGCTCGCAATGACAGGGGTTTGTATGCGGGTAAAGTCTACCAAAAGGCCGTAGACATTTTAGCTGAAAAAAAGTTAGACAAATATTTTATCCACTCACTAGGACACGGCACTGGTCTAGAAATTCATGAACTTCCCAACCTGTCGCCTAAGTCTAAAGACGTTTTAAAAGACGGCATGGTGTTTAGTATTGAGCCTGGTGTGTATATTCCAAAAGTAGGAGGTATTCGAATAGAAGATTTGCTATATTTAGAAAATAGTAAAATTAAAAAATTTATTAGCATCCCAACACAAATAAAGGAGAATATTTTATGAAAACAAGCTTAGAAAAGCAGCCGTATAATCACGAGCAGCAAAAAATTTATGATTCGGTAAGTCAGATATTAGGTATTGTTGAAAAGGCTCAAGAAGTAAGTGGTGAGCGTTCCGATGATTGGAAGAAAGCATTACAAAAATTGCTTTACGACTTGCAAGAAGCTCAATCTCATATAGATAACGGGTTGTCAGTTTTGCCACCTGGTTTAACTGTAGATAAGCTCAGAATTAGGGCAGATGAATTAGTATCAACACTCAAATGAAATTTACAAAAAAAGTTTTATCTAACGGATTAACAGTCATAGAAGTACCCTCCACAGACGCGGAAAGCGTGGTGGTGGATTTTTTTGTTAAGACCGGCTCCCGTAGCGAAAGCCCAAAAGAAAGCGGAATTAGCCATTTTTTGGAACACTTTTTGTTTAAGGGTACAAAAAAGTATCCTACCGCTTTGGCCATTTCTACTTTAATAGACAGTATTGGCGGGGAAATGAACGCCAATACCGGCAAAGAGCATACCCAGTTTTATATTAAGGCTGCCTCCCAGCATTTAGAACTTATTTTTGAAGTGCTGACAGACATGATACAAAACCCGTTGTTTGACGAACAAGAACTCGAAAGGGAAAAAGGCGTTATTGTGGAAGAAATAAATATGTACAAAGACACGCCAATGTATGAAATAGAAAATATACTTGAGCAGCAAATGTGGCCCAAGGAAGCTTTGGGCAGAGACATAGCCGGAACAAAAGAAACTGTGACTAAGTTTACTCGGGAAATGTTTTTAGACTATATAAACCGCCACTACCAAACTCCTAATATGATTTTGGGAGTTTCTGGTAAGTATAATCAGACGCAGTTAAATAATTTAATAGAAAAATATTGGAAAAAGCAGCCGCGTAAAAAATTCCACGGTTGGGACAAGGTAAGAGACGCGCAAAAACAGCCGCGTTTAAAAGTTCAGTTTAAAGAAACAGAACAAGCGCATTTGGCTATGGGTTTTAAGGGATTAAAATATGGCGACAAGCGGACCGCAGCGCAATCTGTTTTGTCTGCAATTTTGGGCGGGGGCATGTCTTCTAGGCTCTTTATTGAAGTACGTGAACGTAGAGGTTTGGGTTATTACGTAAGATCAAGCGGTTCTAGTTACCAGGACACGGGCGTATTTAATATTGGCGCCGGGGTACAGGTTATAAAAATAGAGGAAGCTATAAAAGTAATTATGGACGAGCTAGATAAAATAAAGCGCTACCTGGTAGCGCCGGAAGAGCTTAAAAAAGCCAAAGAATTTTTAAAAGGCAAAACTATTTTAGCGCTTGAAGACAATCAGGTTAGGCTTGATTGGTTTTTAGACCGCGCGGCTTTTTACCCTAAAATTACCACACCCAAAGAAGCCTTTGAGAAAATAGACAAAGTTACAGCCAAAGAAGTACAAAGTTTGGCCAAAGAATTGTTTAAAAAAGAAAAAATGTCTTTGGCTATAATAGGCCCCTATAAGTCAGATAAGACTTTTAGGAAATTGATATAAAATCAGATAAATGATATAATTTTTACATATGTTGACTGATTTTATTTTAAGTAAACTAAAAATTGCTAAATACAAACTGCTTAAAGACGGTAGCTATTTTGGCGTAATTCCGGGACTGAATGGAGTTTGGGCAAATGCAAAAAATTTAGAAGATTGCCGGAAAGAACTTCAGGAAGTTTTAGAAGACTGGATGGTTTTACAGCTGAAAGACAGACAAAGAATTCCGGGTTTTCAGGCAAAAGTTTTTAAAATAAAGAGTACTAGGCAGTATGCCTAAAAATATCTCACTAAGGAAATTAATACAGAATTTTCGGAGTTTTGGTTTTGACGGCCCATTTTCCGGAGGCCGTCATTTGTTTATGGCAAAAGGCGCTTTAAAGGTACGCATACCAAATCCGCACAAAGGCGACATCTCTAAACATTTAGTTTCCGAAATTCTTAGGCAAGCCGGAATTTCGGTCAAAGAATGGAATCAATTAGATGGAAAATAAATTACTAATCGGATGTCACGTAAGCGCTGCCGGGGGAGTATGGAACGCGCCTAAAAACGCGGCTCTTTTGGAATGCGAAACCTTTCAAATATTTACCAGACCACCAATGGGCGGGCCCGCGCCTAAAATAGACCAGGAAGCAATAGAAAAGTTTAAAGAAGAGATGGAAAAATATAAATTTACGGACTTTGTTGTCCATTGCCCATATATTGTAAATTTTGGGTCTGCTAAAAAAACCACTTTTAAGGCTTCTATTTCCATAGTTTCGGAAGAACTTAAACGCGCGAATAGTTTGGGAGCTAAATTGGTTATGACCCATTTAGGCAGTTTTAAAGACTTAGGCCAAGAAAAAGGCATGAAGCAGGCGCAAAAGGGTTTTGTGGAAGTTTTAGAAAAATACGAGAAAGCTGCAAAAAATCCTGAGACAGAATTTCTTTTAGAAATTTCAGCCGGCAGCGGAGAAGTTATAGGGGATACGTTTGAGGAATTAGCCGAGCTTATGGAGCCTTTAAAAAAGTTTAAAACTTTTGGCGGGATTTGTTTTGACACCCAGCATGCTTTTTCAAGCGGGTACGATATAAGAACACCCGCGAGTGTAAAAGACACTTTCACTAAATTCAACAAAATAATTGGCCTAAAATGGCTTAAAATGTCTCATATTAATGACAGTAAAATAGACTTAGGCGGCAAAAAAGACAGGCATGAGCATATTGGGGAAGGTAAAATAGGGGAAAAGGGTTTCGGAGTATTATTAGAGTTTTTTAGCACCCTCACCCACGGTAGTGTTAGAAACACCCTCTCTGTCCCGCAAAAGCGGGATATCTCTCCCCTGAAGGGAGAGAAAAATAATGTTGCCTTCGGCAGCTTTCCCTTGATTTTAGAAACCGAGCATGATAAGGTAAAGACAGATATTGAGATATTAAAGAAATTAAGAAATAAAAAGTAAATTTATGGAAAATGAATCTTATTTGGAAAAAGCGGGCAGAGAGCCCAATGCGGATTTAAAAAAAATAATTCCCAGCTTAAGTAGAGTCGAAAAAATGCAGATTATTAATGTACTTGAAAATTTAAAGTCAGGTAAACTTTTTGAATAGAATATATAAATCAATGTTTCAAAATCAAAATACAGTAAGTATAGAAAAAATTATAGATGTCATACAACAATCTGACTTAGATCAGACTATAAAAGATATTCTTATACGCGACGTTCAGAATGAAGGACTGACTGAATTTTTACAGGAGCAAATTAACGCTTACTGTGACCGGGCTTTGGATATAATTAACAAAAATTTAGACAACACTAAGCAATAAATTTAATTTATTAAGCCGTGTTTTTACTTGAAAACTCGACAAAAGTAATTTTAAAAGTCGTCCTAACTGTTTTAGGATTGGTTTTTTTGTGGTTAATTCGCGACATTATTTTACTTTTACTGCTTTCTTTAATTGTGGCCTCTGCTTTAGAGCCAATGGTGGAATATTTTAACCAGCATAGGGTGCCAAAGGCTGTTAGCGTGCTTACTGTGTATATTTTGGCATTAGGAATGCTCGGACTAGTTTTATATTTGCTAATTCCCCCGGCAATTTTGCAGTTTCAGCTGCTTGCTGAAAAGTGGCCGGAATATTTTAGCAGGTTTCAAGACCAGCTTGGCAATATAAACTTAAGCAATTTTTCAATTACTTCTTTGCTCGACGAGGTTAAGGGCGGTTTTTTGGACAAAACTTTCGGGGTATTTAGCGGACTGTTTTCTTTTATTACCGTTTTGGTCGTATCTTTTTATTTGGTGGCTGAAGAGCAGAGTATGAAGCAGTTTGTGGCTAACCTTTTGCCGCCGCAGCATCACGAAGTGGTTTTGGGACTTATAGAAAAAATTCAGGTAAAAATGGGCAAATGGGTTTTGGGGCAAATAATATTAAGTTTTTCTATTTTTGCCTTAACCTACGTAGGACTTTTAATTTTGGGGGTAGATTACGCCTTGTTCTTAGCGCTTTTGGCCGGTCTTTTGGAAGTAGTGCCGTACATTGGTCCCTTTTTGTCCGCTGTGCCCGCTGTATTTTTTGCCTTCATACAAAATCCGGCTTTAGCCATTGCTGTGGTAATTTTGTATATTATTGTGCAAAAAACCGAGGGCTATGTTTTAGTGCCAAAAATTATGCAAAAAACCGTAGGGCTTTCCCCGCTGGTGGTTTTGGTTTCTTTGCTCATAGGGTTTAAATTAGCCGGCATTTTAGGCCTTTTAATTTCTGTACCCATAGCCAGCGCGCTGCTTGTGGTAATTCAGGAATTTTCACCAGTTAAAAATAGCTTATAAGCATAAGTAAAACAAATAGTTTTATTTATAATTTGTTAAAATTAATTGTTTATGTACAAATCGCGTGATTTTGGAGCTGAGGGTGGGGCTGATAGGGAAAAATTAAAAACTGAGGCAATTAAAGCAGTTAGTCTATTGAAAGACAAAGGAATAATTTACAGAGTGGAGAATGTTTTACTCACTGAGAAGTTAGCAAATTCAAACGAACTATTTAGGAGCTCAAAAATACATATTGATGATCAAAGTACCCTTAGTTTTATTATTGAAGATATGGATTCGAGAGGTATAACTACTGCTGAAGATTGGGTCAATTCATTAGGTAAAAATGGAGTAAAAAGATCAAAAATTTGGAAAAATAGAAGATAAAATAAATTTATTAATTGATTCTAAATGTAAAAATCGTTATAATAATAAGGCCTTTAAGGCCTTTTATTTTATGTACCCCGTTAGAAGTTTAGATAATCTGTCTTCAAGGGGTTTAGGTATAAGAATTTATTGTATTTTTAATTACCATGAGTACTTTTAACGGGGTGGAAAAATTTTATTTAACCACAGCTATAGACTATATAAACGCCAAGCCGCATATTGGCCATGCTTACGAAAAAGTCGCGGCCGATGTTTTGGCGCGTTATTATTCAGCCAAACTTGGCAAAGATAAGCTGCGGTTTTTAACTGGTACGGACGAGCACGGCGCGAAAATTGAAAAAGCCGCAGAAGCGGCAAAAAAACCACTTGAAGATTTTGCCCGCGAAACCGCGGCTACTTTTAGCTTTGCCTGGGACCAGCTAAACGTAGTGCCGGACAGATTTATTCGCACGACCGACCAAGACCACATAAAAACTGTGGAAGATCTTTTAATCAAAATAAAAGATAACGGCTATTTGTATGAAAGCGAATATGAGGGTTATTATTGCACAGCCTGCGAAACTTTTTATACCCAAACAGATGTGCCAAGTCATATTTGTCCGGTACATAACGCGCCTTTAGAATTAATTAAGGAAAAAAATTGGTTTTTAAAAATTAGCGAATTTATTCCTAAAATAAAAAAGAAGATTGAAACCGAAGATTTTATTTGGCCAGAGAGCGCAAAAAACGAAATTTTGTCTTGGATTGAAAAAGGTTTTAACGATATTGCAATTTCCAGGCCCAATGTAAAATGGGGAATACCGCTTCCTTGGGACAAAACCCAAACGGTTTACGTTTGGGTAGATGCTTTAATTAATTATGTAACCGGCGCAAAAGTTAATGGGGAAAATTGGTGGCCGGCTAATTTGCATATTATTGGGCGTGATATTTCTAAATTCCATTGCATAATTTGGCCGGCAATTTTACTAGCGGCCGGGTTAGAAATGCCGAACAAAGTCGCAGTGCATGGTTATTTAACAGTTGGCGGAAAGAAAATGTCTAAATCTGTCGGCAATGTTATTGACCCGAATGAATGGGTAATTAAGTATGGCGCAGATGCAGTTAGATATTTGCTTTTGCGCGAAGTGGCGTTTGGGCAGGACGGGGACGTAAGTGAGGAAAAACTTAAAATCAGGTATGAAGGTGAACTTGCCAATGGTTTGGGAAATTTGGTAAGCAGAATTACGACATTGGTGGAAAAGTATCTTGATGGTCGAGTGAAAAATGTAACGCCCTTTGAAGGCGACGATGGAGTAAATGTAATGATAGAAGAATTTAAATTCCATGATGCTTTGGCAAAAATTTGGGAGTGGGTGGCTTGGGGAAACAAGGCCGTTGATGAAAATAAATTATGGGAGCTTGGCAAGTCTGACGTCAAAAAATTTGAAGAAATATCCAGCCAGGTTTTGTCATGCGTTTTAACTGCCGCAATTCACTTAAGACCTTTTTTACCGGAAACTAGCCAAAAAATTCAAGACATTATTAGCGCAGAAAAAATTGTAAAAGCAGAGCCGCTCTTTCCAAAAATAATATAAAAAAAGACCGGACCGCGTAAGCCGGTCCGGGTGATCGCCGCATTGTAGCAAATGCGGGATCAGAACAGAGGAGAGCTGGCAAGTGGCCTGAACCACTAGCTATATGGTTCAGATTCCAAGATGCAGCTTTTCACACATCGATGGAGACCTGGTCCGTCTCCGGGGGCGGTTCGTTTTTTTTTTGACCCGGCGGGTCAAGAGGTATTCTGGGTGAGCCCGCACGTTGCGGGCGTGGTTTATCAAAGTGGGTCCGGGGCTGATAGTTTTCCGGATCCATTGGTACCCTCGGACTGGACAAGGACATATGTCCTCCTATATAAACTATACCGATAGGTGTGTAGAGAAGTTTATTCTTTTTTTTGATAAAAATCAAGTGTGTTTTTCAGAATTTCTTTAATTTAAAACCTTCAATCTTAAATCTAAAATGCTTTTTGACACCCACGCCCACGTAAATTTTAAGAGTTTTAAGGACGATGCAAACGAAACTTTGCAGCGGGCTTTAGACGCGGGCGTAAATGTCATAAATGTTGGCTCTCAAATAGATACCTCAAGACAGGCTGTGGAACTGGCCAATAGCTTTGAAAAAGGCGTTTACGCAGTGGTGGGGCTTCACCCGGAACACACGCATTCCCAATATGTGGACGAGGAAGAAACCCATTTTTTGTCCAGGGAAGAAAATTTTAATTATGAAGAATATAAAAAACTGGCGCAAAATGGAAAAGTTGTGGGAATAGGGGAATGCGGTTTAGATTATTACCGATTGCCGGAAGACAAAAGTCTTCATAAGAAAGTAAAGGAAAAACAAAAAGCAGCCTTTCGGCTGCAGTTAAAACTGGCTAAGGAGCTAAACAAAGCTTTGGTAATTCACAGCCGTCCGGAAAAAGGCAACGAAGAATTGTTTGACGATTTGGTTAACATTTTAGACGAGGAAAAAATCGGAGACTTGCGGTTTGAAGTGCATAGTTTTACAGGAAGTCCGGAAGCTTTAAAAAAATTTTTAGACCGGGGCTCGTATGTTTCCTTTAATGGTATAATTACATTTGATAAGACAGGTAATATGGAAAAATTGGTAAAAATGGCGCCAATGGATAAGATTATTTTAGAAACCGACTGCCCGTACCTAACACCGGTTCCTCACAGGGGAAAAAGAAATGAGCCAGCATACGTCCGTTTTGTAGCGGAGCATGTGGCTCGGGTGAAGGGGTTGAGTGTTGCCGAAGTAGCGGAGGCGACTTCGGAAAATACGAAGAATCTGTTTCATCTGCCAGTGTAGAGTCCGCCGCAGGCCTCTTCTTCTGCAAGGCTAATCGCCTGCGATTCATCTTTGGTTTTGTCTTGGTGTTCTCTCGCAATCTCTTGTGAAAGCGGAGAGTTAGGGTCCAATCCGAATGCATCGATCGGCAAGTTACCCTGGATGTTCATAAGAATCCTCCTTCCCGAAAACTCTATCATTACCATCATCAAAAGTCAATTACACACGTCGTGTCATCCCGGAATTTTTAAGGACTGTTAAAAATATCCGGGATCCAGTAAATAACATGACTCTGGATCCCGGCTCTCGGCCGCACTCGGCCGGGATGACAAAGTCTAGATAACTTAAGTTTATGAAAAAATATAACCCACAAGAAATAGAAAAACGTTGGCAAGATTTTTGGGAAAAGAATAAAACTTTTCAAGCCAAAGACAATAGTAAAAAACCCAAAAAATTTGTTTTGGTGGAATTTCCGTATCCCAGCGGAGCCGGACTGCATATGGGGCACTTAAGGCCTTATGTAGCAGCGGACGTGTATGCCAGGTATCACAGAATGAAAGGTTTTGAAACGCTTTTTCCCATTGGCTGGGATGCTTTTGGTTTGCCGGCTGAAAACTACGCGATTAAAATGGGCGTGCACCCAAGCATTACCACCGCGCAAAACATTAAAAATGCTAAAAAGCAAATGCAGAGCTGGGGTTTAAGTTTTGACTGGAACAGGGAAATAAACACAACAGACCCGGACTACTATAAATGGACGCAGTGGCTTTTTTTGCAGTTTTATAAAAAAGGCTTGGCTTATGAATCCACCGGACTTATAAACTGGTGCCCCAAAGACAAAACCGGACTAGCCAACGAGGAAGTTATAGACGGCAAGTGCGAACGCTGCGGCACAGTGGTAGAAAAAAAAGAATTAAGGCAGTGGTATTTAAAAATTACCGAGTATGCGGAAAAATTGCTTGAAGGCTTAAAAAATCTTCCAGAGTGGCCGGAGGCGGTTAAACTGCAGCAGGAAAATTGGATAGGTAAAAAGACTGGTATAAATATTACTTACGATTTTGAAAAAAAATATAACTATGTTTTGCTGCACGGTTTTAATGGTAGCAGTGAAGGAATATTTTTCCCATGGCTTAAAGCTGAACTTAAAAAGAAAGGCATAAAATATCAGGCTCCTAATTTACCGAATTCTCAAAATCCAACAGAAGAAGAGCAGGTAAGTTTTGTATTAAATAATTGTAAGTTTGACGAAAACACTATTGTTTTTGGCCATAGTTTGGGCGCGGTTGTGGCTATGAAGGTTTTAGAAAAATTGAAACATAAAGTCGCTGGCCTGGTAATGGCCGGGGGTTTTTCAACTGCGAATTTTAAAGACAAAGAAAGGCCGTTTCATAAAACTTTTAATTGGAATTTTGACTATAAAAAAATTAAAAAACAAACTTCATTCATTAAAATTTTAAGCGACCCGACAGATTACGCGGTTCGCATAGAGCAGGGAAAGAATCTTTCAAAAGAATTAGATTGCGTTTTGGTGGAAGCTGCAGGAAAATTACCTCATTACACAAGCGAAGTCGAGCCGGAAATATTTAATATATTATTGCCGCAAGTAACTTGCTTTACAACCAGGCCGGATACAAATTTTGGCGCGACTTTTGTAGTCTTGGGGCCGGAACATCCGTTACTAAAAGATCGCAACTTACTTAATGTAGACGAAAAGCACTGGAAGGAGATTGTTAAGTATCAGGAAAAAGTTAAAAATATGGCCGAGGAAGAACGTCTTTCTGAAGGCAGAAAAAAAACCGGTGTATTTACGGGTTTGTATTTGGTAAATTCTTTAAATAATTACAAAATGCCGGTATTTGTTTCCGACTACGTGCTTGGTAACGTCGGGACAGGCGCGGTGGTGGGCGTGCCTGGGCACGACAAGCGTGATTTTGAGTTTGCCCAAGTGTTTAAAATACCGGTTATAAGAGTTGTGCAGAAAGACGCTACCGATACAGCGCCCATAACTAAAGTAGAACAGGTACAGGAAGAAGAGGGTATTATGGTTAATTCGGAATTTTTAAACGGGCTGAATATACACCAAGCGACCGAAAAAATAATGGATTATATGGAAAGTGCAGGGTATGGAAAACGTGTAACCAATTATAAACTTCGTGATTGGGTATTTTCCAGGCAGCGCTACTGGGGCGAGCCTATTCCGCTTATTCATTGCGAAGACTGTGGAGTGGTGCCGGTGCCGGAAAAAGATTTGCCGGTTAAGCTTCCGAATGTAAAAAAATACGAACCAACCGGCACAGGAGAGTCGCCTTTGGCCGATATAAAAAATTGGCTTAAAACTAAATGTCCTAAATGCGGTAAATTAGCCTGGCGGGAAACCAACACTATGCCGCAGTGGGCAGGCAGCAGTTGGTACTGGCTTAGGTATGCAGATTCAAAAAATAAGAAAAAGTTTTCGGATATAAAAAAACAAACATTTTGGACGCCGGTAGACGTGTACTTTGGTGGAATGGAGCATACAACACTCCATTTGCTTTATAGCCGATTTTGGAATTTATTTTTATATGACCAAGGTTTGGTAGCTGTAAAAGAACCCTATGCTTTACGAAAACCGCACGGCATAGTTTTGGGCTCGGACGGAGAAAAAATGAGTAAGAGCCGGGGCAATGTTGTTGACCCGCAAGCTGTGGTTAAGCAATACGGGGCAGATGTTTTGCGTATGTACGAATTATTTTTAGGCCCCCACGAAGCAATGGTGTCCTGGAGCGACAAAGGCATAGTCGGTGTGGCTAGGTTTTTAGACAGAATTTGGAATTGGGTTAACGAAATTGTAGAAGCGCCGCATGAGAAAGTAACCTCTCCCCATCCCTCCCCTCATAAGGGGAGGGTGCCGGAGGCGGGAGGGGTTGTAGATACAGAAAAAGTGCAGAGAGAACTAAATAAGCTTATTAAAAAAATTACCGAAGATATAGAGGGTTTTAGGTTTAATACGTCTATTTCCGCTTTTATGGAATTTCACAATTCTATAAAAGATGATTTTATAACCTTAGAATCCTTAAAAAAGTTTTTGATTGTTTTGTACCCGTTCGCGCCTCATATTGCGGAAGAGTTAACAGAGAGAATTAGAGAATTAGAGAAAAAGAGAATTAGTAAAACATCTATTCAACTTGAAAGTTGGCCTAGTTTTGACGAATCTTTAATTGTTGAAAAGGAGGTTGAAGTAGTTGTACAAATAAATGGCAAAGTGCGAGGAAAAATAAAAGTTCCATCCGGCAGTTTGGAGCAAACTGTGACAGACGAGGCCAAGAAACTGGAGCCCGTTAAACAAGCTCTAGTAAATGAAAGCATAAAACGGGTAATTTTTGTTAAAGATAGATTAATAAATTTGGTAATTTAACAGGCTACTAAAGTACGAAAAATACTAAAATACTAAATTTCGTACTTTAGTATCCGCCAACTGGCGGATTTAGTATTTTCGTAGCCGTATGATTATTCTTGATTATAATAAATCCAAACATAAAGAAATTATTCACACTTGCGTAAAAGCGCTTAAAGCTGGTAAGACGGTAGTGTTTCCAACAGACACGAGTTACGGTCTTGCGGTAGACGTCAGTAATATAAAAGCTATAAAAAAACTTTACCGGGTAAAGGGGAGAAGTTTTAACAAAGCGGTGTCCGTGGTTGTGCCAAGTGTGGGTTATTCTAAAAAGATTGTGAAATGGGGGAGTATTGCATCAAAATTAGCAAAAAAGTTTTGGCCCCTGCTTCGTCCCAATGGAAATTGGTACTTCGTAGGGCAAGCGGGAGCCATAACTCTGGTTTTGCCTTTAAAAATTTATCATCAAGGTTTAAAAATATTATCATCAGCCGGGTTTTTAGGTTTAAGGATGCCAAACAATAAAATTGCTTTAGACTTAGCACAAATTTTAAAAAAACCCATTACTGCAACCAGCGCGAATGTAGCTGGATTGCCTGATTGTTATTCGGCTGCAGATGTAATAGCGCAATTTCAGAATAAAAAGTTTAAACCCGATATAATTATTAACGCTGGGAAACTGCCAACACGCAAGCCTTCGACGATTGTAAAGATAGGCGGTGACAGTATCCAGGTTTTGCGCAAAGGGATGATTTCGGAAAGTAGTCTAGTAAGGGTAATACGGTAAGTTTAGCTTAAAATTTTTGTCATTTATGTCAATTTTGCTCAATTTTGCTCAATTTTGTCATTTGATCTATGTTTTCCTTACATTTTCCGCAATATTTTACAAAAAAAGTTAGAGAAGAGATTGGCGAGCTTTACGCGCATTCGGCCATAGCCAATACGGCGCTTTCTATGATGGCTATTTTTGAGCCGATTTTTTTGTATGCGGGGTTAGGTTTTACAATTAACCAGATCCTATTTTTTACAATTATTATTTATGGAACATACATAATATTTTTGCCGCTTGGCGGCAAGGTGGCCAGCCAATATGGCTATAAGCACAGCATAGCAATTTCGGTGCCTTTTCAAATATTGTATTGGATGATGCTGGTAGCTTCCCAGCAAAATCATAATTTAGCTTTTTACGCTGCGCCTTTGTACGGGCTGTCTAAAACTTTTTACTGGCCCGGCTTTCATAGTTTAATGGCCAGATATTCAGACAGAGGGCAGGTAGGAAGAGAGTTTGGTCTGGTGTATTCTTTAATCAGCCTGACTTTAATAGCCGGGCCGCTTTTGGCCGGCTTTTTGTCCCAGCGTTTTGGCTTTACCATAATGTTTATTGTAACCGCCGCTATTTACAGTTTTAGCATTTTTCCGCTGTTTAGGGCTAAAGAGATTTTTTTGCCTAAAATTTACAAATTTAAAGACACTTTGGAAATATATAAAAGTTTTCCAAATAAATTTTTTGGCTATTTGGGTTTTGGCGAGGAAGTTCTGGTTATGAACGTTTGGCCGGTGTTTATTTTTCTTATAGTCAAAAATTATGAAGGCGCCGGAAGCCTGGCGACAATTTCAAGTTTAATAGCGGCGATATTAGCTCTAATAGTCGGTAAAATTACAGACCAATATGGGAAAAGGGTTTTAATAAAAATTGGCGCTTTTTTTACGGCAATAATCTGGCTGGGTAGAATGATTGCCACGAATTTTTGGAATACTTTTTTTATAGACGCTTTATCTAGAACCGCTAAAGAATTGGCATTTATACCAATATCTACTGTAACCTATATTAGAGCAGAAAATACCCATGTTGTACCATATATAATATTTTTTGAACAATCTTTAGCTATAGGCAAACTTTTGGCTTGTTTAGCCGGAATGATTGTTTTTACTATTTTTAGCGGATTATTTGGACTGGGAATAGGTTTTGTGGCATTATTCATACTAGGCGCTCTATTTAGTTTGCTTTATATGCTAATTTAGCCATAGATAATTAGTTTATAGAAAAATGATAAAATATAAACCTCAAATTCAATACGTGATTTTAAATTGGTAAAAATTAAGCTTTAAGCTATTTACTATTTATTAATTACGAAATATATGAAATATTCAAATATACAAGCGGAAGATTTAGAAATCTACGAAGTTATTCGCAGAGAAGAACAAAGGCAAAAAGAGGGTATAGAACTTATTGCTTCGGAAAATTATGTTTCTACTGCTGTTTTGGAAGCTATGGGCAGCATTCTAACCAACAAATATTCGGAAGGTTACCCTGGTAAGCGCTACTACGGCGGCAATGAAATAATAGACCAGGCAGAAACTTTAGCTATTAACCGCGCAAAGGAACTTTTTTCCGCTGAGCATGTAAATGTTCAGCCACTTTCCGGCAGTCCTGCAAATTTAGCAGTATATATGGCCTTGCTTAATCCCGGCGACAAAGTTTTAGGGTTTAGTCTTGATCAAGGCGGGCATTTGTCGCACGGACATCCTTTAAATTTTTCCGGCAAACTTTACACTATAATCCCGTACTTCGTAAAAAAAGAAACAGAAATCATAGATATGGACGAAGTAGAAGCCATTGCCATAAAAGAAAAGCCAAAAATGATACTGGCGGGTTTTTCCGCTTATTCCAGAAATTTAGACTGGAAGCGGTTTAGGGATATTGCCGACAAGGTTGGGGCGTTTTTGTTTGCGGACATAGCTCACATAGCCGGCTTAATAGCTGGAAAACAACTAGAAAACCCTGTGCCATATTGCGACGTAGTTTCAACGACAACCCACAAAACTTTAAGGGGACCCAGGGGGGCCATGATAATGTGCAAAGAAAAATTTGCGTCTGCTATAGACAAAGCAGTTTTTCCTGGTGTTCAGGGCGGTCCTCATGACCATATTAATGCAGCAAAGGCTGTAGCTTATACTGAAGCATTAAAACCCGAATTTCAAGAGTATTCAAAGCAAGTTATTTTAAACGCACAGGCGCTGTCTGGGGCTCTACAAACTAAAGGCTATCGGGTTATATCAGGCGGGACAGATAACCACCTTATGCTTATAGATTTGTTTGGCAGCAAGCGAATAACCGGTAAAGAGGCTGAAAAATGTTTGGAACATGTAAGTATAAGTATAAACAAAAACATGATACCGTTTGACCCGCGTAAGCCCATGGATCCTTCGGGTATAAGGCTCGGAACACCGGCGCTTACTACCCGCGGCGCAAAAGAGGCAGATATGCAGACTGTGGCGGATTTAATAGATGAAGCTTTAACTAATCGTACTGACGAAAGCCAGCTTAGAGAAATTAAGCAAAAAGTTAAAGAATTTTCATTAAAGTTCCCCGTGCCCGGGATTGAATAATATATGAAAGAAAAATCTCGAATCGAACAAGAGTCGTTAGAAATGACCCCGGAAGGCAAAGAGGCACTCAGACTATTTCAAGAGGCTTTACAATTAGATGATGAAAAAAAGAAGCTGGAAGCATCTTTAAATTTCATTCGTTACCTCAGCACTTTAGTTGACAAAAGACCTATTTTGGAGCCATATAAAACTCCCATGGAAGAAGCGGCGGGTAGAATAACAGAAATCTATTGGGGCAAATCCGCGGCTGATATTTTACAAGGTAGAGGTAAATTAGATTTCGGCTCCGGTACCAACGGAAACCGGGTGTTTTTTAGCAAAGGAGAAAATGAAAATATTTTTATGGAGTATCCAGAACCAGGCATAAAGGGTGATTTTGACCCTTCGGATGGTATGTGGGACAGGTATATGCATCATTTTAAATCAGAGAAAGTAAAATTAACCTAAATGGAAATCATTCAAAGTTTTATTTTAGGCATGGTACAGGGTTTGGGAGAGTTTTTGCCTATTTCTTCCTCTGGGCATTTAATTATTACCCACTGGCTGTTTAACAAAGATTTGGGTCTTTCTTTTGACGTCATACTTCATTGGGGCACGCTTTTGGCTGTGGTGGTTTATTTTAGGAACGACATTTGGCTTTTGCTTAAAGGCTTTTGGCATAGCCTGTTTAAATCTTCCAGGGATTTGGAAAGCAATATTTACCAAAAACTTTCGTGGTTAATTATTTTAGCCAGCATTCCGGGCGCTATTTTAGGTAAACTGCTTGAAGAGCAGGCGGCTACAGTGTTTAGAAATCCGGTTTTAGTAGCCCTGAATTTGGCGGTAGTAGGGCTTGTAATTTTATTTGCAGATGCTTTTGGAAAAAAGGAAAAGAATTTAGACAAAATAAAATATTTAGACGCGCTGTTAATTGGTTTTGCGCAAGCTTTAGCAATTGTGCCGGGCGTTTCGCGCAGCGGCGCGACCATTGCCATGGCTTTGTTTTTAAGCTTTAAAAGGCCGGATGCGGCCAGGTTTTCTTTTTTAATGTCTATACCCATAATTTTTGGCGCCGGGCTTTTAGAATCAAAGAATTTTGCCTTAAGCGGGCAAGTGTTACAGCTTGTGGTTGGGTTTATTTCCGCGGCAATTTTTGGTTTTTTGGCCATAAAGTATTTGCTCAGGTATATTTCCAAGAATGATTTTAAAGTTTTTGTCTGGTATAGGCTGCTGCTTGCCATAATTATATTAATTTTATATTTTAAATGACCGAAAAATCACTTCAAACTTTTTTCGCAATATATTTGCCCATAAATTTTTGGCTCTTGGCTTTGCTTTATTTGCTTATTGTTAAAGATTTTTCAACAGCCATTTTTACCGTTTTGGGAGGGATAATTTTGCGAGCTGTTTGCGAGGTAATATATTTTTTTTATAAAAAACCCAGACCTTACCAAAAAATAGGCGTAGAACCGCCGAACTCCGCTATTTTACTTTCTCCATTTGGTAACAAGCCCGACAGTTTTCCTTCGGCTCACGCGGCGGTTATGTTTTTTGGCGCGTTTTTTTTGATTTTTAACTCCTTTTATTTTTTGGGCAGTCTTGGTTTTCTAGCTGCAATTCTTACTTCCTATTCCAGGGTTAAGCTTTTGTACCATTACCCAATAGACATTTTCGCCGGTGCTGCGTTAGCCTCGGTTTGGTTGATTTTTATGGCCTTTGTTGCTAGAATGTGATACAGGCCGGTGTGGCGGAACTGGGATACGCAAACGACTCAAAATCGTTCGCCCTTACGGGATTGTGGGTTCGACTCCCACCACCGGCACCA
>CAZACP010000014.1:0-18298 GCA_964483665.1 uncultured Candidatus Saccharibacteria bacterium
AATCCCGGATTTTGCGTTAATTTAACTTCAAACATATATTACTGCGGCAGCAACGCCAGTTTAGATAAGCTGTTCGATAAGGCTAAATAAAATAGCCCCTCACCCTGTGCTCTTCCCTAAGGGAAAAGAAATGATGAGAAAAAGGCAGTAATGCGAGTCTAAAAAGTTGCTTGCCCAGTATACAACATTTGATATTCTAAAAATACAAAAATATTCGAATTTACTGAATCTCTTGATATTTTGAACGAATGAACATGATCAAAATCAAATGTTGTTATACCGGGTTTGACAAAGCAAAATAATCTTGTTTTAATATATAAAAGGATTCAATAACTGAAACATAAACAAACACCCTCATCCGTCTCGCTACGCGAGCCACCTTCTCCCCAGAGGGGGAAGAAAAATAGTGCTTCGCTCTATGCAAAAATTTTCCCCACAAACCACTAGTTTTATTTTTCTATCAAGCCTTGCGCTATTTGGCGGTTTTTTGGTTATTCTAATAAGTAGCCAAGTTTTAAAAAATGAAGTCTACTATGTTCAAGATCCTAACTACCAGGAAAATTCAAACTATAGCCCAATCCCCACTGCTTCAGCTTCCGAGGAATTAGTTTTACCTGACACCCGCAATTGGGAAGACCATCGCTACAATGTTTACGGCATAGCTTTTAAGACTCCGAAAGGCTGGAAGGTTACTCTACCCAAAAAACAGGGAAATTTTTTTGTTGGAGAAATAGATCCCGGAGCCAAATTTGAAAATATTAGAATTTACATTAGCGAAAAAGACTATTTTGTAATGCAAGACTTGCCGACTAAAAACGATACTGTTGGCGGGCAACCTGCTTTAAATGTTTCCGACTTACTCTACGGGGTTTGGGCAAATAATTTCTATTTTACCTTTGATATCGGCAGGTCGGTCAGCCTAAAACCCGAATTTAACGCAATAGTAAAGTCAGTTGAATTTTTTCAATAGTTTCTAAAAATAACTAAACGGGCCTAAAGCCTGTTTTTTATTTGCAAAAATCCGTTAAAAAGGCTATAATCCTGAGTGAATTTAATAACTATTAACCAGTAATTACTTCCGTCAGCCTAGGCTGATAAAAACTAACAACTATGAACTATCTTAGTTATGCCCTCGGGGCAGCCGTTTTAGCGCTTTTGTATGGAGCGTTTTTAATTTGGAAAATTTTAAAAAAGCCGCAAGGCGAAGGCAAAATGCTCGAAATCGCCGGTGCCATTCAAGCTGGCGCAAAGGCCTACCTTTCAAGGCAATACAAAACCGTTGGAATGGTTGCTTTAATTATAGTTTTCTTAATGTATATTACCCGCTTTTTTAGCGATCCGACCGAAATGGGTCCTGGCGGTTTTTCTACTAACACAATTTACGGCTTTATTTTAGGCGCAGTACTCTCCGCGGTTGCCGGCTTCATAGGAATGCATATTTCGGTAAGGGCAAATGTCAGAACAGCAGAAGCTGCAAAAAAAGGTTTAGCCTCGGCTTTAACTTTAGCTTTTGAGGGCGGTTCTGTAACCGGTTTGTTTGTAGCAGGCTTGGGCCTTCTTTCCGTTACCGGTTTTTACTGGTTAACAAAAGATTTGTCGGCTTTAGCCGGCCTGGCTTTTGGTTCTTCTTTAATTTCTGTGTTTGCCCGCTTAGGCGGAGGCATTTTTACCAAGGGCGCGGACGTAGGAACCGATATGGTGGGAAAAATTGAAAGCAATATTCCCGAAGACGACCCTCGTAACCCAGGCGTAATTGCGGACAACGTGGGCGACAACGTGGGCGACTGCGCAGGTATGGCCGCTGACTTGTTTGAAACTTACGTAGTTTCTACCGTGGCAGTAATGCTGCTTGGCAGTTTTACTTTTGAAAATATTTTAACCTTTAAAGGTTCTAACGCCTTAACCTATCCGCTCTTAATTGGCGCGGTATCTATAGTAACCACAATTATTGGAACTTGGTTTGTGCGCTTAGGCAAAAGCCAAAATATAATGGGCGCTATGTATAAAGGTTTTGCTGTCACCGGTATACTCTCCGCCATAGCTTTTTACCCTATTACTAAAATGTTAATGGTTGACAATGGCCTCTACAGTACAATGAATCTTTTCTACTGCGCGTTAATTGGCTTGGTGGTAACCGGCTTAGTTACTTTAATAACCGAATATTACACCTCCAAGTCCTTCTCCCCTGTTAAAGACATAGCCGAAGCTTCCACCACCGGCCACGGCACCAACATAATAAAAGGCCTTGCTGTTGGCATGCAGTCTACCGCTGCTCCTATAATAGTTATTGTTATTGCGATTTTAACTGCTTACGGTTTAGCAGGCCTTTACGGCATAGCGCTCGCAGTTATGTCAATGCTTAGCCTTACAGGTATTGTAGTGGCAATTGACGCGTTTGGACCCATTACTGACAACGCCGGCGGGATTGCGGAAATGGCCGGGTTAGACAAATCTGTTAGAGATGTAACTGACCCGCTCGACGCAGTTGGCAACACCACAAAAGCTGTAACCAAAGGTTATGCCATAGCTTCGGCCGGCCTTGCCGCCATGGTTTTGTTTGCCGCTTACACCCAGGAACTAAATGCCAGCGGCATTGCTTCGGTCTTTGACCTGTCTGACAACAAAGTTTTAGTAGGTTTGTTAATTGGCGGTTTACTCCCCTACTTGTTTGCCTCTATTGCTATGTCTGCCGTAGGCAATGCGGCTAAAGCCGTGGTGGAAGAAGTTAGAAGGCAGTTTAGAGAAATAAAAGGTATTATGGAAGGAACAGCCAAGCCTGACTATTCTAGAGCGGTTGATATTGTTACCAAAGCCGCTATTAAAGAAATGATTGTTCCGGCTTTAATCCCGGTTGTTGTTCCAATATTAGTCGGTTTAACTTTAGGCGCCGCGGCATTGGGCGGTTTGCTTGTAGGAACTATTATAACCGGTATATTCGTGGGTATTTCTATGACCACCGGCGGCGCTGCCTGGGATAATGCTAAAAAGTACATTGAAGAAGGTTCTTTTGGCGGTAAAGGCAGCGATGCTCATAAAGCAGCTGTTACCGGCGACACCGTAGGCGACCCATACAAAGACACTGCAGGTCCTGCTATAAACCCAATGATAAAAATAATCAATATCGTTGCTTTACTATTAGTTAAATTTTTGAAGCCGTAAACCCAACCTGCCCCGTACCATCCACCGTAGGCGGATTGCTACTGGGGTGCTAAAAATAATAAATATTGTGGCACTCTTATTGATTAAATTTTTAAAGGTTAATAGTTAATAAATATAAATTATATGGATACTGAGTACGATTTTTTTCCATTTAGATAATATTTTAAAAGGCTCACTCGGTGTGAGCCTTTTAAAATAGAAAAGGCCGGCAAAACGCGAAACGCGACTTGCCGGCCTGAGGGAGAAATCTTACGGTGTGGGTGGCCCGGGCTCGGGTCAGTAAAGCACGCCCCAAACGACCGCATACAAAAGCAAAACCACCACACACACAAACACAATACTGGGCCAGTGAGTCCGAAAAAAGCGACTCAAACCGCTGGGTAACTCAATCAAAGAGACTAAGAGCCCCAAGAACGAAGCAACCCCCGCCAACACGTAAGGGGTTAACAAATCTCCTTTCAGCCCCACGACAAACTGAGTAGACGCCGGCTGCCTGGCAACGTTGTAGCCCACAGCGCAATAGGCACCAAAGTACAAAATCACCAAACACCAAGTCCGTGAGGCGCCAGGCCCCTTAAACACCCAGAACGGCGACGGCAAAGTTCTTGCCAACAAGCCGAAACCAATGCCCGACAAAAATGCGATTCCGAGCCAAATTTCAGCCGTTCCGCCCCACTGGACCGCCACGCCAAAAATCATCAACAATCCCATCGCCGCAAAAAGCAAAATTTCTTTTTTTTGCATAAGCCCCCCTTGAGGCTTACCGGAAGTTTTACTTCAGCAAAATTGCTGTAGCAGTCATTTCTACACCGGCAGAAATGACATATATTTATACCATATTAAAAACCCTTTTACAAGGGTTTTTAATATTATATGATTGATTTTTTTATTTCTTCTAGCGCTTCTTCTTTCCCAAAGAAACCTAAAATTTCGGTATGTTTTTTCTTTTGTCTGGCAATTTCCTGGTTAAACTCCCGAACCTGTTTTCTTTCTTCTTCGGAGAAATCGGTTATGTCTTTATATTTTTCGGCATATGAGTCACCTAAAGGAACTGCCAATAGTTTGTCATCAACCTCGCCGCGGTCAAGCATTTTCATAATCCCGAAAGGTATGCATTTTACCACCATGGACTGCTCTAAAGGCTTGTCAGAAAAAACTAAAACGTCCAGCGCATCGCCGTCTCCTCCCATAGTCCCAACCGCCTCTCCGTAGTTATAGGGGTAAGTTAAATTCTCAAAGACAAAATCCAAAAATATTTTTCCGGTTTTGTGGTCATATTCATATTTGTTATTTTTTGTTCCCTTAGGTATTTCAATCAACACTTCCAAAATGTCTTTATTCATATTTTTTAACTTAAGGTATTTGCTTTAAACCTGCTTTTTTTGATTTTAATTTTTGTCATTCATGTCATTTCCGTCGTTTTTGTCATTATCCTATCACTCCTCCCCCAACACACTCCCTACCTTTATATAATACCAAACTCTGTCCGCTCGCAACAGCTTTTTGGGGTTTCTTAAAAATTACTTGGTAATGTTTTTTATCAAGTGGCAATATCGTAAGAGGTACGAGTTCGCCCTGGTGCCTATAACGTCCTTGCAAGCTGATTGGCTTATTAGCTGATTGGCTTATTAGCTGGTTTATCCAATTTACGCTATGTAATTGCACTTCTTTAACAAACAACCGCTCGTCTTCGGGATTATTGGTTACATATAATGTGTTAGTTTTTAAATCTTTACTAACTACATAATACGGACCCGCATTGCCCCCGACTTTTATGCCCTGACGCTGACCAATGGTGTAATTATGAAGGCCGTCATGATATCCTATTACTCCCTTTTCTCCCATTATTTTACCTTTTTTCCCTTTTAATTTTTGCTTCAAAAAATCTTTAAGTCTGATTTTACCCACAAAGCACAGGCCCATGCTTTCTTTTCGCTCCGCATTCGGAAGGCCAATTTTTTTGGCCAATTTTCTTACCTGGTCTTTCTTAAACCCGCCAATCGGGAAAAGCACATGAGGCAGCTGCTCGGTTTTTATATTGTATATAAAATAGGTTTGGTCTTTAAATTCGTCCACTGAACGTTGTAAGCTGTAAGTTGTAGAATTGTAAATGTTTTTCTTTTTCTGCTTACCACTTACCAACTTACTACTTACTACTTGCCCGTAGTGTCCCGTTGCCAAATAATAAAAGCCGTTTTTCATAGCCCAGTTATACAAAAGCTTAAACTTAATTTCCTTGTTGCACATAACGTCCGGGTTTGGCGTGCGCCCAGCTTTGTATTCATTAAAAAAATACTTCATAACAGTCGCCTGATACTGTTTTTCAAAATCTAAGGTATGAAGGGGTATGTTTAAAAACCCGGCCACTCTTAAAGCCTCTCTTCTATCTTCCAGCCAAGGACACTCGTTCTTTAAAAGCCCTTCCTGGCTAGTCCAATTCTTCATAAACGCGGCTTCTACCGTATACCCCTGCTTGATGAGTAGATGTGCCGAAACCGCACTATCTATTCCACCAGATAGAGCAATAAGCACTCTCTTCTCTCCTCTACTTCTAAGGAGAGGGCTAGGGGGAGGTTGATTTTGTCTTTTTGCTATTTTTCTCTTCATAACAATCAATTATACCTAATTGACCAACCTTTTTCAATATGTTAAACTGTTTTGTCCCTATGAAAAGGAGGGGGCACAATGCTAGACTCAAAAACCAAACTTTGGGTGATTCTGATCTTGACGCTAGGGATGCTATGTTTTGTTTTCAACTGGCCTCCAACACCAGTCGAAGCTCCGCTGTTAGGAGAGGAGGCGCTTCGAATGTTTCCAAAAGAACCGATTTTTAGTTGCCTAGGTCCCCCGGGAACCCGAAAGATCGACAGAGAAACAAACAGAGCAATAGACGACTGCGACGGCGACGGGCAGCCGGACATCGTACAGGGCACGAATCCTGTTATCCTATCGCACAACAAAGCCATCTCTGAAAAGCGCTGGCAAGAATTTTTGGAAGGCTACGCAGGAATTCTTCCCCCGGTTCGTTGCCCCGACGGCAACGAGGAGAAACCCCAAGTCGAAAAAAAGGACGGCCGGCTAATGCTAAAGGCCTGCGACAACGAATACCTCAACGGTATCGCCGGCATAGCCAACCAAGTCCTTTGGTACGGGCGAGACGAACCCGAAGGCCGGCGCTGGGTGCAGGCCTTTAGAGCATCGCCCTAACTATCTCATGAGCCCTAACCATCTCATGAGCCCGGCGGACCAAACATCCGCCGGGCTCCTCTTATTTATACATCAATTTGTTTGTTGCTAAAAAGTCACATATGTGACTTTTTAGCAACAATTCTTATTTATTTTTATTCGGCTTTTTTGTAATGTTTGTTTATTATTTTAATTAAATCGTTATGCACTACTCCATTGGAAATTATTGCGCCGTTTATTTTACCGTCATAACGCTGTTCATTGCCGTTCTTGTCTGTTACTTTACCCCCCGCCTCCTCAACTATAACCTTTAAAGCGGCAATATCGTGCGCATTGTAATGGTTATAGTAAGTAGCAGTCAATTCTCCGCTTGCTACAAGTATACCTTCGTAACAAATACACCACAGACAGATAATAGGCATTTGAGGAAAACGGGTTTTTAATTCAGTCATACCAAGATTACTAAATCCCATTACGCCTTGCGGGAAATTTAGTTTATTTACCGAAATTTTTTTTCCATTTAGAAAAGCGCCTTTGTTTTTTTCCGCGAAAAACATCCTTTTCAAAAAGGGCTCAAAAATTACTCCTAAAATAGGCTGGCCATTTTTTACCAAGGCCAGAGAAAATACACAAGTAGGAATACCGTGAGAAAAAGGCACGGTGCCGTCTACCGGGTCACAAACCCACAAATACTCTGTATTAGTTATATTATAACTCTCCTCTTCCCCCAAAACACCGTGCTTCGGAAAAAACTTTTTTACTCCCTTTATTACCATTTTATTTATGGCAATGTCGGTTTTGGTAACCGGCGTGCCGTCTTTTTTCCACTCTTTTGACATTTTCAAGCCATTTGCAAAATTCTTGCGGATCTCCGCACCCGCTTCTTTAGCTAAGCTTATGGCAAAATTTTTATAATTCATTAATTATTTAGGTAACTTTTCTATTTGCGCTTTTATAGAAGCAACCGAACCGACTTCAACTTTCGTGCCGTTGTAATATAAACTTGGCGTGCCGCCAACACCCATACCCAGGGCTTCAAAATTGTCCTTTTGAATTTTTTCGCTGTATTTGCTGGAAAGTACGTCTGACTTAAATTGTTCTATGTTGCCTACCCCTGCAGCCGCGGCAATTTCAGCCATTTTTTCCAAAGGATTTTTTAAATCCGTCCATTCGTCTTGCCTTTCGTACATTAAATTGGCAAATTCCCAAAACTTTCCCTGAGCAGCGGCAGCTTCGCTTCCGTAAGCCGCCACAAGCGCATTTTGGTGCGGCCTTGGGTAAAGCGGATAATGCCTAAAAACCAACTTTGTATCGTTAAGTTCCGCGGGCAACTGTTTTAAAATGGGCTCAAAATTCCTACAAGCCGGGCATTGCAAATCTTCATAAGCTATAAGCACATTTTTTGCCTTTTGGTTTCCCAAAATATGGTCGTCCTGCTCAACGGGCCTTGGCTTGTCTGTTTTCTGAACTTGGCTGTAGTCAAAACCTTTTAATTCCAAACCGGGCTCCGGCTGCGGAGAAATTTTATAGAGCAAAAAACCTAAACCCATAAAAGCTATTACTATAATAGTTACTATAATTGGCGTCTTTTTCATAAAATGATTTTAGAAATAAATTATTTGTTAAAATTAATGTTTGCAGCCGTACTTGTGCCGGCAACCTGTGAATCAAAACCAAAAACTTTAATTGCTGTCGCTCTCAAGGCCAAACTTTTGGTTTGGCCGAATTGAATTTTTTGATCCTTGGCTCCCAAAACGACTATGACAAATTCATTGCCAAACTGGTCTTTAGTCACGCTTGCAAAATTATAATCCGATTCCTCTAAAAAACCGGTCTTACCGCCAACTAAGCTTAATTCTGTGTCGGTTAAAAGTTTGTTAGTGCTGGTAATTTTATGTTTATATTTTTTATTGTTTACCGAAGTAAAACTATAGCTATTTTTTTTAGTAATAAGGCTAATGTACGGATCTTTTAAAGCCGCATCAACAATTTTAGCAAAATCCAAAGCGGTTGTATAATTTAGCGGGTTCATTCCGGTGGATTCTAAAAAATGGGTATGTACAGCTCCTAGGGCTTTAGCTTTGTTGTTCATTAAATCAATAAATTGCTCATCGGTTAGATTGGTTGACCTTGCTAGGGCATGAGCGGCGTTGTTGTGAGAAGAAATTAAGGCGGCATGAAGCAGATCCCTGGTTTTGTAGGAAACTCCGGTTTTGGTTACAAGCCTTTGTCCCCCAACTTCGTCTTCCTTTTTCATGGCAATAACTTTGTTTAAAGAAGTATTACTTTCCATAAACACCATGGCCGTGACAAGTTTTGTTAAACTGGCAGGCGGCCATTTTAAATCGGCATTTTTTGAAAGCAAAATTTGGCCAGAAGACCTGTCTATTACTACATATGCCTTAGCCTCCCCGCTTAAATTTTCCGCCGCGTTTACTGCGCTACCGGAAATTATTTCAGCCATAGTCAAAGCCTCGGCTGACGAAGGAATCATTCCGGCCGTAAATAAAACCAAAAATAATAACGAAAATAGTTTTTTTAACAAAATCTTTTTCTTAAACTTTTGGCTACTGAAGCATACCGCTAAAATTCTTTTGCAGCATCTTCTTGTGCTGTTTAAACAAATCTTCCAACGCCGAGCGAATATTTCGGGCGACTTCCGCTTTGTCGCCCGCTACCTCAGGCGCTACCTCCACACTTTTAACCTCCATATTGCCGTCCATGGTAATTTTAATCTTTCCGCCTCCAGACTGCCCGATAACGGTTTGCTGAGCGAGCATGCCTTGCATTTGGTTGGCCTGCTTGCGCATTTCATTAATATCCTTCAACTTGTCGAATATACCCATATGTTTAGTCGTTATGTGTTAATTGATGTTTTAGTATTCTAACCATTGCTCCCAAAACCATTAGGAAAATTATGGCGCAAGTGAGCCATCCTACAATGGGAATAAATTTTATTAATTGCCAAAGTACAACGCCCAAAACCGCTGTCTGCCAGGCAGGCACGCTTTCCGAAGCTTTGGTCAAATAGTGCATTGCTAAATGTCCGACAAACAATGCGGAAAGCAGTGCTCCAATCAACAAAAGCAAAACATATACCAAAGCCAAAATTATTGCCACATAATAACCCACAGCAGTCAGCAAAACCAACACCGTAACAATTGGCCAGCCAACTAACGCAAGCAAACCAAAACCTAAAGACTCCCAAGGCTTTTTTTGCATAATCTCCACAGTTTCCAAAACGCGTTTCTTTCTTAGTTTTAACAAAAGCCAGGAAGCAAGCATCCAAGCCAAAAGTTTTATAACCAAAGCCGCTGTTAATATGGTTGCGATTTTGGCTTTGGAATTGTCTTTAGCCGGATTATAAGTTAAAGGCCCGAGCTTCGCGCCGGTATCTATTACAGCCTTAACCGGAGCTTTGTAGGTAATGTTTCCTAAAACTTCTGCCTGCGGGCCAAAAACCAGCCTGTCGGTTAGTCTGGCGTTAATGCCGCCGCTGACTTTAGAATTTACGGTTAAATTACCGCCCACAAAATTTATTTTACCGGCCACCGGCGCTTCTAAAATTACGTTTCCCGCAGCTAAAATTAAATCTCCGCCTATACTGGCTTTTTGAGAAATAGTCACGTTTCCGCCGACTACAACCAAATCTCCCATAATCGAAGTAGATATGTTTATATTGCCTCCGGCAATTCGCGCATTGCCTCCCACCGGCCCGCTAACAGACAAATTCCCCCCGGCAAGTAAAAGCCCGTTTTCCACCTCTCCAATTAAGGTTACGGTTCCGCCGGCTGCGGTTAAATCACCTAAAGTTTTGCTGTTAACCGTTAAGTTTGGAGCAGCAGCATACAAGTTTTTATGCTGTTCGGAAGCGGAAATCGTAAAATTTGGATTCTCTTTATTTTTTGGAGCCATTAACTCAGCTGCATTTGCCGTGCTAGCCAAGAAAAATAGGCTTGTAAAAACAAGTATTTTTTTCATATTCAAAACATTAATAATGTATAAATCTATTATAGCAAAAATACGGCTAAAATACATATTCTCCGGCAATTTTAACTGCCAATACAAGCATTATAAGCATTAACTTGTCTGTTGTATTCAGTGGTCATATTTTTTAGCCAATCTATTTTGTTGTTGTATATTTTTACCAAGTCGTTAAACTGCGCTACTTTTTGGTTATATTCCTCAACTTCCGGTTTGGTCTTAGGGTCTGTTGTATCTAAATAATTCCTTAGAACGTCTAGTTGTTCTTTCAGGCCGGTAATTTCAACTTTATAGTTTCCCATTTGGATCTTTAAATTTTGATCTACGCTCAAACAACTGCTTTTTGGCTTACCGAATTCTTGCACAGCCATCCAAGTTTTTCGGCCTTCGTACATACCTTGTAAAACAGCCACGCCGATTTCTTCATATTTGGCATTTAAAATATTGGCTCTGTGTCCCGGGCTGTTCATCCAGGCTACAACCAACTCTTCGTCGTTTTTAAAATTGCCCAAAGCCAAATTTTCCCCGATAGCAATATATTCATAATTTACGTCCTCTGCTAAACTGTCTGGGCCTTTGCCTATTGGCGAAATATGTTCAAAATACTGGGCGGCAAACATATCCTTTGCCTTGTTCATAGCGGCCTGGTTTAAAAGCGTATTTTCCTTTAAAGCCGAAAGTCCGTTTTGTTGCCGCTGTATGTTAGTCTGGTTTATAGTGCCTACTCGGGTTAAAAAAGCGCCGGATGCATTGGTGCTTGAACGCAATCCGCCCGGTTTAGAAATTTCTTTTTGCGCCGAAGTAGCCAGCTCGTTTATTACCTCTATACCGTTGTTAGCCAGTCCCCCAAGCTTTGCCTCGTGCCTCTGGTAATAGTCAAAACCGGCCACTGCTGAAACCAAAATTAGAATTGTTATAACAAGTTTTTTCATTACGTTTTTATAACAGGTATTTTTCTTCTATGGATTATTTAAAATAATTCTTTCGATATTCCCCGCAAAGCCTCAATAACAAAGTTTATATGCTCTATTTTGTCTACCGCCATTTCTTTTATACCCAAGTCTATATCTTCCCTGCTTACTTTAGCCGCGAACTTTTTGTCTTTTAACTTCTTAAGCACCGAAGCCGCCTCTAAAGTTTCAAATCTATCCGCTCTCATATGCGCGCATGCGACTAAAAAACCGCACAGTTCATCAACGGCAAACAGAGTTTTATCCATTTTACTGACCCTGGGCGTACCACTATATAACGCGTGGCCAAGTATTGCCGTTACCACAGGTTCCGGATAATTTAAAGATTTTAGATATCTAACTCCTTCGAAGGGATGACCGGTTTTTGCTTCGGCATTAACTTCAGGATATTTTTCGTAGTCAAAATCATGCAATAGCCCGGTAATCGCCCATAACTCTTCGTCTTCACCAAATTTTTTCGCGTATGCGCGCATTGCCGCTTCCACGCAGAGCATATGCTTGCGTAAACTTTGCGAACTTACCCACTCGCACATTAAATTGTAAGCGTTTTGCCTGTTTAATTCCATTAAATTTATTACTTACCGGAGGCCTTAAGTGTGACAACACCTTTTTTTTCTTCTCTTAAAAATTTTTCTAACTCCCCTCGCGGCTTGAAATTTTTGCCCGCTAAAATATTCAAAACCTCGCTCAGTTTTATATTTAAAGACTCACCATCGCCACGCGGCTTAATCCACATAGTTTCCCTAATTGGTTTACCTTGCGAAAAAATTTCTTGTAAAGGAATGCCAGTTGAAATAAAAAAACTTTGTTCCTCCGGACTCCAAATTACATAACCTCCGCAACCTTGGGATTTTGCCGCCACATAACCTCCGGGCACATTTTTTTTGCCATTTCTGGCAATATCTATTGCTATATCGCCATATTTAGGGCAACTTACAATTAACCCGCCTTTTTTCATTTCTTCAAGACTACGGAGCGATACATTAATCCAGTCTCGGCACTTTTCGCTAACCTGGGCAAGACCTAAAGTAGCAATCTCGTCTTTTGAAAGTTCGGCTAACGGACTTTTACCCGAAGAGAAGTATTTATAAATTTGGTCAAAAGTCATAAATCTTTCTAGCCCCCAAACCGTTTTGTAAGAATTTTTAAAATAATTCTTTTCCTTAGGAAATGAGCGGTTATCTACCTGGGTTACAAAATTTACCAATTTTTCAAGACTTTCGTTTTTGGTTATCATTCCCAGACTTGCCATAGTTTCGTAAGCGATTTTCGTTGAGGAGGTATCATTTTTGGAATCTTTAGAATGATGGTCCATAAAGGCGGTTTTTAATGGCTCAATTAATCCCGCCTCGCTAATTAATACTTCTACGGAAAGACCATCTTTGCTTCCTGTGTCAAAATGTATGTAACCGTCTTCCCACTGACCCGGAGCCACATACTTTGTCTTGCTAACATCTATACCCGCCAAAGACAGCATACCCAAAGAACACCGACCATCTAAATCGGTTTCTGCCGCAACATAAGTCTCACCTGTTTTTTTATCTACCTTAACTCTGCCTGAAACCATTAACTCTTTCCATAACTCCCTTATTTTTTTCTTAAACAACTCATCGCCCGCTTCCAAGCTGTCCGCGTTTAAGTCTGAAAATTTTTCAACTCTGGCTAAAGTAATTAAGGCGGCAACACGGCTTAACTCAGGCTCGTTTGTTTGGTCAATTTTACTATATTCCATATATTTATTCTCCCGGAATAATTGTTTCTACAAAATTCCTGCCGTCTTTAGTCTGGCACTGCCTGGGATAACTTTCTAAAACCTGATTACCCGCGGCCACGCACTCTTCAAAATTATTAATTGCCGGGCTGACGCCTTTTTTAGGCCAAATAATTATTACCGCGGCAAGAAACACTATTACAAACAAAAAAAATAAAAGCCTTTTTGGCATAAGTATTTATAATTCAATAATTTTGTTTTCGATTAACTCTTTAAAATATTTATCTAAATTTTTAAGCCCCTTTATTTCTGCACTTGTAAACCATTGAAGCTCCGTGTGCTCTTCATCTATTTTTGGTTCGCCATCTATGCTTCCTACATAAGTTAACCTAACAACATGTCTGTCTTGTGGAAAAATATCTTGAGCCGCAACTAAAGTAACTTGTGATCTTAACTCTAAACCCGTTTCTTCCATAACTTCCCGTTTAAGATTATCTATAAGTGATGAGCCGGGTTCAATTCTGCCGCCAACTATATCCCACTCTGCGCCTACTTCCGGGTATTTTTTTGGGTTCCTTCTGACTAACAAAAACTTGCCTGCTTTATTTTTTAATAAAATTTTTACGCCAACTTGAAGCTGCATATTTACAACATTCCAACATTCTGCAGAATGTTGGAATGTTTATTCATTTAATAAAAAGCTTTTTAAGTTTTCTTTTAAAACTTCCGTTTCATTACTGCCCCTAAGATTTTTAACCTTAAATTTCCGGCTTTTTACCTCTTCTTCACCAACCACAATTATGTAAGGAATTAATTCCTTATCTGCGGTTTTTACCTGCTGGGAAACTTTGCGGTCTGACAAATCCACTGCTACGTTCAACCCCTGGCTTCTAAGTTCGGCTGCCAGTTGGCTGGCGGCATCCAAATAGCCTTCCAGGTGGCAAATGTATAACTTAACCGGCGAAACATATTCGGGCAACAAATTGTGCGTTTCCAAAAAATCACGGGTGGTTACGTCTCCCAAACCAAAACCCAAACCCGTAACTTTTTCCACGCCAAAAATACTTACCAAATCGTCGTATCTTCCACCCCCAAAAATAGAACGGCTGTTTTCAGGGTTTGTGTCAAAGACCTCAAAAACCATACCCGTATAATAGTCAAAGCCTCTAACTAACGAAGGGTTAAATTTCGCATTTAGAATCCCTCTGTCATTTAAAAGCTTGATTATTTGTTTGGTGTAGTCAGTTTCTTGGTAAGACAAGTCTATAACTTTGCCTAAAATTTCTTTCGCGGCTTCCTTAAAAGCTTCCGGCGACATTTTTAATTTTTTATCAATTAGTTTTACAACTTTGTGCTTTTGTTCTTCGGTTAAACTATTTTCTTCAATGCCGGTTAATTTTGCTTTTCTGTCGTTGATTCTAATTTCAAAATCCTCATCTTTCGCGCCAAAACCCTTCATAATAGAATAGGCTAAAGAAATTACTTCCACATCTGCCTCTATGCCGTCTACGCCAAACATGTCCGCATTTAACTGCCAGTGCTCCCTAAGGCGCCCCCTTTGCGGCCTTTCGTAGCGGAATAAATTGGGAATACTAAACCAGCGCAAGGGAAAAGAAAGCTCTTTTCTTTTTTGCGCCACCATACGAGCCACGGTCGGAGTCATTTCCGGCCTAATGGTTACATTCCTGCCGCCGCGGTCTATAAAAGAATAGGTTTGTTCGTTAACAATTTCTTCCCCGCTTTTGCTTTTGTATAATTCTGTTTCTTCTAAAATAGAAGCGTTGTATTCCAAATACCCGTAAGACTCGCAAACTTTTTTCCAAACGCTAAAAATATAATTCTGAATAAATTGATCTTTAGGATAAAAATCCCTCGTGCCTTTGTAGGGTTCTAAAGAAAGTTTGTTTTGTGATGTCATATTTTTTGGAGCGGAATACGGGAATCGGACCCGTGCCTAAACCTTGGGAAGGTCTCGTACTACCATTATACTAATTCCGCAAAGTTTGGAATCTATAACTTAATTTTCATTAACAATTGATATATTGGCTTAAAGAACGGGTCAGCGTCCGGTCCAAAGACCATAACCCCGCCAAGGCCACCGGTTATGGTCACACACATAAGACCTAAAAGCACCAATAGGATTATCAATTTGCCTTTAACAATAAACTGAGAAAATCTAACCAGCCTGCTTTGTAAACTAACCCCCTGCTGAGCCCTATGATCCGCATACCAAGTAAGCGCGTACAACAAAGCAATTAAGCCAAAAATCGCTGCGGTAGAATAGGCAAAAAATTCGTGGTATTCCAAAACCGGATTGCCTTCCTGAAACTTTTCCGAGAGCTGGCCGGTAAGAAGAGCAGCCCCGGAAACCAAACTGCCCAAAATTACCAATACCGCCTTAATGAAAAAATACCAAGGCTGCTTGGTTAAAAACGGGAAGCGGGCAATTTCAAAAATTGAATAAAGGGTTAAAAGGGCAATGGGAAAATGTACAACAATCGGATGAATGTTCATAAAAATATTAAGTAAAATTAAATAAAATTGAACATAATTGACAAAATTTTAGAAAAACAGAATGCGGCACAATTATGTCATTTTTTTAAATTTTGTCATTTTTGTCAATTTGTCTAATTATAACAAACTTTTGACATACTTAAAACTATGTGTGAAAATAAACCTGATGGCAAAAATATTGCGTAAAATTCCGGCCACTATGGCCACCCAGCATCCCGACCACGGGCAAAAGCCCTTTTGGCATTCCCATAGCCTCATTCCCACCGTGGAAGAAGCCAGGGAATGCTTTTTAAGTTATAACGACTTAAACATAGAGGAATATATGTGGGACTGGGAAGGAAAACTGGTTGACGAAAGCGTAATGGAAAGGCTGGTGGCTAAACATTTTAAGTATTTTCAAAAAAATCAAATCGGCAAACAAAAATTTTTAACTTTCCGTTTGCCAAACCCCAAAGTCCAGGAAGAATTCCGGGTCAGCCGCGCCATAATGGGCATACTAACAGCGGCCGGACTGGCGCGGCAGCTTAACTTACATTCCCCGCCTTTGTTTGAGGTTATTTTGCCAATGACTGAAAGCGCAGAGGAAATAATTGCCATTCAGGAAGCTTTTGACGAAATGGCTTGCCTGCGGCACCCGCTTAACCGAATGGAAAACAATTGCGATATGTTCTTAGAACTCATACCGCTTTTTGAAACCGTAAAAACTATTATTCACTCAAGCGACATTTTAGAAAAATATCTAACTCTTTACAGGCACGCTTTTAAAAAAACTCCCGTCTACCTAAGGCCTTTTGTAGCCCGCTCAGACCCGGCTTTAAACTCCGGACTAGTTCCAACCGTGCTAGCTATAAAAATCGCGCTTTCACGCTATTCAAAATTTGAAAAAAAACACAAACTTAAGCTCTTTCCAGTTATTGGCGTTGGCAGCCTGCCGTTTAGGGGCGGCCTTTCCCCTTTTTACACCGAAGATTTTGTTACTGAGTATTCAGGAGTAAAAACCGCAACCATTCAGAGCGCCTTTAGGTACGACTATAAAAAACCGTTGGTAAAAAATGCTGTCAGCTTTTTAAATAAAACCTTACCCCGGAAAAAAGCTAAATTAATTGCGCCCTCAGAGGAGCGCGATTTAATTGCCCTGCTCCACTATTTTGAAAAACCATATCAGGAAAGCATTGAGCATATTGCGCCCATAATAAACGAAGTAAGCGGCTACATACCAAAAAGACGGGAACGAGTTCAGCACATTGGCTTGTTTGGCTACAGCCGGGGCGTTGGGAAAGTAAAACTCCCCCGCGCAATTTCCTTTACCGGCGCGCTATATTCTTTGGGTATACCCCCCGAACTAATTGGCACCGGCCGCGGCCTTGCCCAAATAAAAAAATTAGGCAGGCAAAAACTGTTGGAAAAATATTACTTAAACTTTAAAAAAGATTTGATCAAAGCCGGCGGCTTTTTGTACAAGCCGGGTTTGGAAGCTTTGGCAAAAAAACATTTAGCTTTTAGGGAAATTTGGAACGATGTGCAAGAAATAGAAAAATACTTGATTGATGAGTTAGGGCCAAAAACAACAGAAGAAAAAGCCCACTACAAGCTTTGCGAAAAACTTCACTTGCAGTTAAAAACAAAAAAACCGCTGACACACATAATAGAACGCCAGGCAGTTTTAAGACACAGTATGGGATAAAAAATTTTAGATTTTTGAATGAAGATTTTGGAATAAAAAAATTCGAGAGAGGCTAAAACTACTAGACTCTCTCTGGAACGACCATAGGCTGCCGCTTAGTTACAGCATACGACTCAAAAAATGAATCACAAACAGAGCACCTCAGCCTAGTCACACCGCTATTCTGCCCCGCGTACAAAAAATGACCGCAGCCACATTCAGGACACCTACGTGGGTCGCCACTGCCATGCGGGTCACAGGATGCATTTAAACAAAGATCAACAAATTCCCACCCTCGCTTTTTTTGGAGGGGTGAACTGCAGTAAAGACAGCCTGCGGTAGCATTTATTTCAACTTTGGCGTACTTCATGGTCCCTCCATTTCAAAAGCCCCTCTCTCATGAAAGGGGCTTTTTTGAATACAATCGAGTTATGTTCAAAGAAGCCGCTTTCACTTGGAAAGAGGCATCACCATAAGTCCAAAACTGTAAGAAGATTTCTGCATATGGTAATATTACTCTATGAAAAATCATTCGTCAAATTTATTGGTAATAGGCTCTGTAGCCTACGACAGCATAGAAACCCCTTTTGGCAAAGCAGACAAAGCTTTAGGCGGTAGTGCCACCTATTTTAGTTTGGCTGCCAGCTATTTTGTTAAGCCTTCGGTTGTGGCCGTTGTGGGTGAAGATTTTAACAGCTTCGATGTTTTTAAAAAAAAGCAAATTGATGTTTCCGGCATACAAAAACAAAAAGGCAAAACTTTTCACTGGGCCGGCAAGTATCACTTTGACTTAAACACGCGCGATACTTTAAAAACCTCCTTAGGCGTGTTTGCGGACTTTAAACCCAAGCTTAACGATATTCAACAATCAGCAGAATACATTTTTTTAGGCAACATACACCCAAGTTTACAGCTCGATGTCCTAAAGCAAATTAAGCAACCTAAGTTAGTGGGCTTAGACACCATGAACCTCTGGATAGAAACCGCGCTGCCGGACTTAAAAAAAATTTTGAAGATGATTAACGTATTTGTCATAAACGACTCAGAGGCCAGGCAGCTTACCAAAGAACATAATGTTTACAAAGCCGCAAAAAAAATTTTGGGAATGAT
>CAZACP010000015.1:0-16960 GCA_964483665.1 uncultured Candidatus Saccharibacteria bacterium
CTCAAAATCGTTCGCCCTTACGGGATTGTGGGTTCGACTCCCACCACCGGCACCACTGTTTTACTCCAAAAAATATATTGATATGGAAAACACAAACATTCAGCCTAATATTACAATTCAATCTTTAGACTCCTTAAATAACACCCAGCAAGCCGCTGTAGTAACCGACAAGACCAATACGGCTGATCAGTCTTATTTGTCCTATCAGCCAGCTGCGCAACCCGCTATTGCGCCAGCTCCTGTTATGCCGGAATTGCCGAGCGCGCCAGAGGAAACAAAACCAGTAGCGTCAAATCTCCCAACCATGGAAAGTTTAAGCGAAAAAGTTTCCTACGAGGGCGCGAGAATAGACCAAATTGAGGTGGAAAAAATTGTTCCAAACCCTTTCCAGCCCAGAAAAACTTTTCAAGCCCAGGCGCTTAAGGAGCTTTCGGATTCCATAAAAGAGCATGGAGTTATTCAGCCGTTGGTGGTTATAAAAAGCGGAGATACTTACGAATTAGTTGTCGGTGAGAGGCGTTTTAGGGCTTCGCAGCTTGCCGGTCTTAAGTTTGTGCCGGCAATTATTAAAGAAGAAATGGTTGACCAGACCAAGCTGGAAGTAGCCTTAATAGAAAATATACAACGGCAGGAATTAAACCCAATTGAAGAAGCCCTGGCTTACAACAAGCTAATGACCATGTTTAGCCTGACCCAGGAAGAGGTGGCTAAAAAAGTGGGCAAGAGCCGTCCGGCTGTGGCTAACACGGTTCGTTTGCTTAACTTACCCGCAGAAGTACAGCGTTTGGTTATAGACGGCAAAATTAGCGAGGGGCATGCCAGGGCGCTTTTGGGCCTTATAGACGGCGAAAAAATAATTCTAATGGCCAAGAAAGTAATGGAAGAAAATTGGACCGTTAGGCAGGTGGAAAGCAAGGTTAGGGAACTTACCACAAAACGCAGTATGGATGCGGCAGCGCCAGACCCAAAGCTTATGGCACTGGAAAGCGAACTTCGCATAAAGCTAGGAGCGCAGGTTAAAATTCAGCGCCAAGGGCAGGTCGGAAAAATTTTAATTGAATTTTATAGCGATGAAGAGCTAAACGATATTGTGCATAAAATGGCAGAACAACAGCAGCAGGGGAATGGGGGATATTTGACAGTTTGATTTTTTATCTTGTTATTCCGGAATTTTATATGATTTTAAAAATATCCGGAATCTAAAATGTGGACAATGCATTTGACAGCCTAAGCCGTTAGGAGTAGTATTTAGTTTGAAATATGAACCAATCTTTGCACCAAATTAACAAGCGCATTCTCCCGGTATTTTCCACCGTTCTTTTTGTACGCGCAAATTTGGGGCAGTTTGGTGAAGTATAGAAACTTAAAAAGTTAGAAACAAACCAAACCCTTAAAGCCCCGGAGCTTAGAAGGGTTTTTTTACGGGGTTTAATGCTTAGGGAAATGTAATTAAACAAAATTATATTTCCGTGAGCGTAAAGCTTACACAAGTTTGGTGGCTGGGGACTTGTTCCTAAACAATTTGTAAGTCTCAAAAAGCGCGGCGTGGTTGTTCGAGGTTTACTCGAGGTGTTATACAGCACTTATAAGACCATTCCCTCTGACAAGGGGGTGTTTGCAACCAGCAGATAGCTAGCGGATTTGAAAAGCCGATCGAATTGGCCACCGCCAAATTAAGCTCCGGGCCGTGCAGAAATGCTGGCCCATCTCCTCAGGAGGAAGTAGATGATTATTCAATTAGCAGAAGAAATCCCTGCTCAACAGGGGCAAGATACGAAGCATGTCATGCAAGTTCAGCAAGATACTGATAAGCGGGGGGATGACTACAATCCCTACGACCCAAATCCGTATCTTCATGAGCGCTACGCTGGTTGAGTTTCATCGCTGGTAAGGAAGTTCGATCGGTGTCCAGCCGACGAACATAATTTTTCCGCAGCATGTTACTGCGGAGGAAAACTTGCCAGATTATCAACCCTAGACGGGATGAAATATGAGGTGTGTCATCTAGCACTTCTTTTCTCGACATCCCGTCTGTGCCCGCAGCGCCGGAATAATGTTCATTTGAGAGATCCCTGCGACTTTCGCAAATCTTTCCCGAACACAGAACAGTACCCGGCGCTGTTCTCTTTAAATTTTATCTCTTTAAACCGCCCTTTACTAAAGCCGAGATTGACAAACTTTTTATTTTTATTTAATATATTTGCAGTTATGAAATTTTTAAAGAACAGCCTTATTGTAGTAATTATTACCCCTGAGCGGCAGGCGGCTGTTTAAGTTTATTTAACCTTAAACCCCTCCTTGCCGGAGGGGTTTTTCATTAAAATCACAATGTTCAGTTTCGAAAACTTTGACAAAATATTTGGCCAAAGTTTCCGGCGCTGAAACAGTGCGCGATCACAAGTTCCGGGAGGAATTTTATGGGGATCACAGATCCTGCGATTATTTCCCAAGAGATTCGTCGGATAGACGAACTGATAAACTGGACGTTGACAATGAGAGTTCCCAGTCATTGGAAGAAAAATTCAGAACTGGTTTTTCAAGCCTGCGGAGATCTCATCGAAGAGAAAATGCGACTCAAGCGGGAGAGAAACCGGTTGTTGAAACAACCAACGGTTCATTAATCGCGCAGCCGGCTGGTAGCACCTAATTTAGTTTAGTTTTATCTTTTAAAGATATCTCCAGACTTTTTTAGGAGCTACCCGCCGGTTTCCTTTTTTTAAAACAAAATACAAAAACGCCATTTTCAAATGGCGTTTTTGTATAAAACACGAACATACTCTATTGGTCGGGCTGCAGGGAATAAAAACCCTGTCTACACCCACCCTTCACCCTGTAAAATATCATTTGCCCTTGGTCGGGATGCTGGGAATCGAACCCAGACTACATCCACCCCATGGACGCGTACTACCACTATACTACATCCCGCGCATGGGCAAATATTTAACGGGGCAAGTGGGCGCGCCTGTCTGCCGAAGCTTTAGCGAAGGCTGATGCTACCGGTATACGACAGCCCGATCAATAAAATACATTAATTAAGCTTTTGTTATTTTATCAAATTTGTGAATAAATTAAAAGGCCTGGTATAATCATTTAATGATGTTAAAAGGTAAAAAAGTCATATTAAGACCTATTCGGCTAAGCGACGCGGAGCGTTTTGTTAAGTGGTTTAATGACAAAACTGTAAATAAATTCTTGACTTATAGGTCACTAAATTTAAATGACCAAAAAAAGTGGATAAAAGAACGGCTGGCAGGCAAAATAAAAAATAGTTTGCATTTTTGTATAGACACCACAGAAGGGATTCATATTGGCGCTACATCGCTCGATTCTATTAATAATTTTCATCGCCGCGCGACTTTTGGCATAATTATTGGCGACAAAAAGTATTGGAACAAAGGCTATGGCAGCGAGGCGGCTAAGCTTATTTTAAATTACGGTTTTAAAAAATTAAAATTACACCGCATAGATTTAGACGTCTATACCTACAACCCCAGAGCAATAAAAGTTTACAAGCGACTTGGTTTTAAAGAAGAGGGTAGAAAAATAGAATATACAAAGCTTGGAAAAAAGTTTTACGACGCGATTACAATGTCCCTGCTTGATAGGGGCTGGAAAGCGAAAGGCGGTGAGAATAATGGAATTTAACGTGAGTGTGAATTTTTGGGCAGTTTTAGTTTCAGCTATTGCCAGTATGGTAATTGGCAGTATTTGGTACGGCCCGCTGTTTGGGAAAAAATTTATGTCCGCAATAGGCATGGACACCTGGAGTGCTGAAAAAAAAGAGGCGGAAAAAAAGAAAATGGGCATGACCTATTTCGGCCAATTTTTAGCAAGCCTTGTAATGTTTTATGTTTTAGGGTGGCTTATGGGAGCTTTAAGTGCAAAAAGTCCAATGAACGGCCTGCAGGTAGCTTTTTGGGTTTGGCTTGGTTTTGTAGCTCCGGTGCAGTTTGGTCAGCAAATTTGGGGCGGTAAGATGAGTTTGTTTTGGCTTGGAGCCGGCAATATGCTTTTAACCCTCTTGGCAGCCGGAGCAATTTTGGGCGCGTGGATGTAAAAAAATTTAAATCTCCCGTCTGAGGTTCGGCCGGGGGATTTTTAATTACTTAATCTGGACTAAAAAGACCAAATTCGCTATAATCTACCAATGATTCCGGTACAAATACGAGTCGCATTCTTTTTAGCTTTGCGCCAAATAAAAAGGGCAAATAAATCAACCACTCTGTTGATTGTTTTTATTATGACTCTGACTTTTTTGAACTTGGTGGTGGTCAATGGAATTTTAGTAGGGTTAATACGAGGTTCTTACGAACAGTTTAGAGAGCGTTATAGCGGAGATATTTTAATTTCTCCCCAGGACAGGCTGGAAAGTATAGAAAGCTCGCAGAGCATAATTAATTTTGCTAAAGGTTTAAATGGAATAGAAGCGGTAGCTCCAAGGCTGGTTGCAACCGGCGCCATAAGAGCGGACCTAAGCCGCAATCCTTCGGGCAAAGAAAGTCCAAATGAAAGCAGGGGTTCAATAGTGGGTATAGATCCGGAGAGCGAAGAATTGGTAACCGGGTTTTCCGACATGGTTTTAGAAGGCAAAAGCTTAACTAAAAATGACGCCGAAGGAATATTAATCGGAGCAAATTTAATTAAGGAGTATTCTTCTTTTGGGGATGCCAATTTTCCTGGGTTTACCATTTTGCGCGGTATAAAAGTAGGGGACAGGGTAAGGCTGACTCTTTCTGTGCCGGCCGGCAACGGAGTTTTTACTACCGCCAGCAAAGAGTTTACGGTCAGGGGAATAATAAAAAGCAAAGTTGACCAGGTTTCCCAAAGGTCCTTTTTGCTCAATTCCGAACTTCGAAAGTTAATTGGCAATACTGATCTTAATTTGCAGGAAATTGCCGTGAATATACAGCCAGAACATTTAATGGAAGGCTATTACGCGCTGTCCGGTTTTTCTGACCCGAGCAAAGTGAGAGTGCAGCTTTCGGCCGACGCGGTGCCTTCGTTTTTACGAACCATAGAACAGACTTTTGGGGTTTTGGGTAATGCTATTGGAGGGATTGGTTTGGTGGTAACTTCTATTACAACTTTTATTGTGATTTTTATAAACGCGGTTACGCGCAGAAAATTTATAGGAATTTTAAAGGGGATTGGAATAGACGCTTTTGCCATAGAATTGGCGTATGTTTTCCAGGCATTATTTTACGGCGTTGTAGGCAGCGCGCTCGGAATAATTATTACCTTTGGTTTTTTAGTGCCGTTATTTGAGGCAAAACCTTTAGATTTTCCTTTTTCCGACGGTATACTTTCCGCAACAGTTTCCGGTGCGTTAATTAGAGCCGGAATTTTAATGTTTATTACCTTGGTTGCCGGTTACCTGCCGGCTCGCATGATTGTTAAGAAAAATACTTTAGATTCGATTTTAGGCAGATAAACATATGATAGAAACCAGAAATTTAACCAAAAGTTTTCATAACGGAGAGGTAGATACCCAAGTTTTAAAGGGTATAAGTTTAACTATTAAGTCGGGCGAATTCACCGCAATAATAGGGCCTTCGGGAGCGGGTAAATCTACTTTAATGTATCAGCTGTCTTTGCTCGACCACCCAACTTCGGGAGAGGTTTTTATTGACGGACAAAATGTTACTGAATTTTCCAGCGCTGCCAGAACGAATTTTAGGTTAAATTCCTTGGGTTACGTTTTTCAAGACTACGCGCTTTTGCCGGAATTAACAGCACTGGAAAATGTCGCCGTGCCAATGCTAATGCAGGGTCTTTCAAAAAATGACGCTATGGACAAGGCTTTAAGGAATTTAGAGCGCGTGGGGCTTAAAGAAAAGGCAAAAAATTTGCCTAGCCAGCTTTCCGGCGGCCAGCAGCAAAGAGTTAGTATTGCCAGAGCTATTGCCCACGACCCAAAAATCCTATTCGCAGACGAACCAACCGCAAATTTGGACACTAAGACTTCCAGAGAAATTTTAAAAGTTTTTATGGATTTAAATGCCCATGGCCAAACAATTGTTATGGTCACTCACGAAGAAGAATTTGCCAATATGGCTCAAAGAGTTATAGAGCTTAAAGACGGGAACATTGTTTCAGACCTAAAAAAATAGCATTTTTATAAAAGTTAAGAGTTTGCTATAATATAAGGCATAAAAGGTCGCGTTTAGAAACTAAAACTATTTAAAATAATTATGGAAAAGACAGTGGCAAAATTATTTGGGGCTGTTTTTATTTTGGTAGGACTTTTGGGGTTCGTTGGAAACCCTATTGTGGGCAGCAATGGATTTTTTATGACCGATGCGGTTCATAATATTGTCCATATTTTACTTGGGGTTGTTTTGTTTGTCGGGGCGAAAAACAACCCTGTAGCGACAATGAAAATTGTCGCGGTAATTTACCTATTAGTCGCAATGTTGGGGTTTGTTATGGGCGAGGGAAAGCTTTTGGGCTTGGTTATGGTCAACACTGCGGACAACTGGCTACATTTGATTTTGGCAACAGTTTTGTTCGCCGCTTCTTTGGCAGGTAATTCTACTCAGGCTCCTTCAATCCCTCAACAGCCGCCAGCGCAGTAAGCAGTAATTTTTATAAATTAAAAACCGTCCCCGGTAAAAACTAGGGACGGTTTTAATTATTTAGCAACTAAGCCTTCTTGGCTTTGGTTTTTATGCAGCGGGTACAGGCCTTTAGTCTTTGTCCGTCAAAAACTGCATATTGCAAATTCGGAAGCAGTCTAACAATAGACGGCCTCATAGAGTGGGAACGTTTTATGGTGCGGCTGTAGGTTTTGCCGCATACTGCGCACATTCGGGGCATGGAATTTTATATTGAGTAATTAGAAATAAGTAACTAGTAGATGATAACAGAGTTTGTTATAATAGTCAAGGTTTGGAAATTATTCTAATTACCTAATTTTTAATTAACCTAAACAATGTCTAATGACTAATTCCTAATAACTAAATCTTTAGGCATTTCAATATTGGAGATTGGGATTTGTTTAGAAATTAGAATAATTAGGTCAATTAGAAATTTGCAGCTTTGGTTTAAAGCAAGTAGTAGGTTTCAATTACTCTATGGATATTCTAATCACATTCATAATCTTATTATTTTCTGCCGTAGTACACGAAGTATCGCACGGACTTATGGCGGAAAAACTGGGCGACAGTACTGCAAGGGAACAAGGCCGCATAACCTTAAACCCCATTCCTCACATAGACCCTTTCGGCTCTATACTTTTACCCTTTATGCTTTTGGCAATTGGATCTCCAATAATTTTTGGAGCGGCTAAGCCAGTGCCCGTAGATTTTAGTAATTTAAAGCCACAGAAGCTTGGTATGGCGCTGGTCGCGTTTGCCGGTCCGTTAAGTAATTTTTTATTGGCTGCCTTGTGTGTTATTCCCATTAAATTAGGCTTGGTTAACAGCATCTCTGCTCCTATTTTAGGCCAAGTTATTGTATTAAATATTGTTTTAGGTACTTTTAACCTTATACCCATTCCGCCACTTGACGGCAGTAAAATTTTTGCCAGTTTTTTGCCAAGAGACTTAATGTACTGGATCTTAAGCATGGAAAGGTACGGGTTTATTCTAGTAATAGTTTTTTTATATTTAGGCTTGCTCAATTTGATATTAATGCCGGTTATAGGGTTTTTCGGTAAAATTTTTGGTTTAAACTTTGGTTTTTAGGCACTTATCAATAGTAAATATGCTATAATATTTTTAAGTTTAAGCCATTTGAAACAAAATTATGCTGGTAAAAGAAGTTATGACCTTGCAGGTCATAAATGTTAAAACAGATACGCTGCTTGGGCGAACAGCTGGAGTTTTGCATAAGTATAAATTAAAAGGATTGCCGGTAATTAACGAATACGGTATTGTAGAAGGTTTAATAACAGAAAACGAGCTTTTTTCCAGCGATAAGAAAATCTACTTGCCAATGTACGGCGAGCTTTTAAAGCATACTGAATTCGTAGCAAATTCACAGTCAGATGGTTTGTCTTATGAGGCTGAAAGAATTACCAGAATTACTGCCCGGGAAATAATGAATTCCAAAGTCTATTTTGCCAGCCCTGAGACTGAAGTTAAAGATTTGGCCGCCAAAGTGGCGAATTTAAATCAAGACCCGATTCCGGTTACAAATAGCGGTAACAAGCTAGTCGGCATAATTTCAAAAAGCGACATTATTCGAGCGCTCACAGGGGTTGAAAAAATAAAATCTGAAAATTCCAAAAGCCGCAATTATGTCGAAAATGAAGTAAGGTTTGTTGAGGAAGATATTAGCTCACGTTTTGCGTTTATAAGCAAAACTAGGGCGAGATTTTGGATGCTGGGCGTTACGATTATTTTTATTGCCGGCTTTATAGCCGGTGTAATGTATGTGGTTAACCCTAAAATATTTACCAATGGTTTTTAGTGATATAATAAATTAAATTTTTAAAAATAAAAATTAAAAAATCTTATTTGCTAAGCGCCGTATAATGGCAGCTTGCGGGTGAGCTAAAAGGTAAAAAATGCCAAAAAAATTAATAAGAAAACATAAATCTATGGGATTACACGACAAATGGATGCAAAAAAGGGGAGTTTATGCCAGATGGCACAAGCACCCTTTGCAATCAATCGCGCAGTGGGTAATTTTACTCGCTGTGGTGGGAGGCGTTGGGTATTTATTACTTAACCGTATGAACGACCCTTTGGCACAGAATTACGGGCTTGAAAGTTCGGCCGATAACGGCGACGGCGGTCCGCAGCTGTTTTTAGGCGCCGCAGTTGAAAAGAAAAAAAGCAAACACGGATCCGTAAGTCAGGAAATTGACGGTATAGATGCAGATAAATTAGAAATGGGCGCGCAAAAGTTTGAATTACAATTACCAGAAGACAGGACAGTGAGCATAAATTTAAAAAATATAGAAAAAAGAAAAAAGGGTGATTCTGTGTGGCGCGGGAAAGTCCAGGATCGGGAAGATTCGGCAGTAAGTTTAACGTTAAAAAATGGTTTTGTTGCAGGTGTTGTTTCGATTGGCGGCGATATGTATGAAATTAAGCCTTCGGTAGGAAAAAATAAAAAGCATATTTTGGAAAAAATGGATCCAAAAAGTTTTCCGGCTGAAAGTGATATTGAGGCACCTAAAGATATGGTGCTTTCCTATCAAAAGCAGCCAGCTGTTTTGGGTTCAACTTCTAGCGACGGAATGACGCAGATAGATATATTAACAGTTTATACTCCGCAAGCTATGTCAGGCGCGGGTGGAACCGCCCAGATAGATTCTCTAATACAGGCTGCTGTAGATTATGCAAACACAGCATTTTTAAATAGCCAGGTTAACATACATTACAATTTAGTTGCTACGGCAGAGGTTGCTTATAATGATTCCGGAAATACTCAGACAGACTTAGCTTGGCTTACTTCTAGTTCACAAGTTGCGAATTTAAGAGATCGATATGGCGCTGACCTTGTTTCAATGGTCGTGGGAAGTGCTTCCAATGCTTGCGGTACAGGTTATGTTATGGGACAACCAAACATCAGTTTTGCAAGTTATGCATTTCAGGTTACCGCTAAAGACTGCGCTGTTGGCAACCTAAGTTTTGCACATGAACATGGTCATAATCTTGGTATGCAGCATGATCCGGCAAATGCAGCAGGCGCTTATTATGCCTGGTCTTATGGGCACGCGGTCGACGGTGTTTTTAGAACTGTAATGTCTTATTCTGCTGCATGCCCTTCGGGTTGTGCTAGGGTACCTTATTTTTCTAACCCTAATGTTATGTATGCTGGTTATCCGACAGGAATTGCTAATCAAAGAGATAATGCCAGAACTGCTAACTTGAACGCTTCGACTGTAGCTGCGTTTAGAAGTAGTCCAAATAGCACTATAATTCCAGCGGCTCCGGGGGCAATGCAGGCGGTCGCAGTTTCTTCATCACAAATAAATTTAACTTGGTCAGACACCTCGACAGACGAACTTGGGTTTAAGTTAGAGCGTTCTGTTGACGGAAGCAGTTTTACTCAAATAGCAAATATTGGCGCTAATGTAATAAATTACTATGATGGCGGTTTGAATTCTTCTACAATCTATTATTATCGCGTAATTGCCTATAACGGCGCCGGGGATTCGAGCCCGAGTAATACCGCCAGCGCCACCACTCAGGCCCCTGATTTAACAGCACCAACGGTTAATATTACTAAACCCCTTAATGGAGCTAAAATAAGTAGCAGGGTAGATGTACAGGCTTCGGCTTCAGACAATGTTGGTGTTGCCAGGGTAGAGTTCTATATAGACGGAAAGCTTTCTGCAACAGATTCTTCCGCCCCTTATACCTACCGCTGGAATGTAAACCGAAAAATTTCAAACGGCACTCATACCATAATGGCTAAAGCCTACGACGTAGCCGGAAACAGTGCTTCGTCTAGTATATCGGTTATTAAGTAAGTATTAAATACTTAGTTTAAATACCCTCATGCATCCGTGCATGAGGGTATTTAGTTATTGACAAAGCGTAATATTTAGGTTATTATTTAAACAATTGAATAAGAAACCTATTCACAGATCACGAATAGCACAGATAACCCTGATGCTATTGAAATATCTTTGAATAATTTACTCAATTTAGTCGATGTATTTGAGAAGTTTATCCCAAGGTTTCGGGATAGTATTAAATACACGAAGTAGACGTAGAACCGAACGTCGATGTCGGTTTTTATTGCGCTTATAAATTTTAAATTATTAATTTTATAATTTTCAAATAATTTTTAATGTTTAAATTTAAAAATTAAGAATTGGAAATTAAAAATTTTGTAAAATGCCTACAATCAACCAGTTAGTTAGAAAAGGCAGAAGTCCGCTAAAGAGCAAGAGCAAATCTCCGGCGCTTCAGCACAGGCTTAACCTTTTAAAGAACAAAGAAGTGCCCCTTAAAATGGGTGCTCCTTTTATGCGCGGCGTATGCCTTAAGGTGTATACCACCACGCCAAAAAAACCAAACTCAGCTTTGCGTAAAGTTGCCAAAATTAAGTTAACAAACGGAATGGAAGTTATTGCTTATATTCCGGGTATTGGCCACAACTTACAAGAACACTCTGTGGTTATGATCCGCGGCGGACGTGTAAAAGATTTGCCAGGTGTTAGGTACCACATTGTTAGAGGAAAACTAGATACTCTCGGAGTCGACGGGAGAAAAGGAAGCCGTTCTAAATACGGAGCGAAAAAGAAGTAAAAAACCGAAATACCAAATCCGAAATTCGAAACAAATTCGAATTTATAAATTTAAAATTTAAAACTTTAATATTTTTCGGATTTCGATATTCGGATTTCGAATTTACACATTTATGCCAAGAAAATCACGAAATTACGACAAACATGTGCCGGAGCCAGACCCAAAGTACGGCTCGGTTAAGTATGCCAAATTTATAAACTATATGATGGAGCGCGGCAAAAAGAACACTGCGCGAAAAATCTTTTATACCGCATTAGACATAGTGGGGGAAAAAGCAGAAAGTTTGACCCCTGCCCCAGCTAAAGCGGCGGGCAAACAGGCTGCTGAAGATGATCAAAAACCTCAAGCTAAAGCGCCAAAATTAGATGGCCGCCAGATTTTTGATATTGCTTTAAAAAATATAGCGCCTATAATGGAATTAAAGAGCCGCCGTATTGGTGGTGCTAACTACCAGGTGCCTATGGAAGTAACCGAGCCAAGAAAAACCAGTATGGGTATGAAGTGGCTTATTGCCGCGGCACGCGCTAAAAAAGGCGCGCCTATGGCGCAAAAGTTAGCCGCGGAAATTATAGACGGTTTTAACAAAGTCGGCGCAGCTATGAAAAAGCGCGAAGACGTGCACAGAATGGCTGAAGCCAACAAAGCCTTTGCCCACTTTGCACGGTTTGGAAATAAGCGCCGCTAAGCTACAGAACTACGGATTTACTGCACTACAGATGCCTACAGAAAACTACAGAAACTAAATTACAATCGTTGATGTTGGTATCTGTGTTATCTGTTTGCAAAAAAGATTTGTGATCTAGAACTTTTACAAAAAAAAAGCGCCGTAGTCACCGTGGAAGGTGAAAGGCGCGGGCAACGATTAATCTCTGAATATTGCTGATAGGGCTTTTCCTAAGGCCCATTTCAGGGGTTGTTTTGCGGCTTTGGCTACTAGCCAAACACCTATCAAAAAACCCAAAACTATCGACCCAATGATCCAAACTGCAATCATGACACCTCCTCTCTCCGCTTTCGCGGTTTGACCTCTGTGGCCGGGTGTTTCCCAAGGTCTAATGCCTCGGGTAAGCGACAAAATATCATATCAAAGAGAGAGAGAGTTTTGTAAAGGCTATTAAAATAAAATTTTGTAATTATTAATTTTTAAATTTTTAAAAAATTTCCCAAATTATAATTTTTAAAACCATATTTAAAAATTAAAAATTGGAAATTAAAAATTATCTAACTTATGTCTAGAGAGTATCCAATTGAACAAACTAGAAACATTGGTATTATTGCGCACATAGATGCCGGTAAAACCACTGTTACCGAAGGTATTTTGTTTAATACAGGTATGATCCATAAAATCGGCGCGGTGCACGAAGGTGAGACCACGACCGACTGGATGGAACAAGAACGCGAACGCGGAATTACCATTACCGCGGCCGCGGTAACTTGCTATTGGCAACCTCGCTTTATAAAATTAGCGGGCGATGTAAAGCACAAAATTAACATTATAGACACTCCGGGCCACGTGGACTTTACCGTGGAAGTAGAACGCTCTTTACGCGTGCTTGACGGCGCAGTTACGGTGTTTGACGGTAAAATGGGCGTAGAACCGCAGTCTGAAACAGTATGGAGACAGGCCGACAAATACGGTGTACCTCGTATGTGCTTTATAAACAAAATAAACCAAACCGGCGGTGATTTTTACAAATCGCTCGACAGTATTCACAAACGCCTTTCCCCGAATGCTTTTCCGATTCAGCTGCCTATTGGTTTTGAAAAGGAAATTTGCGGCGTGGTAGACCTTATAAATATGAAGGCCTACACCTACAAAGATTACACAGACAAGGAATTCACCATAGGAGAAGTGCCGGCAGATATGCTGGAAAAAGCCAAAGAATATCGCCACCGCTTACTTGAAAAAGTAGTAGAAAGCGACGACGCTTTAATGGAAAAATATTTGGCGGGAAACGAGCTTACGGAAGCTGAATTTTTAACCGCTATTAGAAAGGCTGTGCAGTCCGCCAAATTCTTCCCGGTTTTGGGCGGCGACGGACGCGGAATTATTGTGCAAACTGTTTTAGACGCCGTGACTAACTTTTTACCTTCTCCAACCGACAGGGGCGAAGTTAAGGGTCATGACCTTAAAACCGGTGCAGAGATAATAAGAAAACCTTCCGACGACGAACCGTTTACCGCTTTGGCGTTTAAAATTGCCACAGATCCGTTTGTGGGCAGGCTTTGTTTTTTCCGCGTGTACGCCGGAAAACTTGAAGCCGGCAGCTATGTGCTTAATGCCAGAACAGGCGACAAAGAACGCGTGGGTCGTATTGTGCGTATGCGCGCCGACCAAAGAGACGAAGTTAAGGAAGTTTTTGCCGGCGACATTTGCGCGCTGGTAGGACCTAAAAATACTTTTACCGGCGACACTTTGTGCGACACTGAAAAACCGGTACAGTTAGAAAGCATTAAATTTGCTGAACCGGTTATTTCTATGTCTATTGAGCCTAAAACCAAGGCTGACCAGGAAAAAATGGGCATTGCCCTTCAGAAACTTGCGGAAGAAGATCCGACCTTTAGGCTTTCTTCGAACGAAGAAACTCAGCAGACTATAATTGCGGGTATGGGCGAACTTCATTTAGAAATTATTGTCGACAGAATGAAACGAGAATTTAAAGTTGAAGCTAATGTCGGCAAGCCGGAAGTTGCCTACAAAGAAACTATTAAACAGACTGCGGAAGCGGAAAGCAAGTATATTCGCCAAACCGGCGGTCGCGGACAATACGGCCACGTTTACTTGCGTGTGGAACCGCTTGAGCGCGGCAAAGGCTATGAATTCGAAGACGCCATTGTTGGTGGTGTTATTCCAAAAGAATATATTAAACCTATAGACAAGGGTATTCAAGAAAGTGCCGCTAACGGCGTTATTGCCGGATACCCCTTGGTAGACTTTAAAGCAACGGCCTTTGACGGAAGTTACCACGAAGTTGACAGTAGCGAAATGGCGTTTAAAATCGCCGCGTCTAAAGGTTTACAAGATGCTGTTAAAAAAGCGCAGCCTATTATACTTGAGCCGGTTATGAAAGTGGAAGTTATAACCCCGGAAGCGAATATGGGCGACGTGATTGGCGATTTGAATTCCAAGCGCGCGCAAATTAACGAAATGACCGACCGCTTGCACTTAAAAGTTATAGACGCGCAGGTTCCGCTTTCGGAAATGTTCGGCTATGCCACTACTTTGCGCAGCATGACCCAAGGCCAGGCTTCCTATACCATGGAATTTGACCACTATGCCGAAGTACCTAAGAGCGTGGCGGAAAAAATTATTGAAAGCAGGGCGGGGATAAATGTGAGAAAGGGTATGTAAACTTTTGCGAAGCAAAAGTAAATTCTAAATAACAAATAACAAATTCCAAAATAAATCCAAAGTCATAATAGTTGTTACGAATTAGGAATTTGTGTTATCTGCGCACCGAAAAATTTGCGATCATAAAAAGAAAAGCGCCGGCTTGGGGATGCCGGCGTGTGTAAGGGCTCTTTCTGAACGATCAGTCGTCATACCAGTCGTCAGTTTCGGGGCGAATCACTTGGATGGTGTGATTGGTTGGCGTAGTGTGAGTAGGGCATCCCCCGCAACCCGCCGTCACACGCACCTTGTATTGCCAACTAGGAGTGAAGAGGCTATTCAACTCCTCGATTACTGACGGCAGACATGGGTTTTGACGCGAGTCCAACAGGCCTTCTTTGGTACTCCCTTCCTCAAACCCATATTGTTTGAAAGATTCTGCCAGCTCTCTTACAGTCGTAAAAAGTTTGAGCATACGCCTCCTTATAAGCGTTGTTAAAAAATATCAGAGACAGAGAATTTTGTAAAGGATATGAATTAATATAGCTCGAGCCCCAGTACTAGAAACCTTGTTTCAGTACGGGGTAAACTTGTCGAGAACATTTTAGCTTCTCTACAAGACCTAAGCTTAAAATATCATGGCAAATTTACAAGACATAATTAATTTAGCAAAAGCGGACGGGGGCAAGTTTTTTGTTGTAGACGAAAAAGGGGATATGAAGTTGGTTATTTTGAGCGTGGAAGATTACCAGCGTTTGCTATTGGGTAAGCTGCAAAAACAAATAGTAGATGTTGAAAATATAAATCAACAAATACTAAAAGCCCAATTGCAGGAACCCGAAGTAATAGTGCCGGAAGTGGAAAAACCAAAACCCCAAGTATTAAGCCCCCAGGTTAGGCAGTCCTCTCAAATATTGCGCCAGGACTTAAGAGCGGAAGTCATAGACCCTAGTTTTGACTTTGAAATGCCCAAAGGGGAGACGGACGACTTTTAGCTACAGAACTACAGAACTAAAGAAAGAATACACTACGGATGCCTACTGAAAACTAAAGAATTTAAGAAACGAGTGTATATGAAATTTTGTAGTTTTCTGTAGTAGTTCTAATTATTGTAGTTTCTGTAGCGTTTGACAGAAGGCATAAATATCCTTAAAATATATTTTGTCGGGCTGTAATAAGCAGACTGACTTTTTATAAATAAATAATTAATATTGTCCCTGGATCCTATCCTGTAAAAGGGATGGAAAAAAGAGATACCCTTGGCGCTGATGCCTTATCGATACGCATTAGCGGTAAGGGGGTCTCGGGCAATTTCCCGCCGCCTTTTGGCGGATCGGGAAAGAAAGAAATATTGCTATGGCAGATAAATTTGACCGGTCCAAGACCCACGTCAACGTAGGCACTATTGGCCACGTTGACCACGGTAAAACCACTTTGACCGCAGCTATTACCACCGTTTTGTCCAAAACCGGTGGCGCAAAAGCAAGAGCGTATGACAGCATTGACAACGCTCCGGAAGAAAAAGCCCGCGGTATTACCATTAACACCGCGCACGTAGAGTACCAAAGCGCAAAGCGCCACTATGCTCACGTAGACTGTCCGGGTCACGCTGACTACATTAAGAACATGATCACCGGTGCCGCTCAAATGGACGGCGCTATATTGGTTGTGTCCGCTGTAGACGGCCCCATGCCTCAGACTCGCGAACACATTTTGCTCGCCCGCCAGGTAGGCGTGCCTTACATTGTGGTGTTTATGAACAAGTGCGATATGGTCCAGGACAAAGAACTTTTGGACTTAGTTGAAGAAGAAATTCGCGATTTGTTGACTAAATACGAATTCCCGGGCAAAGACACCCCGATTATTCGCGGTTCTGCCTTAAAAGCTTTGGAAGGCGACACTAGCGAACTTGGCGAACCGGCTATTCACAAATTGGTTGAAGCTTTGGACACTTACATTCCAGACCCAAAGCGCGAAACCGACAAGCCGTTCTTAATGCCTATCGAAGACGTATTCTCCATTGAAGGCCGCGGCACCGTGGTTACCGGAAGAATTGAACGCGGACAAATTAATATTAACGAAGAAATTGAAATCGTTGGTATTAGACCGACCTCTAAAACTGTTGTAACCGGTATTGAAATGTTCAACAAACAGTTAGACAGCGGTATGGCCGGCGACAACGCAGGCGTGCTGCTTCGCGGTACCAAGAAAGAAGAAGTAGAGCGCGGCCAGGTTTTGGCTAAGCCGGGTTCTATAACTCCTCATACCGAGTTTGAAGCTGAAATTTACGTTTTGACCAAAGAAGAAGGCGGCCGCCACACCCCGTTCTTTAAAGGCTACAAGCCTCAGTTCTACGTGCGCACTACTGACGTGACCGGTGAAGTAACTTTGCCGGAAGGTCAGGAAATGGTTATGCCCG
>CAZACP010000016.1:0-14611 GCA_964483665.1 uncultured Candidatus Saccharibacteria bacterium
CCTTTTGTGACAAAATTTTTAAAATTTCCAAATCTATAATCCCGTAAGAAACATTTGTTAGCTTTGTTTCTAAAATTTCACTTTGCCTAACAAACCCTAAAACCAAAATTTTTGTTTTTATAAACGCTCTACGCAAAACCAAAGCTTCGTAGAACGAGTCCACCATAAAAAATGGCACGTTCTGGTCGTCCAAAATTTCTGCGACCTCTACCAACCCATGCCCATAGGCATTGCTTTTTAAAACCGGCGCAAACTGCAATTTAGAATAAGTGTTTTGAAAAGTTTTTAAATTATGCAAAATTGCCGCTCTGGAAATTTGTATTTCTATAAGCGGCTGGTAGTTTACCCTGGGTTTAAAAATTTTTGTTAGTATATTCTGCATTTCCTATTTTTGTCATTTTTGTCAATTATTTAAATTTTGTCATTATACATAATTGTCTCCCCAGTCATTCTGAAATATGACCACATCTCCCGGTTTTAAAATAGTAGATAAAGATGAGTGTGCCGCTTGCGCGGTTTCAAACCAAATAACCTTCGTCATTGCGAGCCCGAGTGCATCCGAGGGCGCGGCAATCTTACTACCAGATGAGATTGCTTTGTCGGCCGCACTCCTCGCAATGACAACGCTATTAATCCCCTCCTCAATAAATCCGGTAACGCTATTTTTTATTAGCACCACCACATCTGCCACCCCTGCCAACTGCTGGCCAATTTTAAAGTGAATTTCTTTTGAAGCTTTTCCCATTTCCACCAGTCCCGGAGTAATAAACACCTTACGCCTGTTTTCAAAGCGCGACAAAACTTTTATCGCCTCTTTTACCCCGTCCGGATTACCGTTATATGCATCATCAATTACTAAAATGTCTCCCGCTGACCTTATTGGCTCAAGCCGATGTTTTACCGGCTTAATATTTTCAATACCTCTTTTAATTTCCTCCCCGTTCATACCCAGACTTTTTGAAATTTTCACCGCCGCATCAACATCCCCAAGCGCATATTCACCGAGCAAATAAATATTAACTTTTCCAACTCCTTCTATTTCTGCATCCCAACATAATTGTTCTGACGAAAATTTTTGAAATTTGAAATTTGAAATTTGAAATTGCTTAACGCGGTGGTCCGGCCAAACGTATTCTTTATAGTGCTTCATAACCTTTTCATCGTCACCATTTAGCATAACAATCCCGCCCGCTTTAGTATTGCTGACAATTTCAAAAATCGTTTCCACAATGGTTCCCATTGTGTGCATGCGTTCCATGTGGGATTCGTTAATACCAGTTACCACAGAAATATCTGGTTTAACTATATTACAAATTTTTTCTATATCTCCTTTATAATGCTCTCCCATTTCCACCAAAGCCACTTCAATATTTTTCTCCCCCTCTGGGGGAGATGCCGCCTTTGAGGCGGCAGAGAGGGTGTTTGAATAATTATTCGATGATGGAAAATTTTTTAAAATCCATCTGGCTATCCCTACCGGAGTATTTACACTCTCGGGGGTGCCTAATACCTTATACCTTATACCTAATACCTGTTTAAGTACCTCTTTCATAGTGGTTTTGCCATAACTACCGGCAATTCCAATCACCTTGATTTGAGATTTAAGATTTAAGATTTTAGATTTAGCCCTAGCAATAACAATTTGTTTTAGTAAAAAATCTACAGGCCAAAGCAGGAGCAAGGCAGTAGTAAATAGTAAGTAGTAAGTAGTCAAAAAAAGTAATCCGATAATAACCGCAGCCATTACTGACCAAAAAGAAATACAAGCCACTACAAGTATATGTAAACCAACTGCCATTAAAAACAGCGACTTTGCCTTAGCTGTCCAAACAAGCTGTTTTCTCTGCTCCCCTTTTGGCCAAAAACCTTTTTTAAAAAGCAATTTAAAATACCGCCCGAGTTCGTAGTTCTCAAGCTGGAGCAAATAAAGTTGGTATTTAATTATTCTAAATAAATTCATTAATTATTTTTACAAATTCCCCAGGCTTATCTAAATAACTAAAATGGCCGGCGGCCGGAAGAATTATGAATTTTGAATTAGGAATTAAGGAGTGCATTTTTTTGCCGGAAGATGTAGGCGTATCTTTGTCATTTTCGCCGAAAATAATGAGCGTTGGTTGCAATATTCTTTTCATATTTTCCGTTAAATCCTCGTTCACGGTTTTAACAAATATTTTTTGAAGTTCAGGTGTGGCCACATAGTCTTCCGCGCCAATTTGTTTGTAAATTTTTTTTCTTAAGCCCTGCATAAATTTTGGTTTAAAAATTGGTTTTACAATTTTTGCCGCAAACCCAAAAGTGCTTTTTTTGGCGCTAGATGAAGCAAAACCTGCCGCGTCTACCAAAATTAGCTTCTTGACCAAGTCAATTCTCGATGATGCTAATTTTATTCCAACTCGCCCGCCAAAAGAATGGCCAATTACCACAACATTCTTCAAATCTAGCTTGCAAATAAATTCGGCCACTAAATTAGCATAATCCTCCACCCCCCAGTCTCCTTTGGGTGCTGGCGATTGCCCAAACCCTGGAAAATCGAGAGCATAAACAAGCTTGTTTGCCGATTGGCTTGTTAGCTTGTTAGCTACCCCGTTCCAAACTTCTTTGCTTGAACGCCAGCCATGCAAAAAAAGCAAGGTTTCTCCCCTATTTTCAACCCCCTGCTTAAAATAACTAACCAACTGATTTGCAATAATAATTTGCTGATTCATATACACATTCTAACATTTCATCTTCAAAGAAAAAAGCTTAGCCATAAGGCTGAGCTTTTTTCTGGTCGGGATGCAGGGAATTGAACCCTGTCTTCGCGCACCCGAAGCGCGCGTACTACCGGTATACTACATCCCGATTTTATCTTACAAAAATACCCTCTCAATGAGGGTAATTTTGGTGGACCTGGGGGGAATCGAACCCCCGACTAATCCATGCCATGGATCCGTATTACCATTATACTACAGGCCCCAAACGAACTTTCTAAGTTTACAATATTTTTAAAAAAATTTCAATGCTATTGTGTGATCTGCACTTTTCTTCCATCCGGCAAAGTAAATTGAGTATTATTTGGTAAATTTTGTCCGTTTTGCATACTCTCCCCTGCCTCTAAAACCCCTTGAGCTTTGTCTATTAAAGTTTGAAAAGTTTTTATTTGCTCTTTCCAGGCAGGAAGAATTCCTAGTTTATTTAGTATAAAACCTAAAACAAAAATAAATACAAATAAACCAACTATATAACCAAACGCGCTAAAAACTCCGTTAAAAAAAGAGCGCCAAATCCCCTGCTTTTGGTTCTTTTTAATTTCAACCAAATGCTGATTAATACCTGAAAGGTAGTGTTGTAATTCTGGCTCTATCATATATTTTTGTTTTTAATTTTATTCTTCCTATATTATACACCCAAAAATATTTATGGTGCCCTCACCAGGAGTCGAACCTGGATCTAGACGTTAGGAGTGTCTTGTTCTATCCGTTGAACTATGAGGACTTAATTTTTCTCATCGCATATGGTTTTCGGTATTCAATCCATAGCGAAACTGGAGTTGCAAGACCCATAATATCAGAAAAACTCAATCTAATCAATGAATGCATTAGCTTTAGTATCTTACTCCCCTTTTTTAAAGTAATCCTGCACATTCCATATTTTGCTTTTCCACTAACTCCCCCGTCATTATATCTGACTACAATATTGTTAGAATCAAGATTTAAATTGTCTGCCCAATATTTTACACATGCCTCTTGATCCATACCAGTAAACACTCTAATAGCAAATTTTATTCGTTCCTTAGCAATGCCTAAAACATCATACAAAAATTTGAGGTATAATTGCATTAGCTTGGGGTCGGTATTAATTATATCGCACTCTTTTTTTCCACCTTCTCCCCAATATAACATAGCAGCTGCGACAGCTAATTTCGATTGTTCACCTCTCAAAATCTGTTCTGCTTGGGATTCTGCTTCCTCCCAATCTTTTTTAGACCTATTTGAGCTACCTCCGCGTTTTGATTTTAGAATATCTCGAAAAGCTTGATTCACCTCAACATGCCGAATATGATGCCAAACTGTAGTTTTTGGAACTTGTAATTCTTTTACAATCTCATTAATACTAAAACCTCTACTTCGCAGTTCCTTTATAGATTGAATTTTGTTATCGGAATGGACTCTCATATAAATATAATAGCAAAACTTATAGATATTACAACTTCTTATATGTTGAAAAAGCTAGTTCTATTAAAAAATAATCAATTATATAACAAAATGATTGACTTTTCCCTTTTTTTCTTTTTTTTAAGCCTTTTTTTCCCAATTAGACATGTTTTTCTTACGCCCGAGGCCTACTTAACAGGCCAATATTCTGACTTTACAAGTTTTTCCTTATATTTAAGCGATATTTTGTTATTATTTGTATTTTTAATAGCTATATATCAATATTTCCGCTTAAATAAAAGCATTTTTCAACTTTTCTCTAATCGCTTTTCTCTAATCGCTTTAATAATCTGGCTTATTTTAGGCTTAATTATGCATTTTTCCAGCATTTCACTCTACTGGACAGTTAAATGGCTAGAGTTAATTGTTGCATATGGAACAGTCAAACTAGTGATTAGTGAAAAGGGAATAGAGAATAGGATAGGACAAAGTTTAGCCCCCATTTTTGTAGCTTTTTCAGCAGTTCAATCGATAATTGCACTTTTGCAGTTCTACAAACAAACATCGTTAGGACTTTACAGGCTAGGGGAGTCATATTTAGGGCCAAATATTATAGGAGTAGCAAAAATTATTGTAGATAACCAAGCTTTTATACGTGGCTACGGAACTTTTCCTCATCCTAACGTTTTAGGAGGATTTTTGACCATTTCAATACTAATTTCAATCTTTTTATACCTAAATTCCACGTGGAAATGGAGAACAATATTGGGAATAATTATATTTCTTAATATATTAGGCCTGACTATAACTTTTTCACGTGCAGCGTATTTAGCTTTGGCGATTGGTTTGTTAATATTCTTTAGCTTCCTGATTTCCTGTCTCCTTTTTAGGAAAGGGGCTAGGGGAGAGGTTGCCGTAACTAAGCTTTTTATGGTTATTGTTACCGTTATAGTTTCTTCAACCTTCTCTTTCCTTCTTTTTCGCCCTTACTTACTTTCACGAGCTGTTATAAAAGATAATACGCTAAACGAAAGAATGTTGTTTAACCAAATTGGCTTAAGCATGATTAAATCCAATCTGATTTTTGGCGTCGGAGCAGGGGAAAGCGTGCTTCATATGGAACAGTATTCTAAAACACACTTAGAACCTTGGCAAAAACAGCCTATTCACAACTATTTTATAATTTCCGCTGCCGAACTCGGCATTCCCGGCACTTTTATATTAATATGGATTTTAATTTCGCATCTGAAATTGTTAATTAATAAACTTAGATTATCTTTATCTACTAAATACTTATTACTTACCACCTTACTGCTCTGTATTTTTATTCTTATGCTCTTTGACCACTACTTCTACACTCTGCAGCAAACCCAATTACTACTTTGGCTAACCCTAGGAGTCATTGCGGCAACAAAAAAAGAGGCAAGCGTCTCTTAAATTTTGTTCAATTATGTCAATTTTGATCAATTTTGGTCAATTCACTTATGGTATTCTCTGTTACCCAAAATCATACAAGCCCTATATAACTGCTCTTCCAAAATAACTCTCGCCATATTGTGAGGAAAGGTTAGGGGTGAGAGCGAAATAGTATAGTTGGAATACTCTTTAAGGGAAGAGTGCAGACCCACACCGCTGCCAATTACAAAAACAAGCTCTTTACCTAAAGAACCAGTACGTTCTAAAAATTTGGAAAAATCTTTACTATCCCTTAGTGTGCCGCTTTCTTCCAGTAAAATTACAACTGAATTCTTTGGCAAAATACTAACAATTTTTTCCGCCTCTTGTGTTTTAACTTTGTCTAAGTCGGGATTTTTTCCATATGAAACCTCCGGCAATTCTATAATTTTTATTTTTGCAAAAGGGGAGAGACGTTTTATATATTCTTTTTCAAGCTCGATATAGGCCTTTTCTTTTAATTTTCCGAGAACGATTATAGTTATTTTAAACATAGACTATAAAATGTTATAATAAAATTATATATGAATAATCTGAAATACAAAAATAAAAATTCAAACTCAGGCTTTACCCTAATTGAGACATTAGTTGTAGCATCAATCATTACCTTAATAATGTCATCCATTTTAGCCTTAGTAAAGGGTACGCAAGAAAAAGCTAAAAGAACAGTAGCGCTTGCTAACCAAAGACAATTACAAAAAGCTGTTGAATTATATTATAACGATATGGGTTTTTACCCACCAGACGTAAATAGGGGTTGGGATCCTGGAATTTCAAAAGCTTTGCCAAGCAATAGTGACCTTAACAAAGATTGCGCCACTAACTCAGCAGATTGTCCCGTATGTCTGACCTGTCCGGCTGATTGGGTAGACCAGGTAAGAGCTAAATGGCAAGGTCCTTATACAGCCAGTTGGCCAAACACCGCTCCATGGGGCGGAAAATATGATTTTAATAACTGGAACACAGTCACAACTCGCTATGGCTGCCAAGTTCCTCCCGGGGTTTACATTGGGACACAAAGAAACTACGATGAATCTAATCCTATACCATACCTTTCTGAAAAGTGGTTTTTCGATAACCAACAAGATGCAGATAATTGCATAAATGGCGAATCACAACTTCAACTAATCCGCTATTGAAAAATAGATTATGACTAATTGTCGATTAACCAACACTCGACAATTGTTTTATTTGTGTCTTATAATAGTATTTATTACGGTCTATAATTCTACACTTCCGCAATCTTAAAGACTGGCAATTAATTATTTACATCCCTTTGTTGTGGATATAATAATGCGGGATTACCAAGGCACTATAAACCTTATGGCCTGGCTACAAGGCAAGCGTGGCATTATAACCCCGTTACTCAAAATAAACTCAAGCGGGCCTATGGTCCAGTGGTAAGACGTGGCATTCGCATTGCCAAGACGCGAGTTCGATTCTCGCTAGGTCCACCATAATTAAAACTCGACCTGTGTCGAGTTTTAATTTTTACCTGAGCTTAACCAAAAGGTGTTACAAAAAATCCAAAAAAACTAATCCTTATAACTATCCCAAAAATCTTTTAATCTCCCGGAAACTACGTAGTGCTCAAAAAGAATAATTAAAATTAAAAGCCCTAAAAGCCCAAATTCCACGTAGTGCAAATAGTCCTGGAGCAAATAAAATACCGGCTTGCTCACACTGTAGCCCACCGCAAATAAAATTATTACCCAGGGAATTAAAACCGGCACAGAATATTCTAAATATTTTTTAAACGGCGTACCCATAGCAGCAACCCTGACTAAAGAATTTCTGTGAATGCCGTAAATAAACTTGGTTACAAACAAAGAAGTATAAGGCCTTTTAGCAAAATGCCTGTCGAAATGACTACCGGCTTTTGTTAACCATTTCCAGGCTATGGACTCGTTGTTTTTTAATTTAAAACCGGCCCAAAAAAGCAATAATTGTTCAATAAAGCCGCCTAATGTGCAAAAAAGCAGTCCAAAAAATGGATTAATTGCTCCGCCGCTGGAAAGAAAACCAACTACCAAAACCGTAATATTCCCGTCTAATATCATGGCAAAAATTATTCCTAAATACAGCCATTCATGCCAAGAATTAATATATTCGATCATATTTTTCTAAAGTCCTCGCATTATTTCAATTTTTGCGCCTAAAGAACGAAGCCTGGACACCAAATCTTCATAGCCACGGCTGATGGAATAAACATTTCGCAAAATAGAGTTTCCTTTTGCGCCCAGCATGGCTATTAATATTATAACAGCTGGTCTTAAAGCCGGCGGACATATTACCTCCGCGCCTTTTAATTCTGTCGGTCCTTCAACAATAACTCTATGAGCATCTAGTAAAGTAATATTGGCTCTAAGCTTGTTTAATTCCAAATAATATATCGCTCTGTTTTCATATACCCAATCGTGAATTAAAGTTTTGCCAAAAGCTTTTGCGGCTATGGGAACAAAAAAGGGCAAATTGTCTATATTTACGCCAAAACCTGAAGGCAAAGGATGGATTTTTTCGTCTAGCGCGTTAAGGCGCGACGGGAAAGTCTGTATGTCGGCTAAATTTGTAAATCCGTTCTTGCTTTTGTATTGCTTTAAAACTTTATATTTAAAACCCATTTTTTCTAACTTTAACAGCTCCAGCTCTAAAAAATCTACCGGACAGCGTTCAATTACAATAGAAGAATCGGTAACTGCGGCAAGAGACAAAAACATCATGCTTTCTATCGGGTCTTCACTGACATAAAACTCATAATCTTGTTCTATTTTATTTAAACCTGAAATTGTTAATAGGGGAGTTCCAAGCCCTTCTATTTCAACGCCCAAACCCTTTAAAAACAAGCAAACGTCTTGCACCATGTAGTTAGCCGAAGCAAGCTTTATAGTTGTTTTACCGGGTATTAGGGCTGCGGCAAAAATCGCATTTTCTGTTACTGTGTCTCCCATTTCGTACAGCGTAATAGAATTTGGCTTAAGCTTTAAGGCTTTAACCTGGTAATGGTCATGAACTGTTTTAATACCAATACCCAATTTTTCCAAAGCAAACAAGTGCGGAGCAACTGTTCTTTCTCCCAATTTACAACCCCCGGCAAAAGGCAGGCTAAACTCCCGCACAAAATGAGCCAAAGAGCCCATCAGCATAATAACACTTCTGGTTTTTATAGCTGCTTTGTGATTCAGACGGCTTAAATTGAATTTCTTAGGCGGCCTAATAATTAGGTTATTTCCTTCCCAGCTCAAATTAACCCCTATACTTTCAAAAACCTCGCTAATTCTGAAAACTTCCTCAATTTTGGGAACATTTTTTAAAGTTGTTTGTCCTTTGTTAAGCAAAGAAGCAAACATTAAACCTAAAGTCGCGTTTTTAGAAGAGTTGGTTGTAATTTTCCCCGCCAGTTTGTGCCCTCCCTCTATTTTTAGGTTAATGGTTTCGTCTGAGAGAGTTACTATCTCCCTATTTAAAATTCGGCTTATTTTAGCCAAAGTTTGAGTAGAAAAATTTTGCTGGCCCTTTTCCATCCTGGCTACAACAGACTGCGTAGTGCCTAACTGCTTGGCTAAACCGCTTTGAGTTAAACCTTTCTGTTTTCTTAAAGAGGAAATAAATTGTCCGATTTTTAAACTTTCAGAATTAGGCATAAATTATTCAATAAATATAATATATAGCATATATGCTATATATTAGCATAAAGATATAACTAAATCAAAAAAGCCCTTTTGCGGGCTTTTTTACTATACCTATTAAAAAATAAATATCTTAGAAAACCAATCTTCTAAGAATCCCGACTGTTTATTGCTGTAAAATAGGGCCAAAATAGCGGCTAAATAAACAGCATTTAGAATTACAACTTTTAACAAGTCGTGTTTAATTATTGAATACTCGGCCGCATGGTCTCTGCTAACAGAGTACTCAGAATGGTTATGGTGTTTTTTTGACATATTTCTAAATTATCTGATTTTTAAAGTTATATCGAAAAAATCTCAGATTAATGAATAAATAATATCATTTCCATAATTTGAAAGCAACCTAAAGCAATGCTACAATATCCAAGCTATGAATCAAAACATTCTGCCAATTGTAGCCGCTTTTATGGGTTTTTTGGGCCTAATAGGCGCATTTTGGGCGCTTTGGATGGTAAAAGGCCTTAATTCTTTACGAAAAAATTTTTTTACCGGAACTAGCGGCAAAGACTTAGAAACTTTTATAAACGAGCTCGCCGGGGGTTTGCATACTTTGCAGTCGAACCAGAGCATTTTGGAAAACCATTTAAAAAAACTGCGCTCTGACTTTAGCCTTTCTATTCAAAAAGCCTCAGTGGTAAAATTTAATCCATTTTCAGACGGCGGGGGAAATTTAAGTTTTGTGATTGCGCTACTGGACGGCCGCAATACCGGTATGGTTATAACTTCCATGCACGGACGGGAGCAAAACCGAATTTATACAAAACAAATTTTTGAAGGCAAATGCGATATTCAGCTTACAGAAGAAGAACTTAAAGCCATAGAGACAGCAAACAACGAATACTATAAATATATAAACAAATAAAACTTTATTTAACTTTAAATAAGTAAAGGCTTAAGAAAGGAAAAAAATGCATTCAACTTTGGACGAAAACTTAAACGCGGCGGCTGAAACCGTGGTTGGTCCTAGTGTAAAAATTCAAGGAGACTTAAACAGCGAAGGCAATATAAAAATCGAGGGGCAAGTTACCGGCAAAGTAAAAACTACCCAGGGCGTGTATGTAAACGAAGGCGCAAAAATCACGGCCGATGTTCATGCCGGCAATGCAGTCATAGGCGGCGAAGTTTTGGGTAACTTAAAAATTTCCGGCCATTTAATTTTACAAAGCACTGCTAAAATAAACGGGGATATTTCCTGCCAAATATTCCGCGTGGAAGACGGCGCTCAGTTTACAGGAAAATGCGTAATGGGCAACGGGGGAAGTAATGGCAATGGAAAAAAAGCGCCGGTGGTACAAATCGAGGAAGAATAAAAACTAGTGATTAGTGCTTAGAGAAAAGTGAATAGAACTGCAAAATTTTAATTGCTTTTCCTATTCTCTTGTCGCTATTAGCTAATCACTATTTATTATGTATTACTATATTTTAGACCAAAACGGGCTGCCTTTGGACAAATTTGAAAGAATGCAAACGCATCTGTCAGGGCTTTTGGCAGAATTTAAAATTGGCGGCGAAATGGCCAGAGTTACTCCGCTTAGAACCGTACAGGATTTGGTTGAAACAGCCAGCGCCAGAGCATGCAAAACCCTTGTTGCCTGCGGCTCAGACGACACCTTTAATTTAATGCTCGCGGCTCTAAAAGGGCGAGACTTTACTTTAGGTTTTATACCGCTTGATGAAAATTCTTTCTTAGGAAAAATTTTAGGCATGAGCGACTTGCTCAGCGGGGTAAAAACCATTGCGGCAAGGCGGGTTGAAAAAATCGATTTGTGCAAAATTGCGGGCAATTATTTTATTTCTTTTTTGGAGTTTGGAATAATGTCTCAAAATATTAAGTCAGCCGGTTTTTGGTCCGGATTTAGACTTCTGTCCTCTGAACCAAAAAATTTAAATATACGAATAGACGGCTCTTACAACTTAAATTTAAACGCGCTTGGCGGCTTAGCTGTCAACATACGCTCCACCTCCAGCAAAGACAGAAAAATTGCCAACCCAACAGACAGCAATATGGATTTGCTGATTTTAGAACCTTTGAACAAAATGGAAATTTTGCGCTACAGGTCGGATATTTCAGAAGGAGTTTTAGAAAACGTGCCCAAAAGCACAGTCATAAAATGTAAAAAAATTGAATTTTTAGAACCAAGGGGTATGCCGCTTTCTATGCTCGGGCGCATAGTTGCCAAATTCCCGGCCACGGTTGAAATTATCCCCGAACGTTTAAAAATGATTGTAGGGAAAAACAGAACATTTTAAAAAATTAGCCAAGCTTTGAGCCATTTTGTACTTTTCTGTCAGGCGTTGCTAACACCACCTCTCCTGTTGCAATATAAAATTCGCAAGTCAAAACCTCGGAAAAAAATTTGCTATTTGTTTTATTGGAAAATTAATTACGCAAAGAACTTGCTTGCCCACAAGTTCTTCTTTTTTATACATACTGGTAATTTGGGCACTAGACTTTTTATTCCGAATTCTCCCAAGTCAATTTCCAGTTTGTACGCAGGTTTGTTTGCCTCAGGAAAATCTTCGGCTTTAATAACTGTCCCGACTCTTAACTCCACTTTCTCAAAATCCTGCCAAGTAATTTGTTGCATAAAAAAATAATTTTATTTATAAGATTTGGCCGCCGAAGTTTCCTCCGGCGGCAACGGAATAGCTCTTTCTTCATTTAATCCACCTACCAACAAAGGCAAAAACCCAGAGTGTCACGGCTACTACAACCAACACAACCACAGTCCGCAAGTCCGGTATATGCCAGATCAAAGCGACGATAGCTGCGAGAACACTGATAGCACGGATCGTCAAAATAAGCCCTGCGTGAATCTTAATTACCCGCTCCAGATGAAGCACGGCCGCCGCACCGAGTTCCAACTTTGCACTGCGGTACTTATCCAACAGTTGTTTAGCCTGCCAGCCACGCCAAACCGAGGAAGCCAGCAGTTCACGAAATTCCGGTGCAAGTCCCGATCGGGTCGCATACCTGTAGCTGTGAAAACTACTTTTGGCGATAATCCGGCAAAGTTCCGCTTGTCGGTCGTGCGAAAGCGTATTTTGCTTAAGGCCATCGTATAGCAAATCACCGGCTTGGCTTGGCCTCAACTCCCGCTCCCAGAAATAAAGGTGTCTACGAACCTCCGGCCAACGGGCAAACAGCACCCCGTGATTCTGGCAATCTTGATGCCGATCGGACTTCTCAGGCTCGGCCTTGTGATATCGCCGGCAATAATCACATGGTTCATACCCTGTTTCGACTGGACTGTCTTGAGTAAGCCAATGGATATACTGCTGACAGCCGCAAGCGAGCTGAATTCTCCGGCCGGCGCAGGTGGTGAATATCGCCGAAACTTCCTTTAGCCGCGCTTCCGCTTGGGCAAAGGAAAATTTGACTGAAGTGATCCAGTGGCGTTTGCGGTTCCAGTCATGGTAGCCCAATTCGCCATTCCCGGCTTGCCAATCAATCCAAAACTCATCAGTTGGGTAAAAACTAGAACTGCAATGATTAAAAAAATCAAAAACTCGCCAGCAGATCCACATCCACACAATAGCGGCGATGATGTAGAACTGAACGTACCACGGCAAGCCAAGCCGCCGAGCAGCTTTAAATGGTTGATGCAATGCTATGTGCATGTATTTTCCTCCTTTTTCAAGTACCTTCAATCCGGAGAACGGACTGAAATTATAGGATACCGAAATAATGAGTAAATGTCTATAAAACTCGTCATAATTGACGAGTTAAATAAAATTTAATACTATATTACTATATATTTTATATCATTTTAGACGACAAATTTTTCGTCATATGCTCTAGCATAAAACGAGGCATACAAGTAAATTATGCAAATCCAACAACTACTTAAGAAACTGGGTTTTTCTGAAAACGAGACTAGGGTTTATTTAGCAGCTTTAGAATTAGGCCTTTCAAGTGCGCAAGACATAGCAGAAAAAGCTCAAATAAAAAGGACTACGGGATATTCCGTTTTAAATTATTTAGTTAATAGAGGAATTGTAGGTAAAACTAAAAAGAAAGGTAAAACCCGATTTTTGGCCGAACCACCTGAACGGCTCCTTACACTAATAAAAGAAATTGAAAGCGGAATTAAACAGGCTTTACCCGAACTCGATGCCATTTACAACAAAAAAGAAACCAAACCAAAAATTATTTTTTTCGAAGGAGAAACCGCTGTTCAAAAAGTTTATGATGACACCTTAAAAGAAAATCCGAAAGAAATTTTAGAGTGGAACACAAACGCGTATTTCGAAAAAACAACGGTAGATTCTAGATATATTCAAAAAAGAGTGTTGCAAAATATAAAAGCCAAACGAATTGCCGGAAAAGGAAGCAAATGGGACACTAAACATAAATATTTAGATCAAAAAGAACTTTCTGAAACAGTTATTGTTCCAAAAGAAATTTTTAATCCTTCGATCGAAGTAAATATTTATAACAATAAAGTCGCGTTTTTAAATTACGCGGAAAATATGTCGGTAATTATTGAAAGCAAAGCCATTGCCGACGCAATGCGCCAGGCATATGAACTGTCCTGGGCAGGCGCAAAGCTTAAGGCGGTTAATTAAAAAGCCTTGATTTTATTAAGGATTTCTGGTATGGTTAATAAGTTATGGATCCCGTTAGAAGTAATTCATTCAATTATTGCTTCATACAAACGGATCCGAATAACTCGCCAATATTTCAAAATATTATTTATTAAACTTCTAACGGGATGGATATCTCCAGTCTATCATCGCAACTAAATATTTCCACTCAAGAACTCCGCGCGAAAGCTAAAGAGAAAGGTTTTTTTATTTCTCCCAGGGCCAATAAAATAGACAACGCGCTTGCAAAAAAAATCTTGGAGGCTTTTCCGCCGGCTAAACCCGCTGTAGTTTCCTCTGCTCAGGCCGCAAAAAAACAAATTAAGCTTCCTACTTTTATTAAGGTGCGCGACTTTGCCCAAGTTTTAAATTTGCAGGTGGTAGATGTAATAAGGGAGCTTATTAAAAACGGGGTAATGGCCACCATTAATGAAGAAATAGACTTTGATACAGCAAGCATTGTGGCCGGCGATTTAGGTTTTGAAGTTGAGGCACAAGCCGACACATCGGAAACCCATTTTGGCATTGGCTTTATGCAGGAAGTGCTAAAAAACGAAAAGCCAGAAAACCTAAAAGCCCGCCCCCCAATAGTTGCCATTATGGGTCACGTAGACCACGGAAAAACCACTTTACTCGACACCATTCGCAAGACCAAAGTCGCGGAAGGCGAAAGCGGGGGCATTACCCAGCACGTCGGAGCTTACCATATAAAACACCAGGGCAAAATTATTACCTTTTTAGACACTC
>CAZACP010000017.1:0-13574 GCA_964483665.1 uncultured Candidatus Saccharibacteria bacterium
GAATTAAATTTTTTCAAAAAAGCGATTAAAACCAACTAAATACCGAACGGTAACGAGTGTTCCTTTCAGGCTATCCTGCTGTTGGAAGTCAGCAGGCCTTAATCCTTATTTTATCATTGGCTATATCGGGTTATTTGGTATTGAGTAGTGCTCTTTTGTTCGCTTTTAGCCACCTGAGTTTTGCCATGTAAGCCTCTAAACTAGGATCCCATGGTTCATCCGGCCATCTGCATTCAGAATCGTCGGGAATCGGGATGCCACGAATTGCTGCGAGGCTTGTAACTAACTGAGATTCTTGGTGTGCCTTCAGGTCAAATTGCTCACAAGCGAAGTGGAAACAACTTCTTTCGACGGTGCCGGGGGTTTCCTGGTATGTTTTGCACTCCGAGTTTTCAACAATAAGACCGAAGTTTACTATTTCAGGCATCTTGTGGTTTTTACCCATGATGATCACGTTGGCGATATCATATAATTCAACCATCCCGGTCTTTAGGACGGCTTTAGCTGCCCTGGTGAGGGCGGTTTTACTAAAGCTATCGGGATGTTTCAAAACTTGGTCTGGAAATAACATGGGACGCTCTCTTATGTATTTCCGACATTTTTCGTCTTCCCAAATATCTCCCATGTTCTTACCTTTCTTGGGTTGAATTTAGAAACACAAGGTAAATAAGCCTAGCTCTTCCTCCTTGTTTTTTTTGCGCAAGAATAACATATAAAAAAAGTTTTGTAAAATTTAGGTAAATTAGACCTGAACTTTGCCTGGTAAGTAATTATGTAAGTAATTAATTACTTACATAATTACTATTCAAAATGCACAGTTTGGCCGGCAAGCTTTTCTTTTAGCAGGGGATAGTTTTGTAACCCAAAGTCATCAGCCAGCAGTTTTTTGGCTTCTTCGCGGGCTTTAGGAATAAGCGCAATATATTCGGGGTCAAAATATTTGTAGTTAAAACCGGACTGTTCAGATCCAAAAAGCTTTCCAAAACCGCGTTGTTTTAAGTCTAGTTCCGCGAGTTCAAAACCGTCTGTGGTTTTGGTAAAGGCGGTTAGGCGAGAGAGGGTTTCGTTTTGTTCACCCCCTCCTAGCCTCCCCCCTTTAGGGGGAGGAACCAAGGTATGGGGTTTGGGTATAATTCCCTCCCCTTGAGGGGGAGGGTAGGGGTGGGGTGATGTATTATTGCTAACAAATAAGAAACAATAGCTTTGGTGGTCTGAGCGGCCTACGCGGCCACGGAATTGGTGGAGTTGCGAAAGGCCAAACCTTTCTGCGCCCTCAATAACCATAACTGAAGCATTGGGTACGTCTACACCTACTTCTACAACTGACGTAGAAACTAAAATTTGGGTTTTATTAGCCAAAAAATCCGCCATAACGGTTTCTTTATCTTTCCCTTTCATTTTACCGTGTAAAAGGCCAATTTTAAGCGAAGGAAAAATTTTAGCTAAATTATCGACTTCGGTTTTTGCGGCCTTAGTGTCGCTTTCGCCTTCTTCTATAAGCGGGGTAATAACAAAAGCCTGGCGGCCATTTTTAATTTCCTGGGCAATAAATTGGTAGGTTTTTTGCCTGCCAATATTACCAACTAATTTGGTAATAATAGCTTTTCGCCCCAAAGGCTTGGTTTTTATAATCGAAATATCTAGTTCGCCGGTTAGAGCCAGTTTTAAAGTGCGGGGGATGGGTGTGGCGGAGAGAGATAGAAGATGAGGAACTTTAGCCGATGATTTTATGAGCTCTGACCGTTGTTCTACTCCAAACCTATGCTGCTCGTCTATTATTACAAGCGCGAGCTTTTTAAATTTAATATTTTTTTGAATTAAAGCGTGAGTGCCAATAAATAAACCGGCAGCACCTTTTTTTATAATATCCTGCAAATCTTTTTTAGACTCTGCGCCTTCCAAATAATTGTTTGTGAATAAAAATGTCTTACAAAAATGACGGCCGTCATTTTTGTAAGACGCCAGGAATTTGTTTGATGTTTCAAAATGCTGTCTGGCAAGTATCTCCGTTGGTGCCAAAAGAGCAACCTGGAAACCATCGGCAATAGTTTGCAAGGCGGCAATAAGCGCGACTAAGGTTTTTCCGCTGCCTACGTCGCCCTCAAGCAGCCTGTTCATTGGCTCGTTTTTTTCTAAATCTTGCAAAACGTCCCAAGCGGCTTGTTTTTGTTCCGCGGTTAGTGAAAAAGGTAATTTTTCAACAAAGGTCTTTATTAATTCCTGGTTAAATTTAAGTGAATACGCGCCTTTTTTGGCGTTTGCAATTTTATGTTTTTGGGCGAGTAACTGGGTAAGAAACAACTCTTCAAAGTTAAAACGTGTTTGAGCCTTTGTCACATCATCATCTGAAGTCGGAAAATGGCTTAGTTTTATAGCTTCTGGTATTGCCATCAGCCTTTGATTATTTAAAACATTTTCGGGTAATGCATCGGTTAATTCATTTGCAAGCGGTAAAACCTTTTTAATCGCGTTTCTTAAAGTCCTGGGATATAAATTTTTAGTTAAATGGTAGACCGGAACTAGGCGGGAAGTATGCACAGGAAAGTCGGAAACTTTTTCGTAAATGGGGTTTGTCAGCTGAAGATTGTTTTTATAGTAATCCGGCTGGCCGGCTAAAAAAATTTCATCGCCCGGCTTTAAGTTTTTCGCCAAATAGCTTTGGTTAAACCAAACTACTTTTAAATTTCCGGTGTCGTCGCTTACTAGAGCCTCGGCCAAAGACATTCTGCCGCGGAAAGAATAGCGGCTCGAAATATTTTTAATTTTTACCTGTATGCTAAAATTCTCTCCCGGTTTTAACTCATTAATTTTTACGGTTTTAGAGAAGTCTAAGTAGCGGTATGGCAAATGAAAAAGCAGGTCTTTTGCGGTATGAAGGCCCAATTTTTTAAAAGCCGCGATTTGCGGCTTGGTGAGTTTGAGTATGTGTTCTAAATTAGTTTCTAAACTACCCATTTTAGTATTAGGTATGAGTCTTTACAAAAAGATAAAAGTATATTATAATTTGTCGGTGCTGAAGTTTTGGCACTATTTTTAGTTTAGTCGAAGGAGATCACATGAATAAAAGAATTTTGATTGCCGCGATGATCGCGGCGACAATTTTCGTGGCCGGCACAGCCCCCCTTAAAGGGGGACTTGATGACGATCCGGACTATCCTCCGGCCAACGGAAGTACCTACGTCCCGCAGGGTCCCCCAAACTGCTTCCTTTGCCACAGGTGAGGTAGTAAGGCTGGCGCAACGATGCGCCAGCCGTTTTTTAATATATTCTATTTTTTTTGGAAAGTTTTAAAACTTAAGCTTATGCATTAACTTTTGGGCAAAGGTTTCGCGAGTGTTTTGAGGGTGTTCCGGCAGATAGTCCTGCAGAAAACTTCTAATTTCTTCCGGATTTTGGTCTTCGAGCTCTAAAATTACCAAATTATTTATATAGGTCGTGGTTTCTAAGTTTAGGGTTTTGTGATTCTCGCTGTTAACCACCCAAAAGCTTTTTAAATGCTTGTATGGAAAAACCATATTGCCAAATTTTATATGTTTGTCATTTAGTTCTATTTCCACTATTTGCGGGGTTTGGCGGGAAAAGAAAACTAGCATTGCGCCAATTACGGCCATGGTAATTGCGCCAAAGTAGTCTTTTTGGATGATAAAAAAGCCAATTATTAAAACGCTAATTGCTGTAAGCGTTACGTACCAAGCAGGGTCTTTTTCGTAATGGCGGAATTCCGGCGCTTGCCAGGAAATAGTTTTTTGGTTTTGATTTGCCATAATATTTTTAGGTTTTTTGTGGCGGAGAGGGAGGGATTCGAACCCTCGAAGGACTTTTGATCCTTACCGGTTTTCAAGACCAGCGCACTAAACCACTATGCGACCTCTCCAGCTAAAACATCTAAATTTTACCCTTCCGCTTGAAATATTATACCATTTTTGAATAATAAATCAAAACAACCGCGGCTCTAGAACGCGGTTGTTTTTTATGAGCCTTTTTTAAAGGCTTTGTTTTTGGTTTCAGGAATAATCCAGGGTTTTTCTGGAATTTGCTATCCTGATTGGGGCAAAGGCTAAGTCTTTGCCCGGTCAAAATATCAAATTAAGGTTTGTATTGAGGGTTCGGAGTTTCAATTATGAAGTTTCCTAAGCGGGGGTTTTCCGGTTCTATAGTGCCCTGATCCGGCAGGGTTTTAAGAATGGAAGTTGTGGTAGTGCCGGTTTGCTCGGGGGTAGTAGTGCTCTGCGGCGTTGTGGAGGCACCGTTAACTTTTCCTAAATCTGTTTCTATTAACTCTCTAAGTAAAAGTATGGTTTGAGCCAAAAATTTATTCTGCTCTTTTTTTGCGGTAATTTTGATTTTTAAATCTGCTTTTAGTTCAGAAACCGCTAAGGTTTTCCCGTCTAAATCTTTTATTTCAGTAGATTCGGAAATTCCAAAGGTTAGCTTTTCTACCGTAATGCTGGTTTTGCTTAATTTTTGGATAACGCCGGAAATTGAAATGGAGTTTGGGTCTGCTGACAAATCAACCAAATACAAAGGGTCGCTAGAACTTCCGGCTATTGTTAAGTATTTTTTTATTTGACCGGCTTGGTTAGTTGCGCTTTGGGACGCCCCCGCTGCGTTACTGGCCGCAATTTTTATGTCACTGTCCTGGTTTTCTGCCTGGGTTTTAGCAATTAATTCAGCCTGTTGTTTTGCCAAGCTTTCCAGCTTGTTAACTAAAGGGTGATTGCTTGAGTCAAGAGGCTTGTTGTGGGCAACCTGTTGTATGCTTTGGGTTGCGGTTTGGGTTTGTTTGGAAAGTTCTTCTAATGCGGCAATTTCCTGTTCTTTGTTGCTTTGAGGATTGCTTAAAATAGCCTGTGCTTCGTTAAAACGACTTTCCGCGTATGCCAGTTGTAATTGCGCTTTGGAAGACTCGCTCATAACAAATTTTAACCGAAAGCTTTCCGCCGTGCGCTTTACCGGAAAAAGGGTTTGGCCGGGGGTGCTTTGGAGCGCTTTGTATCCGCCCAAGGAAAATACAGCAAGCAGCAATACAAATGCCGTGCTGCCGGCAGCTAAGCGGGAAATATGGAAAATTGAAGAGAAGAATTTTTGTTTAACCGGTTCAAGTATGTATTTTCTGCGTAGAGCCGGTTTCGGCGCCAGAAGTTTTGGAATTTTAGCTAGAAGCAGGGAAGTGTCTAAAAGCATTTTTAGTTCTTCTTGCTGTTCTTTGGGCACCAGCAAAACGGCCTCTTCTACGCTTTGGCCTGCTTTTAGTCTATTTAAAGTTTTTTCTAAGAGTTCTTCCATTTAATTTTGGTCGTTCTTTATAAGTTTTTGCAGCTTATTTATTGCTCTATACTGCATAACCCGAATTGCGCCTTCGGTTTTGTCTAAAATTGCCGCTATGGCCGAATTTTCAAGATTTTCAAAAAATTTCATTTTTAGGAGAGCTTGTTCGTCTGAAGAAAGAGTTTTTAGCATCCTAAGCAAAGTTTTTTGCTGCTGCTCTAAATTTAGGACGTCTATAATGTTCGATTCGTATTCCAAAGTGTTTTCTACATCTTCCAAAGCCACGGTCATTTTCTGTTTTCTGTAATAGTCAATAACCAGGTTTCTTGCTATTTGGTAGAGCCAGCCTTCAAAAGCTCCGTCCTCAGAAAGGCTGGAAAGCCGCGTGTGGACTTTTAGGAAAACTTCTTCTGCCAGGTCTTCAGCGGTTTCTTTGTGGCTTACGCGGTAGTAAATAAAACGGTAGATTTTTACAAAATACATGTCGTACAATTTGCCAAAAGCAGCCGTTTCGCCAGACCTTATTTCTTTAAGCAAGGCAAAAAGTTCGGTTTTACCCGTTTCATTACTGCTAAATTTTAAGACGTGGGAACTTTGCATTTGTTACAGAGTAGTTGGTAATTGCGAGTTATTAGTTTGTATATAACATGAGAAGTATAGCAAAAAGCCAATGTTTTTGCAGGTAAAAATTGACCGAATGCCAAATTTCGGCTAAACTTTGATAAGTTAGCGTTTAAGTCTGGAGAGGTGGCTGAGTGGTCGAAAGCGGCACCGTGCTAAGGTGTTAACCGGGTCAAACTGGTTCGAGGGTTCGAATCCCTCCCTCTCCGCCATTAAAAATCCCACAGTGTGGGATTTTTAATTTACATCAGTTTTCTAATCCTTGGCAACTGTAAGACACCAGACGTTTTTTGCGCCGTTTTGCTTTAAAACTTTTACGGCTTCCAGCAGGGTTGAGCCGGTGGTTGTTACGTCGTCAACTAGTAGGAATTGTTGATTTTTGATTTGTGATTTTAGATTTGGAAAAAGAGAGAAAACATTCTCCATATTTTTTTGGCGCGCTTCTTTTTTTAAGTCTTTTTGGGTTTTTGTTATTTTGAATCTCTTTAAAACATTTGATGTTTGTAAATTTAAACTATCCGACAGAGCCCGGCATAAAATTTCCGACTGGTTAAATCCGCGCCAGTTTTGCCGAGTCCAATGAAGGGGGATGGGTACAAAATTGATATTGGATACTAAGATATTAGGATATCTCGTAGCCATTTCTTGTGCCAACATTTCGCCTAAAGTTTTGTAAATGTCTGAAACAAAATAGTATTTTCCGTGAATTATTAATTTAGCCACGCGCTCATCGTGGTAATCTAAAACCGATATTAAACCGTCCGGAGCGTAAGCGGTTTTACAGCCGGGGTGGGTAAGTCCAGAAATGCTCGGTTTTTTACACATAATGCAAATTTGGTGAACTTTGGGCAGTTTACTGGCACACTCTCCACACAAAAATTCCTTGCCTTCTGTTTCGCAGGCAAGGCAGGAAATGGGGAAGAGGATGTCTAAAATAAATTCTTTGACATCTTTATAAAAAGGAATAAAAAAGTTTGTTAATATTTGCATTTGACTGACTTTAAATTTCTAATATTTAATTACTAATTTCTAATTACAGTGTCAGTTTAGCAAAAATTGAGAAAAAGAAAAACGACTGCCCGCACCTGGCAGTCGCGTAATGAGCCTAAAAAACATCGGCGTTTTCGCAGGTGTTTTTGTAGTGATGCGCTCTGACCCCGCGCAAGACCGGGGTTCTCGTCTATGATAAAAAGCCCTCTGTTTGTGCCCGCCTCCTTTGCAGGCCCTACTTCCGCCAAGTACTTATGCGCCTGGCTTTTCGGTTGATAGTCTAACGAGGCATCCTGCACTCAGAAACAGGTTCAAAAGCTGTTGCAATCTACTCCGTTTCTTACACAGACCTTGCTGGGTTGATAGTCCGGCTTGGCAGCCTTAGACCCTTTTTCAGGGCGTCAGATTTCAAAATCCTAGCAAATCAGAAAGACCGAGTCAATAGAGGCAGTAGAAAGTTACTGGAGAACACTACTGAAAACTACAAAAATAAAATACAATAAACCCCACCTTGGGGGTAGGTTTATTGTACGCATGTACCTTTTTTACGTCCGTGTATGAAAAGATGACAAAAGATTACCGTCATTCTCTTTTCAGAGAATGACGGTAATCAAAATATAAAAATTCATTTCTAAGCAACCGGAATGGCTACTTTCTGAGGGTTTGGCTTTTTTATAGCAAAGACAATTTTGTCTTTTTTTACGTCCGCGCTTATGAGACTTCCGGGTTTGGCTTCGCCCGAGATTATTTTTTCAGCTAACTGGTCTTCTAAAAGTTCCTGAATGTTTTTTCTAACAAAACGCGCGCCTTGGGCGGGATCAAAACTTTTGTCGGAAATGAATTTTATTAAGCCGGCAGAAACTTTTAACTGCACCTGCTGGTCAAGCAGCCTGTTTTGCAGTTCCATTAACTGGAGTTTTGTTATGGCTTTAAGCTCGTTTACGCCAAGCGGCCTAAAGACAATAATTTTGTCTATGCGGTTTAAAAATTCCGGGCGCATTTCCTGCCGCATCATTTCCATAACCTCGTCTTTGATTTTTTCATATTCCACTTTTAGCTTTTCCTGTTCATTTGTTTTGCTTTCGTCTTTTTCCGCAAAGCCAATTTTAGCAGCCTGCATAGTTAATTCCTGCATGCCTAAGTTGGAAGTCATAATAATTACGGTATTTTTAAAGTTGACTTTTTTGCCTTGGGCGTCGGTTAACTGGCCGTCTTCTAGAATTTGGAGGAGAATGTTAAAAACGTCCGGATTTGCTTTTTCAATTTCGTCGAACAAAACAACTGAGTAGGGTTTTCTGCGCACTGCTTCGGTAAGCTGGCCGCCTTCGCCAAAGCCGACATAACCGGCCGGGGCGCCTACCAGCCTTGAGACATTGTGCCTTTCCATAAATTCAGACATATCTACCCGAATTAAAGCTTCTTCGTCGCCAAAAATTTCTTTGGCTAAAACTTTGGCTGTTTCGGTTTTTCCGACACCGGTGGGTCCTAAAAATATAAAGCTGCCTAATGGGCGGGAAGGGTTAGAAATGCCGGCGCGGCTTCTTCTTATGGCCCTGGAGACTTCTTCCACCGCTTCGTTTTGGCCAATAACCTTGTTCTTTAAAGTTTTTTCCAAATTGGCTAATTTTCCAACTTCGGTTTTAGTAAGTTTGGAAAGAGGAATTTTTGTCATCATGGAAACCGTATGCGCAATGTCTTCGCCGGAAATTTCCTGCTCAGGTTTTTTTTCCTTGGACAGCTCGCTGGAAAGCTCCTCTTTTTGCTTTAAGAGTTTTTCTTTTTGCGCGTTTAAGTGTATGGCGGTAGGGAAGTCCTGGTTATAAACGGCTTTGGTTTTTTCCTGCTCCAAGCTTTCCAAATCGCCCTCGATTTTTTTAATGCTGCGCAAAACTTTGCTGCCGGAATTAATGCTGCGTAAAAATGCTGCGGTTTCGTCTATTAAGTCTACGGCTTTGTCGGGCAAAAAGCGGTCTGAAATATAGCGGGAAGAAAGGTCGACCGCGCTTTTTAAAGCCTCGTCAGTTATAGTTACGCTGTGGTGTTTTTCGTAATTTGGCCTAAGTCCCTTTAGAATTTCGTAAGCTTCCTGCAGGCTGGGCTCTTCCACTAAAATGGGCTGGAAGCGCCTTTCTAACGCAGCGTCAGTTTCTATATGCTTTTTATATTCTGCCAAGGTGGTCGCGCCTATGGCTCTTAGTTCGCCTCTGGCAAGCGCGGGTTTAAGTATGTTGGCCGCGTCCAAGCTGCCCGAGGTAGCTCCCGCGCCAACCATTGTATGCAGCTCGTCTATAAACAAAATTATGTTTGGGTCAGCTTTAACTTCCTCTATAATTTGTTTTAAGCGGTTTTCAAATTCGCCTCTAAACATGCTGCCGGCTACAATTAAAGCTAAGTCTAAAGACAGAATTTTTTTATCGAGTAATGAGTCCGGAACCTCGCGCTTTGAAATAGCCAAAGCCAAGCCTTCCACAATGGCGGTTTTGCCCACGCCCGCTTCGCCAATAAGCAGGGGGTTGTTTTTGGTGCGGCGGTTTAAAATAGAAATTAACCTTTCTATTTCCCTTTTTCGGCCAATAACCGGGTCAACCAGGCCGCTTTCAGCTTTTTTGGTAATATCGGTTGTAAAGTATTCCAAAAGAGTTTTGTCTTTTTTGTTTTGCATGGGCCCGCCGGCCGGAATATTTTGGCCCAAGCCTGGGGCTGCGCCTTCGGGCATTTCGGGGAATTTGGAAATGTTTTCAAAAACATTGAGTAGATTTTGTTCGAGTTCAAAAGCATCCACGCCCAATTTAGACAAAATAACTTTAGCCTTGCTTTGCTGCACGGTTAAAAGGCCGTACAAAAAATGTTCAGTGCCTATGAATTGGTAGCCGTATTGGCTGGCAATTATAGCGGCGCGCTCTATAACATTTTTTAAATTTTCAGACAGTACGGGTTTCCAAGCCGAAACTTTGTTGTTGGAATTTACAAAAATCAGTTCCTGCTTAATTACCTCGGGAACCAGTTTGGTTTTGTTTAAAATTTCCGCGGCAAAGCTGGATTTTTCCGAAACTACGCCAAAAAGCAAATGCTCAGTGCCAATATGGTCATGCTTTAGCTCTTCGCTAACAAGCTGCGCAGCAATAAGCGCGTTTTTTGCGCGGGAGGAAAGGCGTTCTAATATAGAGGAGAAGTTAGTCATAAATTCACAGATACACAAATATCACTAATTACACAGATGCTATTAATTAAATGTTTAAGATGTTACACTAATATTATACCACCCCGTTAGAGTTTTTATTACAAAATTTCGAGTTTAATTAAAACAAACAAATTGTATATGAGAAATTTTCAAAAGAGTTAACAACGAAAACTCTAACGGGGTACCATATATAGAGTATATATTTCATTATCACTCGTGTCAAGCGAGTGATAGTTCACAGATACACAGATAAAATAAAATTATGAATGATGATTTAATAATGAAAGAAGAAAAGGCTTATAGTTATGCAATTTATTTGCTGGGTTTAAAGTTGCGTACGGAGGGAGAAATAAAAAGCAAATTACAAATAAAAAATTTTAAATTTCAAATTATCGAACAGGTAATATTAAGACTGAAAGAAAACAAATATTTAGACGACCAAAGATACGCCGAAGTTTATTTGGATAATTTAAAAAAATACAAAATTTTCGGCTATTACGGCATTAAAAAAAAGCTTATGGAAAAGCGTTTGCCATCAGCCATAATCGAAAGTGTATTAAATGAAGCTTTAAGTGAAGAGGAAGAAAAAAAGATTGCTAAGAGGTTTGTTAAGAAGTTTGAATTAGAAAATATGGAGTATAAAGAAAAGCAAAAAATAGCACAAAAAATGAAAGGTAAGGGGTTTAGAATGGGAGTAATTGTTTTTTATACATCATAGCAAAAAAAATTAACTTTGATAATGCTTTTTCACGGCCGTGAAAAAGCATTATCAACCTAGTCCGAATTTTTTTATTAAGTATTTGTCGTCATCAATTTCTGAAACTTTTAGTATTCTTATATAATTAATTAGTCCGGTTTGTTTTAAATACGCGATTGCTTCACGGTTTAAGCTATAGGGGCTTATGAAAACACTACTCTGCAGTTTTATAAAATGATTCTTTTTTAAAAGCCAGCGCAGTTCGTCGCGTTTTTCTCTGCTGGTTTCCGGTATGTCAAAAATTATTAATCGCCAGTTTTTGTCCCATTTTTCGGTTTTCAAAACCGCGGCTTTTTTTATAAGCAGTTCCAACTGGCCATTTTTTGTACACTGAATAAATTTTTGCCCATTTTTTTTGGTAATTTTTATTAAACCGCGTTTCTTCATTTGTTGAAGTGTTGAGCGGTAGTTCCTCATTTCCCATTTACGAAACCTACCTACAAACTTATAAGGCATTTCAAAAGGGTGGGGAATGGGTTCTGTGCTGCCGGTTAGGGCTTCTAAAATTAGTCCAATAAGGCTCATAAAAAAAATTTTATAAAATAATGAAAATTCACGGTCGTGAATTTTCATTATCATTTTAATATTTTAAAGCCGCTTTGACAAGCGGCTTTAAAGGTTCATTTCTCTAAGTCTTTTTACTCTGTCTGCAATGGGTGGGTGGGTGTTGAACATGCCTGCAAACCAGCCTACGCTGGTTTGGCCTTTGTGTTCTTTAAGAGGGTTAACTATATATAGGTGAGCTGTGGCTTTGTTAGCGGCTTCAAGCGGTTCTGTATCGGCAGAAATTTTTTCTAAAGCTTTTGCAAGTCCTTCTGGGTAACGGGTGAGTAATGCTCCGGAGGCATCGGCAAGATATTCGCGTTGTCTGGAGACGGCGAGCTTAATTAGTGTTGCAATAATAGGGGAAAGTAAAGCGAGTATTATTCCAACTATCATAAATAAACTTTTTAATTGATTGCCTTCACGGTCGTTTCCGCGGCCAAAAAATCTGGCTCTAAGCATCCAGTCAGCAAGCAAAGTAACTACTCCAACTAAAACTACCACCAAAGTCATAACTCTTATGTCGTAATTGCCAATGTGTGAAAGTTCGTGCGCTACTACGCCTTCAAGCTCGACTTTTTCAAGTTTCTGCAAAATCCCGGTAGTAAAACATACCACCGCGTGCTCTGGGTCTCTGCCGGTGGCAAAAGCGTTGGGCGCGGTATCTTCTATTATGTAAATTTTAGGTGTCGGTAAACCAGCAGCAATACATAAATTTTCTACTAAACGGTAAAGGTCTGGGTTAGACTGCCTGTCTACTTGCTTTGCCTGCGAAAGGGCGAGGGTGATTGAATCTGAATAATAGTAAGAGATTAACGAAGAAAAAACAGAAAAGCCTACCGCGAAATATAAAATTTCCGGCCGGCCGTAGACCTGGCTAAAAACAAACCCTAAAGCCGCAATCATGACTAAAAAGCTGAATATTAAAATCCAGCTTTCGCGTTTGTTTTTGGAAATAAGGTCGTAGGTTAACATAATTGAATTATGAATTGAGAATTATGAATTAGGGTTTGAAAAGGCTGCCCATAAGTCATAATTCATACTTCATGATTCTTCTTTTAAAATTGAACCTTAACAACCTGTCCCTCAACACCTTTTTCGTCTATGTCAAAGAATTCGCGGATTTTAAAGCCAAACATTGAGGCAAAAACGTTGCCCGGGAACTGCTGCGTTTTGGTGTTAAAGTCGCGAACAGTGCCGTTATAGAATCTGCGAGCAGCCTGAATTTTGTCTTCTGTGTCGGTTAGGTCGCGCTGCATTTGCATAAAATTGGTGTTGCTTTTTAAGTCAGGGTAGCTTTCACTTACAGCAAACAAGCTTTTTAACGCGCCGGAAAGCATATTTTCATCTTTCAATTTTTCCTGCATTGTGCCCGCGCCCATAGCCATGCTTCTCGCTTTGGTAACATTTTCTAAAACTGAAGATTCCTGTTTAGCGTAACCTTTAACGGTTTCAACCAAGTTAGGAATTAAGTCATAACGGCGCTTAAGCTGCACCTCTATGTCGCTCCAGGCTTCGTCTACGCGGTTTCTGCTTTGAACCAGGCCGTTGTAAATGGCAATGGCCATAACGACCAAGACTCCCAAGACTATCCAAAATATCATCATATATTTTTTAAACAGATCACAGATAACGCAAATACACAGATTGGTAAGCGGTTATTTGTGATTTAATTGTTAAATTAATCTAGTATAAGAATATCACAATTTGACTAAATTATGAAGTTCTTTAACACGCCGTTCGATTTGAGATTTTTTAAGATTCTCTAGGGCTTTGGTGCCAAAATTCTGCACGGAAAAACTGGCCATAGCGGTGCCGCGTACGCAAGCTTGTTTTAAATCATCAATTGTTATTTTGTCCTTCATAGCCAAATAGCCAAACAGGCCGCCGGCAAAGCTGTCGCCCGCGCCGGTCGGGTCTGTTACGTCTTCTAGGGGAAGGCCTGGGAGATGGAAAATTTGATTATTCTGTTCGTCGCTGCGAGCGGAGCGAAGCAACCTATTGTCTTTCAAAGATTGCTTCGTCGTATGCTGTGCTTCTCCTCGCAACGACGAAGGCCGGGAGAAGAGCAATAGGCCATATTCGCCGCGTTTAATAATTAGCGTTTTGTTTTTTTGAGCCATCATCCCCAAAATTTTTTTTGCGGCTTTGTAAACATTGTGTTCTTTGGTAAGCTGCCTGGCCTCTGAGTCGTTTATGACAAATACGTTAATC
>CAZACP010000018.1:0-12732 GCA_964483665.1 uncultured Candidatus Saccharibacteria bacterium
TACCGACGACTTAAGCCAGGTTTTACCTTACGCCGATATGGTAGATATGGGCGGCGGAAGTTTAAATGGCAATGTTATAAATTTCCCGGGCATAACAGTACCTGCCGGCGGAAGTGTTTCTAAGAGCTTTAAGGTTAGAGTTAAGTACAGTCTTGCTTCGAACCTTAGGTACACTATGACCAACACTTACGGCAATACCGTAACTATAAACATAAACAGCCCGCAAGTACTTGGTGCCTTTGTGGCTCCTAAAACCGGAGCTGACACATTGGGCATAACCTTTGCGTCCTTACTGACCCTGGCTTTTGCCGGGTATAAAAAGAAAGAATTATTGAGCAAACTAATTCTCAATAACTAAAAATAAATTTAAAGGGCGGATGCATCTGCATCCGCCCTTTAAAAATGACTAATAAGTTTGACACTTTTTATGAACTTGCTATTATAAAGAAAAGATAAAAACAAAAACAGCCGAAATGGGCTGTTTTATTTGTTTACCCCGTTAGAAGTCAGTGTAAAATCAACGGGATAAACCGCAAATCGGTATAAAGATAAGATTTAATGTTTTAATTACTAACTTCTAACGGGGTGGACAATCAATATTTACAAGATTTAATAAACGAAACCAAACTACGTGGCGGGGGTTTGATTTTAAACTCCGGTGGAAAACCCGAAGTTGTTGTTTTAAGCATTGACAAGTATAATGAGCTTATAGCTAGCGACAAAGGAATAGAGAAAAGTGAAAATGCTATAAACAATTTTCAAACTATGAAAAAAATTCTTGTTACCGGCGGTGCCGGGTACATAGGGGCGCATGCCGTAGGGGAATTATTGGCCAATGGCTACGAGGTTGTTATTGTAGACAACCTGTCTTCGGGCAAAAAAGAAAATTTAGACTCAAGGGCAAAATTTTACGAGGGGGATTTGTCTGATATAAATTTTTTGCGCGATGTGTTTGCCCAGGAAAAAATTTCCGCTGTTATGCATTTTGCCGCAAGTATTGAGGTGGCTGAGTCGGTTAAAGAACCGGGCAAGTATTTTGAAAACAATACTTTAAATACCGCTAATTTGCTCAAAGTTATGGACGAGTCTAATGTTAAGGAGATTATTTTTTCTTCCACAGCCGCGGTATACGGGCCCTCGGAAAGCCTTTTGCAGGAAACTTCGCCGGTTAAGCCTCAAAGCCCGTACGGTTTTTCTAAACTATTGGCGGAAAAAATTATTAAATATTATTGCCAGTACAAAAATTTTAACGCCGTGGTTTTTAGATATTTTAATGCCGCAGGCTGCAGGCCAAAGGCAGACGTTTTGCCCACGCATTTTTCGCATTTAATAGATAATGTAATGGAAGTAGCGGTGGGCAGAAAAGCATTGGTAGAAGTATTTGGAAACGATTTTCCGACTTTTGACGGCAGCGGAGTTAGGGACTACGTTAGCGTAGAAGACATAGCCAGCGCTCATGTCTTAGCTTTAAAACATATTTCCGAAGAGAATTTTCAGGTTTTTAACATAGGCACTGGAAAAGGCAAAAGCGTAATTGAAATTGTGTCCCTGGCCTCAGAGGTTTTAGGCAGAATTATTCCAATGGAAATGGCAGCAAGAAGGCCCGGAGATCCGGCAGAAGTTGTGGCTAATCCAAATAAAATTTTGAAGGCGTGGGGCTTTGCTCCTACCAAAAGCAGCCTAGAAACAATACTAAAAGGCGCATATAAGCAGAAAATGGCAAGTATCGAATAAATTTTTTTAAAACCCCTTCTTTTAAGAGGGGTTTTTTTGTGGTATAATCAGTATATAATTTTAATGTTTTTTAGCGGGTGGAATTTAATTAATTTTATCCTCTAAAAATAATTTAATATGAAAAAATTATCTGTTGTTATTCCGGCTTATAACGAAGCAGAACGCATTGGTTCAACTTTAACATCTATACATAATTTTTTAATTAAACAGACTTACCCGTACGAAATTATAGTGGTAAACGACGGCAGCAGGGACAACACCGCCGGTTTGGTAAGCGGTATGGCTGCCACAATAAAAAATTTAAAACTAATAGACAACAAGCATAATCAGGGAAAAGGCGGAGTAGTTAAAGACGGCATGCTGGCGGCAACAGGAGATATAAGGCTTTTTATGGACGCGGATAATTCTACTAAAGTAGACGAAATAACAAAATTTTTGCCATATTTTGAAAAAGGTTATGACATTGTAATCGGCTCAAGGCGCATAAAAGGTTCTAATATTGTGGTTCACCAGGGGCTTTGGAGGGACTTTTTAGGCGGTGTATTTCGCTTAATAGTCCATACGCTGGTTCCGGTTGGAGTGACAGATTCCCAGTGCGGTTTTAAGGCTTTTTCGGCCAAAGCCGCGCAAGAGGTTTTTCCAAAACAAAGAATTTTTCGCTGGGCTTTTGATGTTGAGATTCTTGCCATAGCAAGAAAAATGGGTTTTAAAATTCAGGAGGCTCCAATCACCTGGGTAAACGACGGACAAAGCAAAGTAAAGCTTTCCGGGGAAATAAATATGCTCATAGAGCTTTTAAAAACCAGGCTGAATTTATGGACCGGGAAATATCAATAGTTAATTGATTACTGATAATTCATAATTAATAACTAGAGCAAAAATATAAATGAAGCCTAAAGGCTTATCAATTACTAATCATCAATTACTAATTATTACAGCCAGCTTGCTGGCTGTTTTTGTCCTATTTCTTTTTCCGAGTAAGCAGTTAAAGGCTTTTGAAATCAAAGCTTCCCAGGTGGTTGCCATAGACCCCGGGTTTAGCTTGGATGTATTAAATGTTGACAAGCAGTGGGGGCTGGCCGCTTCCAATTTCCCACAGGCCTGGGAAAAAACTGTCGGCAACGCAAGTACTGTGGTTGCGGTTATAGACACCGGCATAGACCAAACCCATGAAGATATGTCGGGTGGAAATTACCTGACAGGTTTTGATTTTATAAATAACAAAGAATTGCCTGTTGGCAGTAATTCAGACGACAATGGCCACGGTACTTTGGTGGCAAGCATAATCGGAGCGAAAGCTAACAACAACAAAGGTATAGCCGGAGCCGGTTGGAACGTAAGCTTAATGCCTTTAAAAGCTTTAGACAGCGAGGGTCGGGGAGACAGCAAAACAGTAGCTAGGGCTATTTTATGGGCGGCAGACCATAAGGCAAATATTATAAATCTTTCTTTAGGCGGAAGCGGTTTTGAGCATGATGTAGATTTGTCGAGCGCTATAACCTATGCCTATAACAATGGACTGGTTATAGTTGCCTCCGCGGGGAACGACACCCAAGATTCGGCCAAAGATTTGGATCAAAAGCCGGTTTTTCCGGTTTGTAATGACAATAACCGCAATATGGTCATAGGAGTCACGGCGCTGGACGAACATATGCGTAAGCCCGAGTTCGCCAACTATGGGAAAAATTGCATAGACGTTGCTGCTCCGGGTCGTAGAATTTTAGGCGCAATAAACATAGATCCGGTAGCTAAAGTTAAAACCCAAAGCGGTTATGTTTACGGCTCCGGAACTAGCCTTGCCGCTGCTTTAGTTTCTGCGGAAGCTGCTCTAATAAAAAGTTTTTATCCTAATGTGACCAATCAACAAATCCGCGACAGAATAATTTCCACAGCTAAAAATATTGACGCAATGAATATTGCTCAATGCGGCGGAATTTCCTGCCAGGGACGGTTGGGAGCCGGTTTAATTAATGCCTCTGCCGCTGTTTCGACCAGCTTTAGCGAACCGTTCGTGTTTGAGGGCGATGTTGTTAAAGCCGAGCAGCAGAGTGAAATATATTGGATTTACGGCGGACAAAAGAGGTTAGTATCGCCAATGGTTTTTAACCAGCGTTTTATTGACTCGCCAATTAAAATAATTTTGCCAGGACAGCTCGAAAAAATTCCAAACGGTCCTTACGCCACGCCGCTGGAGGGAACTTTGGTAAAAAGTTTGAACGAACCTACTGTATATAAGATTGAGAACGGCCTAAGGCTGCCGATTACCGCCCAAATATTTAAACAAAGGAAATATAATTTTTCAGAAGTTAAAATTGCAGATGTTTCCGAGCTAAACTCCTGGACAAAAGGAAGGTTTTTGGCTCCACTTGAAGGAACTTTGGTAAAAACGCCAAATTCTAGCCAGTTGTACTGGGTAATTGGCGGAGCTATGCACAAAATAAACCAAGAATTCTATAAAAACCGCGGCCTGTGGATTTTTCCAAAAATTACTGTAACAAATAAAGATTTTATAGGTTATAATATAGGTGAGACTTACATTAGATAGTTACAAATATAAATTACGAATTTCAAATGCGAAAAAATAAAATCATCAAACTAATTCTTGTTTCATTTATAGTAGCTTTTTTGCCTCTATCAGTCTTTGCGCAGGTAGACCCGCTTTTTAATCCGAATAAAATTATAGACGATGCGATTTTTGCCGACACTCAAACTTTTGGCGGTCCGGCCGGAATACAGAGTTTTTTGGAAAGCAAAGGTTCTATTCTTGCCAACACCAACCCAGAATTTTTGGTCAAACTTAAGGAGCCCAGTGCAAATATTCTAAAGGAAGGCTTAGAGGACCCAAACCCAAACTTAGGCCGGCTTCGTACCGCAGCCGAGCTTATTTGGGACGCATCCAAGCATAGCGGCATTAATCCTCAGGTTTTACTGGTGACTTTAGAAAAAGAACAAAGTTTAATAACCGGAAGAAAAAATTCCTCTGAAGCGCAAATTCAGAGAGCGTTAGACAATGCTATGGGTTTTGCCTGTCCCGACTCTTCGGGTTGCGGCAATTTATTCCCGGGTTTTTATTTTCAACTTTTTGGTAATTATGATTCGGCTAACAACCGTTATATTGGAGCCAGTAAGTCGTTAATGAAATCTTTTTCAACAGACGGGGGAAGGGGCCCGATTATAAACGGCAGCAGCGCAAAAGTTGGGCAAACTATAACCATTGAAAACACTACGGGCGCTCCATACAACGCACCTGCTTCAACTTTAGTCACCCTGGCCAACAAAGCAACGGCCGCGCTTTATCGCTACACTCCTCATGTATTTAACGGTAATTATAATTTTTGGAAATTTTTCCAAAATTGGTTTAGGTTTCCAAACGGGACAGTTTTGGGGATAGCTGGGGACGCAAAAAATTATATTATCCAAAACGGCACGCGCATGCTTTTGCCCGATTTTGTGGCCAAGGCAAGAAATTTAAGCACGGTGAATAAGACAGTGGTTAGTCAGGCGGAATTTGAAAGCTACCCGGGCGGGCAAGTATTTGGTCCGGCTGACAATACTATAGTAAAAGTAGGCAGTAATTCTCAACCTTATGTTTTTTTGAACAACAAAGCCAGGCCGGCTTCGGAGTTTGTGTTAAAACAGAGAAGCTTAAACCCGAATATATTTTTGCCAATAAACACAGAAGAGTTCGCGCTTTTTGAGAGCTCGAGCGTATTGCCGCCCCTTGACGGTACAGTAATAAAAGGCGAGTCAGGTTCGGCAATTTATTTGGTAGACAGAGGTCTTTTAAAACTTTATTCAGAATTTACTTTTAAGCAAAGGAAAGTCCCTGCTAAAAGCATTATAAAAGTTGCGGATATAGAAGTGGCGTCTTACGAAAAACAAGGTTTTGTGGCTCCTTTGGACGGCACGCTAGTAAAGGCTAAAAATGATAGCGCGGTTTTTTACATAGAACAAGGGCTAAAGCATCCGATTTCGGCTGAATTATTTAAAAACAGAGGGTTTAGTTTTAAGAACGTTGTAGCTTTAGCTAACGATGAAGTTGCCGGTTTGAGTAAGGGATCATTTGTTACGCCAAAAGAAAAAAGCTGGTTTTCTATTGGCAGCAAACAAGGCGAATTATATTATTTTAAAGAAGGCAGTAAACATTTGGTAACTTCGTTTGTAAAAGCCCAAAGAAAAATAACCCCCGACTATGTTTTTAGCCAGGAAGAAGTCTCCGGTTGGGCAGATGGTATACCTGTGGCACCCAAAGATGGTACAATTATAAAAGGCGACTCGGACCCGACCATTTATTTGGTTTATAAATCCCAGTTAAGGCCTTTAACTGAAAAAGCCTTTAAGAACAGAAAAATCAAACCGAAGCAGATTTCAAATTTACCTCAAGCCGAAGTTGACGCCTATGCGAAAGGGGAAGCTTTGACAAAATAATAAACTGATTTAAAGAGCTCTCGTGTGAACGAGGGCTTTTTATGCTACAATTGATAAAATATCAAATTTCAAATTACAAATTTTAAATAAAGGTTAGGTGTTAAAAATTTTTAATCTGTCCTTGGAAACTGTTTTGATATTTGAAATTAGAAATTAGTAATTAATATTGTGTCGTTAGTTTCTAAAAATATTTTTTGGCTGACTATGTCCAGGGTTGCGGCTTTGGGACTGCTTTTTCTTGCTTACGCACAGCTTTTTAGGTATTTAGGGCCGTTTGGCAGCGGGCAATATCAGTTTGTCTTGTCTTACGTGCTTATATTTTCCACTATCGTGGACTTTGGCGTTCAGCAGTTCATAATTAAAAAAATGAGTGAGGAACCGGAAAATACAAAAAAACTTTTTCATAACTTTTTTGCTTTTGAGGTTGTTGTCGCGCTTTTTTTATACGCCAGTTTGATTTTGATTGCTTATTTTAGACACTATGACCCAGTAGTGTTTAAAGCTGTAATTGTTACGGGTCTTGGCATGGTGGCCAGCGCTTTAACCTACCCATTTTTGTCGGTAATGACAGCCAAACAGGATTTACGAAAAGTCGCATTTATAAATTTTATAAATTCTTTGGTAAATATTTCGGTAATTTTTCTCGCGATATATTTTAAAAAGTACATAATTTTTTTAGCCAGCATACAATTGGTATTCGGTGTAATAGATTTAGTACTCTATAGTAAATTTATAAAGAAACATTTGCCGGAGCCCGAAGTTTTTAAAGCGTTCCGAGATTTTGACTTTTCGCTAATAAAAAATATTTTTTTAAAAGCCTGGCCTTTTGCCTTACTGGTAGGCTTTAGCGCTATTTATAATAGAATAGACGTAATAATCATTACCAAAATGCTAGGCTATGAGCAGACAGGACTCTATACTGCTGCTTATAAATTTTTAGACATTTTGAATTTTTTCCCGGCTTCGGTTTCTCACGCCTTGTTTCCGGTTTTAGCCGCGCTTATGGCAACCAACTCGCTTTTAGATGTTAAAGCTACTATTGAAAAATATTTAAGGCTTATGATTTTTGCCGCATTGCCGATTGCGGTGGGCGGGATGGTGCTTTCCACCCAGTTAATGAATTTTATTGCCGGAAAAGAATTTAAAGCCTCCGCGCCAATACTTTCCATTTTAATTTGGGCAGCTGCTATTTTGTTCATATACATTCCGGTTAACTCGTTAATTATTTCCCAACTTACAAAAAAAGCGGCGCTTATAACCGGCATAAATATGTTTATAAATATAGCCGGTAATATTTTGCTTATTGGCCATTTTAATTTGGGGCTTAAAGCCGCGGCCTTTATGACAATTGTCAGCGAAGGTATTCAGTGCGTTTTTTATTTTTATTTTGTCCGGAAAAATATTATATATTTTGAATTTTTCTCCTTGCTTTGGCAGCCGGTTTTGGCGGCAGGCGTTATGGGCGGGTTGCTGTATTTAATTCGCGACGGTAGCTTGCTTTATTCCGTAATTGCCGGAGGAATTATTTATGTAATTGCTTTGGCTGTACTAGGGTATATAAAAAAGGAAGATATAAACTTAATAAAAAATATTTTCAAGTCAAAAGCCGAGCAATCTCCGGAGCCTATAAATCCTTAGCTTATGCTAAACACAAAAATCAAAATTATGGTTTTCGGAACTTTTGATGTTTTGCATAAAGGGCATTTAAATTTTTTTTCACAGGCCCGCAAATTGGCTCAAAACCCTTTTTTAATTGTTAGCGTTGCAAGAGATGCAAACGTAAAAAAAATAAAAAAAATCAAACCTTTGTATAGTGAAAAATTACGCTTAGCAAAGGTAAAAAAAATTACCGGCGTTAATAGAGCTGTTTTAGGGTCGCGTAATGACTATATTGGCCATATACTTAAAGAGAAGCCCCAAATAATTGCTCTTGGTTATGACCAGAGGGCTTATACAACACATCTCTCAAAGTTGTTAAAAGCTCGGGGATTATTGGTCAAAATCCGAAGACTTAAGCCGTTTATGCCAAAAAAATACAAATCTTCGCTTTTTAAGGCAAAAAGTGGTATAATATGACAAATTAAATAATTTAAAAATTATTATGTTAGAACAAAATAACAATCAAAACCCGTCGTCCTTGCCGGAGCCACAGCCTTTAAACCAAAAACACTTTAAGGCTTTTTGGCCAATTGTAATAATTGCGACTTTGTCCGCCATAATTGGCGGTCTTATAGTTTTTGCCGCATATAACGCCGGGTTGGATGAAGAACTGAATTCGCTGTTGCCGGGAGCTGACAAAAGATTAGCCAGGCAGCATAAAAATGTCGAACTTCAGCCAATGACTTCTAAAGCCAGTGAAAATACGGCCGACTGGCAGACTTATAGGAACGAGGAGTATGGGTTTGAGTTTGAATATGATCCCAAAAAGTGGGTGGTTGAAGAAGAGTTAAATGCAAATGCAGTAAACGGTAAAAGTTTTGTTATAGTTGATAAAACTTATGGCCACGATGGCCTTGGAATTAGAGGTATTGGATTTGTTCCGTTAGCGGAATCTAATCAAAAATATTTAAACAATTTATTAGTTGGTAAAAAACCATCTGACAAAATAGTTCAGTCAACATTAACTGGAACTGGTGGGACTGTATGGCAATATTTAAAATTAATCAAAGCCGAGGTGGTTGGTGACGAATCCTTTGAAACGACCTATTTTTATACTGAATATAAAAACAAAACTTATGTGTTTGTTGGTACGCCAGAGTATGAAGAAGATTTAGTTTTGCCAATTATTTCAACCTTTAAATTTACTAAATAATCCAATAAACTGGATCCCGGATAGCCTCGGCCGCACTCGGTCTTCCGGGATGACAAGGCGCGCAAATGATTATAGGCATAGAAGCCGAACGGGCTAATAATAGAACTAAAACCGGAGTGGAGCATTATGAAAATTATTAACCAACCAATACCAAAACAATCTGTCTTTGAAAATTCTATAGTTATAGACGACCAGTATGTTAAGGCTGTTGTAGATGTTGAAAAAGGAGTTATTGCTTACGACGCCGGTATGCACGTGGACTTAGAGGGTTATTTGCTTGAACAGGGAAGTGAGCAGAAAAATTTGTGGGGGATTAACTTGCTTAAAGGCGTCGAGGGCGACAATTGGGTAGAATTTGATAGCATGATAAACATTCGCCCGGCGCTAAACAACAAAAGCCGCGGGGTGGAAGATGAAAATATTCGACAACGGATTTTGGAAATAATCAATAAGCTTGTATTATAAACAAGATTCCGGATAATTTTGAAAGCGATACAAAATTTTCGGAATGACAAGGTTATGCACAACGGACTTATTACAAAAGAAAAATGGGAATCATTGAACACTTATATGCAGCTTGCCAACATAGGCAGCGAAGTTGGCAGGGCTTTTAAGTGGAAAAAAGTAAACGAAAAAGATAGGGCTTACGGGGCATTTTACAGGGCTTGGGAGTTGTTTGACGCTACGGTGGCTGATATGAAGAATCAAAAAAGAGCCAAAGAGATAAATAACGCTAGGGAATTGTTTGCTGACTTGTTTTTTGACAGGAAGGAATATAAAGAGACCCCGGCGAATTTAGAAAAATATTTTACTGAATTTGCTATTTTATCAAGACAATTACCATGACTATAGGCATAGAAGCCGAAAGGGCAAACAACCCGCAAAAAACCGGAGTGGAGCATTATGCTAAGCAGGTAATATTGCATTTAGCAGAAATTGACTCTACTAACCAATATATACTTTTCCTCCGGACAAAACCGGAGGATTGGTTTTTTAAGCTGCCTAAAAACTTTAAAGTTAAAGTAATGCCGTTTCCAATTTTTTGGACGCAAATTCGCTTGTCTATAGAAATGCTTTTTAATCCGGTTGATGTTTTGTTTATTCCGGCATCGGCCTTGCCCTTAATCCATCCGCGCCGCTCAGTTGTAACCATTCACGACGTAGCCTGGAAATATTTTCCTAAAAGCTTTACCTGGTTTATGAGGAATTTTTTAGAATGGTCAACAAAGTTTGCGGTAAAAAACGCTTCCAATATTATTGCGGTTTCGGAAAGTACGAAAAGAGATTTGGTAAAGTTTTATGGGGTGGATGGGAAAAAGACTTCGGTAATACATCACGGATATGAAAGACAAGATAAAAGCGAAGAGAAAAAAGAGATAAGGATAATACAGCAACCATATATTCTTTTTCTTTCAACCCTTCAGCCTAGAAAGAATTTAATTGGACTTATAGAAGCTTTTAAAGATTTAAAAAAAGAGAACCCTGAAATTCCTCATAAATTAGTTGTGGTTGGTAGACCGGGATGGAAGTTTGAAAAAATATTAGAGGATATTAATAGAAATAAAGATATTGTTACTTATTTAAATCACGTGAGCGATGTTGAGCGTTTTAATATATTAGCGAAAGCCGATTTGTTAGTACTGCCTAGTTTTTACGAAGGTTTTGGTATGCAAATTCTAGAGGCTTTTGAAATGGACGTACCAGTCGCAACTTCAAAGGTGTCTTCCATGCCGGAAGTGGCGGGAGAGGCGGCTGTGTATTTTGACCCGCATAATAAAGCCGAAATGAAAAATGCGATAAAAAACGTGCTTCTAGATAAATCGCTGGCTGATAAATTACGGCAGAAGGGGAGAGAGAGGTTAAAAGAATTTTCTTGGCAAAAATGTGCAGAACAAACTTTAAAAGTTTTTGTGGATAATGAAAATTCACGGCCGTGAATTTTCATTATATTTTATGGAACTGATTTTATTTACAATTTTCTTTGGTCTGGCGATCGTTTTTATTTTTCCGTTTGTATTAGGGCCATATAAACATAGCCCCTTATGGCTTATGCTTTCGGCTTGGATGGCAGCGATTGGCATCCCTAGGCTTCACCTGTCCAGGATAGAAGTAGACTGGACCGGCAGGTTTATTTTTTTAATCGCGCTGTCTTTAAACTTTTTTATTTTTGGCTTTTGGTGGGCAAAAGATTATTTTTTAAAGCATCAATTTTGGAAAAAGTGGCCGGTATTAATTAAAGAACAGATTGTAAATAAAAAGCTTAGGCTAGTAATTTATGGCTTGTTTGTTTTATCTATTATTGGGCTGTATTTGTTCCAAAAAAAAGCCGGGACATTTCCGCTACTTGCTGACAGCCCGGACGTGTTTAGGTTTTCCGCAGACGAGGAAGTTCCCGGGCTAATAAATTATACAGCGCAGCTAGCCAGGTTATTTATTCCGCTTTCGTTTTTTTTATTTTTTTACCAAGGCTTTTCTTTTAAAAAGCACTGGGATTTAATTATTTTGTCAATAATTGGCGTTATTAGTTTGGGGCTTTTTGCATCTCGCACCCAAATTTATATGATCGACCTTTGGATAATGGTTTTGTACTTAATAATGAAAAGGCCAAATTTAAAACAGGCTTTAAAGTTTTACCCCATATTTTTAATTATTTCAGTTATTGCGCTAACAGCCATTCCTATTATTAGGCAAAATAAAAGTTACGGGGAAGATTATTTAGGTACAGTTAGCGAAATTAATTACGAAAAAGTGCCAAAAGGTTTTGGCTTTTTCCTTCCCATATATGTTGGTATCTCTTTTAATATGCAGGCATTAATGCGCGCCGATTTATACTACCAAACCCATGAATTGCAATACGGAAAAGTTACCCTAGACCCCTTTACTAACATTTTGGGGCTAGATTCTTTAAAATCTAATTATGATTTAGGCAAAATATTTAAAAGTTGGTGGAATACCGGTACTTACTTATTTCCGTTTGTTCAGGATTTTGGCGCGGCTGCTTTTGTTTTCATTCCTTTTATTCTCGCGATTGTTTTAGCCATGCTGTGGCGGTATATGCAGCAAAGCCCCAATTTTTTGTCGCTTAACCTATATGCCTATGCCTGTTTTTTTATAATAATGACTGTTTATTTGTCTTTTACTGTAAGGGCGGAAATGTATATAGACCTGTTCATTTTGGTCATTATTTACTTAATAATTTCTCGCAGGGATAGCCCAAAAGTTTTCGGTTTCAAATAAAATGACAAGAATGACAAGAATGACATGAATGAACAAGAATGACAAGATTTCAGAAATTATGTTCAATTTTATTTAATTTTGATCAATTATGGTCAATCCCAAAGTTACTATAATTCAAGTAGTCTACAATAACCGAAAATGGATTCCGGCAGTTTTTGACGCGATTTACAACCAGACTTTTAAAGACTTTAAAGTGGTGGCGGTAATTTCGGGCAACGACGATAAATCGAAAGAGTTAATAATGGAAAAGTATCCGCAAACTGAAATTATAGACCCGGGCTATAACATTGGGTTTGCTAAGGGGCATAATTTGGTGTTTGAGAAATACTGCAACCCCTCCCTTAATCCCTCCCCTTATGAGGGGAGGGGAGGGGGAGAGGTTGAATTTTTCCAATTAGTAAATCCGGATATGATAATGGAGCCGAATTATGTTGAGGAAATGCTTAAGGCTTTTAAAAACGAAAAAGTTGGGGCAGCGACGGGAAAACTATATAAAATTTCAAATTTCAAATTTCAAATTT
>CAZACP010000019.1:0-8941 GCA_964483665.1 uncultured Candidatus Saccharibacteria bacterium
CGCCAATTTTAACTTAGGTCAGTCGCTTTCCCAAATTGCTATTGGCAAGTCTACCTCAACGAGCTTTCAGCTTTTGTCCGGCTTTCAGTATTTTTTTAAAGCTGACGCCAACACTTTAACCGCTACGGCCGGAAATGGACAGGTGTCTTTGAGTTGGACTGTACCGCAAACTTATTTGGGAGGCGTTATAAATAATTACGAACTTGGGGTGGGAACTTCCTCAGGCAGTTATACTTATTCCAATGTCGGTAGTGTAACTTCTTATACCCAAACCGGACTTACTAACGGCACCAACTATTATTTTAAAGTCAGGGCAAAAACTGCGGGCGGCATTACCTTAACCTACTCAAACGAAGCTTCAGCCGCGCCGAGCGGCTCGGCCATGCCCACAGGCGGCTCAGGCGGAGGGGGCGGAGGAGGTGGGTATGTTGCTGTTGTAAATTTTTCAGGTTTTACTTCCCCGAACAGCAAGGTGGTTGTGTTAAAGAATTCAATTATTGAAGCAGAAACTACCTCGAACACTTCGGGAGCTTTTAGTGTTAGTTTGCAAAATCAGCCAAGCGGCGCAATAAATTATTCGCTTTACGCAATTGATCCGGCAGGAGCAAGAAGCGGCTATTTAAATACCCAAATTAATGTCCCGGCAACAGGCAGCGCGCAAAGTCAAAATTTGCTTTTGCCGCCCACGCTGTCTTCTGACAAAGCCGAAGTAAAAAAAGGCGATGATATAAGTTTTTTTGGCTACACTTTGCCTTCTGCTTCGGTTGGTCTTGAAGCTTTAGGTAAAAGCGCGGACGAATTTACTATTAATTCAAATTTAGAAGGCTATTATAAATTTACGGTAAATACCAAAAATGCGGTTTTGGGAAAGTATTCGGCAAAAAGCAAGGCGCTTTTGCAAAGCGCGGCTACGCCGTTTAGCAGCCCGGTATATTTTTTAGTTGGTACAGAGAACGTAGAGGCTCAAAAACCGGGACAATGTCCGGCTCGGGCAGATTTTAACAATGATTGTAAAGTGAATTTAATAGATTTTAGCATTCAGGCTTATTGGTATTTAAAGCCAAACCCCGACCCGAAGGTGGATTTAAACAGCGATGGGGTTGTGGATTTAGTGGATTTTTCAATACTCGCATATTATTGGACCGGGTAGTAGAAATTTTGCTTGCCTGCCCAAAGGGCGGGCATACTACAAGTAGCAAAATTTTCATTACCCGGTGGATCGGATAATCTAAATATGTTTTATTACGTCTATGTTGTTCAAAGCCAAAAAACATCCGAATTATATACTGGCTTTTCGGCTGATTTAAAAATAAGACTAATTACACACAATAAAGGTTTAGTTTATTCAACGAAGTCAGCAGTGCCTTGGGAACTTATTTTTTATGAGGCTTATAGACATGCTGATGACGCAAAAAGAAGAGAAAAATATCTAAAAACAAGCCAAGGGTCAAGATTATTAAAGCGTATGCTGAAAGAATATTTTTATAGCAAAAAATTAGCAAGTAGCATGTAGTAAGGAATATGAGTTATGAAAAAACATTTATTTATAACATTAATTTTTATTTTGTTTTATCAGACTGCCAATGCTGCCGAGATTGAATTAAGCGCGCCAAAAGAATTTGGCGTAGATCAGATTTTTACTTTGGAAGTAAAAATTGGCCAGCTTAAAGAACCGGTCAACGCTGTTTCAGGCACATTGCTATATGACCCGAAAGCCATAAAAGTTAACAAAATATTAGACGGGGGTTCTGTGGTAAGTTTGTGGCTTAAACCTATAGAAATTGTAGAGGAAGGCAAGATAGAGTTTGCCGGAATTACTCCGGGTGGCTTGATTTCGGGCAAGTTATTTTCTTTAGAGCTACTTTCAAACACAGAAGGCCTTCAAAACATTAGTTTAAAAAGTTTAAAGCTGGTTTTAAATGACGGTAGCGGTAAAGCTTATGCCGCCTTAGACCAGGAAGTAACGGTAAATTTTAATTCAAGCACAGTTCAGTCTTTAATTGAAGCTTCTCAACCTAAAGACAAAACTCAGCCACTGCCGTTTGAAATTCAATTAGGCCGGGACAAAACCTTGTTTAACAACCAATGGTTTGCGGTTTTTAACGCTTACGACCAGGAGAGCGGAATTTTATACTACGAAGCTGCGGAAAGCAGAAATAGTAGTCAGGATAATTTAAAATGGGAAAAAACCGTTAGCCCGTATGTGTTAAAAGATCAGTCCAAAACAGGCTATTTGTTCGTAAAGGCTGTTGATAGAGAAGGAAATAATCGCGTAGTTGGTTTAAAACTTTTAGAAAAAAAACCGATTTTGAATAAATTAGTAATTTATGTTATAATTTTTTTAGTAATAGGAGTAATTTTTGTTATAAAAAGGCGTTTTAAGAAACAAAATGTATAAAAAAATAAAAGAAAGCTTAGCTTTTGTTTTTTGCGTAGCTTTTACTTTCTTTTTTGCCAATTTTTTAGTCTATAATTTTGCCAGCGCGGCAACTCTTTCAACCGGCCCTTCAGCCGGTACTTTTACGGTTGGTAGCACTTTTGACGTTTCAATTTATTTAAATACTGAAGGTAAGATTATAAATGCGGTGGAAGCGTCTATAAGTTTTCCACCGGATAAGCTGCAGTTGGTTTCTCCTTCGGCGGGTAAGTCGGTAATAGGCGTTTGGACAGTACAGCCGAGTGTTAACAACCAGATCGGCAGAATTGATTTTCAGGGCGGTATACCCGGCGGTATAAATGTTTCCAGCGGCCTTGTTACCACTTTAACTTTTCGGGTAAAGTCGGTAGGAACTGCGGTTATTAAATTTTTAGATAATTCCAAAACCTTGCTTCATGACGGCAAGGGTACCAACGATTTAAACGAAACCACGAACGGAGTTTATGGTCTTGTTTTACCACCTCCGGCCGGACCAATAGTTTCCAGCGAAACTCACCCGGACCAAAGCTTGTGGTATAAGAGCCCAAATGCAGTTTTGTCGTGGGCAGCCGACGAGAATGTTGAAGGGTACAGCTTTGAGGTCAGTCAGGACCCGTCTGTTTTGCCCGATGACATAATTGACAGCGAAAAAAATATTATTACTTATAGAAATTTAGGAGATGGTGTTAAATATTTCCATATAAAAGCTTTGCGAAAAGGCGTGTGGGGAGGTACTACCCATTTTGCTTTAAAAATAGATACAACACCTCCGGCTGATTTTAAAACTGTCTTTATTCCAAGCGGAAGAACGGTAAGAAGGCAGCCTATAATCCAGTTTGACACAACAGATGCAGACTCGGGTATTGACCATTACGAATTAAAACTTGTTGCTCTTTTTGTCAAAGAGGGTCAAAAAGAAAACGGTCAGCCGCTATTTATTGAGGCGACTAGCCCATATATTCCCGAAAGCTTGGAAATCGGAAATTATGATGTAATTATTAGAGCTTATGACCAAGCCGGTAATTTTAGGGAAAAAATTAGCCGTTTAAACATAGTTATATCCGCTTTTGAATTCATTAGCGGCGAAGGGGTTCAGGTTTCGGTAAGAGTAATTATTCCCTGGAAGTGGTTTTTACCGCCGGTACTGCTTTTTGTAATGGTTTTAGCCTATATTGCTTACAGAGTTTCGAAATGGAGAAAAACGTTATTGGTAAAAGCTACAGAAAAAAAGTTACCCGATCATATTAAGCAGCAGCTAGAAGAATTGTCTCGTTATAGGCAAAAGTATGGAAAGGCTCTAATTTTGTTCTTAGTTTTTTTCAGCTGTTTTATGTTCACGGGCCTAAAAGTGTCCATGGCTTCAAATCAGGCTTTGCTTCCGCCCTTTATTACAACATTGTCAGATAATATTTCAAACCAGGATATTTTTTATATCGGCGGAAAAACTGACAGCCCTAATGTGGAGGTGATTCTGCATTTGCAGAATTTAACTAGCGGCGAAACTTTAAACAACAAAGTTGTGTCCGATAAACGCGGAGAGTGGTTTTATAGGCATGACGTATTTTTACCCACCGGGTCTTATATTATTTGGGCACAGACTCAAATCGGGGAAGAACTCAGTCCGCCGAGTCCTCAAAAAAGTATTTATGTTAAGCAAACAGCTTTGCAATTCGGAAGTTCCAGGTTGAGTTACGAATTTATTTATTTAACGCTGTTGTTGCTAATGCTTCTGGTAATGGTTTTATTAATTGTCTATATATTCAGGCATAGGCAGCATGCGAAAAAACACCACAAGCTTCTTTTGGACGAAATTAGAAAAGCAGAGGAATCGGTAATTCGCGGTTTTGCGGTTATAAAAAGAGATTTAGAGTCAGAAATAGCAGTTATTAGAAAGGCTAAATTAAAAGGACAGCTCTCTTTAGAGGAAGCCGAAAAAGAAAAAAATTTAATTAAAGACATTGCTGAAATTGAAGAAAAGATAGGCAAGGAAATATGGGATATTGAAAGAATAGAACAAAATTAAAAGCCTTTCTTTACGAAGGGCTTTTGTAAATGTTATTCGTCGTCGGAAAAGGGGATTATAACCATAATTATCCATCTCCTGTTTGGGAGAAGGTTGATTGGTTCTAAAACAACAGAAAGAAATTTTTCGTCAAAAAAATTATTTTTTTTCTGCTTTAAAATTGTATTGAATTTTTCATTCATCTCTATAGATTTTCTTGTCTGTTCAATAAATTCTGAATTGAAATCGAATCTTTCTATAATTTGAGCATCCCAAATTTTTTTCCCCAGAGCCCAGGAGTCGTCGTTGTATAAAATATCTCCATTATCGTCCAACAGAGTAATATAACCGTTTTTAAAAAATGGGACATCTTTTAAGAATTTGTTTCCCAAACTTTCAAAATAAATACCCGCTCCTACAGTCCCCTTAAAATTTTTATCTACTACCGCAGCGTGCAAGGCTGATCCGAGCCCGGAATTTTGCGGAGGCGAAAATTGCCTGCTTAAGACATCAGCGTGCAGCGGGTCTTTTTTTATTTGTTCAAAAAACTCTCCGTAAGTTTGAGCTTTTTGGCCAATTAATTTTTCATTGGCAGAACAAATAAAAACACCGTCTGAATTGGTTCTTCCCAGGTTGTTTACTTTGTCGCTAATATGCTGAAAAGTTTTAAGTATTTTAATTTGGCAGTTTTTTTGGTTATTTTCAGCATTTAAAATTTCCGGACTTTCAGACAATACGTGCAATTCATCCTTTATTGAGCTGATTTGCTCGGCAATTAACCTTCCGGTTTGTTTTGCTACCAATTTTGCCTGGGTGGAGTATAGGTTTGTTAAAACAGTCTCCTGTTTTTCGTGATATGAATAAAGCAGAAAAGTTGCCGAAAAAAAAGCTAAAATAAGCAGGAGATTTTTATTTTTTTTAATCATGGTTTAATTTTATTTAGGCCATTTTGAGACCATTAATAATTGGTTTTGAGCAAGTAAATTTTTTTCTAAAAGCAGCTGCCAAATATGTTCGGTGACAAAAGGCATAAAGGGGTGAAGCAACTTAAGGCAAGCAGTAAGAGTAGTAAGTAGTATGTAGTAAGTTGATTCCTTTAATTTTGCATCATCAAATTGTTTTTTTGATTCCTCAATATATATATCAGCAAATTCGTGCCAAACAAATTGGTATATTTCTTGCGCTGCTTCGTGTAGTCGGAAGCTTTCTAAATGATTTGTCGATGTTTCTATTAGTTTTGTAAGTTTTTGCAAAATTTCCTTGTCTGCCCCGGTTTGAGGTTCTAAATTTGAAATTTGAAATTTGAAATTTGAAATTCCTTCATTCGACAGAATGAAGCGTGCAATATTCCATAATTTGTTGGCAAAATGCTTCATGCCTTTTATTTTGTCTTCAGCTAAGGGGATGTCGTTACCTGCGGCTGTGCTAAAAATTAGCGCAAAGCGCAAAGCGTCGGTTCCGTAAGTGTCTATAACTCCAAGCGGGTCTATTACATTTCCTTTACTCTTAGACATTTTTTGCCTGTCCTTGTCGCGCACAAGGCCGTGGAGAAAGACTTTTTGAAATGGGGGTTTGCCAGTTCGGTAATAGGAAAACATTGTCATTCTGGCTACCCAGAAAAATAATATATCCCAGGCGGTTTCCATTACCTGTGTTGGATAAAATTCTTCAAAGGTTTTTGTGCCGTGTTTTACATCGTTAGCCATCATGGTGGCGTATGGCCACTGGCCGCTGCTAAACCAGGTATCAAAAGTATCCTGGTCTTTTTCTAAGTTTTCAGACGAGCACTTAGGGCAGGTTTTTATGGTATCTTCAGTATCTACAATAGCTTCTTTACATGAGTCGCAGTACTTAACTGGAATGGGGATGCCCCACCAGATTTGTCTACTAATGGGCCAGTCGCGGATATTTTCCATCCAGTGCATGAAGATTTTTTCAAAACGTTCAGTGACTATTTTAACTTCGCCATTTTTAATGGCGTTAATGGCCATATTACGAAGGCTGGGACGGTCGCCTGCTAAATTTTTGCTCATAGCAACAAACCACTGCGGGATAATTTGAGGTTCAATGACTGTGCTGCATTTATAACAAACTTGCACATTATGTTTGTAATTTTCTTCTACTTTTTCTAGCAGGCCTTTTTGTTTTAATTTTTCTACAATTAAAGGCCTGGCATTAACAATTTTTTGTCCAGCAAATTCTCCAGCAATTGGGAGCAGCTTTCCAAATTTGTCTATAATTTGTTGTTTTTCTAAGTTATGCCTTTGGGCAATTTCAAAGTCAGTTGCGTCATGCCAGGGGGTAATGGTCATAACGCCGGTGCCAAACTGCATATCAATAATTTCGTCTTTTATAATTGTGGCTGTAACAGGCCCGTTTATCCATTCTAAATCTATTTTATCGCCGTGTTTGTATTGTTCATAGCGTTTATCATTTGGATGCATAACAACGTATTTGTCGCCAAACTTAGTTTCGGGCCTTGCTGTAGCAATGGTAAAGGGACCATATTTTAAATAGTAAAGCGGCTCAGTTCGTTCTTCGTATTTGGTCTCAAGGTCTGAAAGCGCGGTTTGGTGTTTAAAACACCAGTTGCCAATACGGTCGCCTCTATAAAGTAAACCGTCTTTATATAAAGAATTAAAAGTTTGGTAAACAACTTTTACAATCTCCGGGTCCAAAGTAAAAATATTTCTGCTCCAGTCGCAGGAAGCGCCAAGCCGACGAATAGCTTGTTCGGAAATGTGTTTGTTTTCTTGAACATAATCCCAAATTTCTTTGTAGAATTCTTCGCGCTGCATTTTAAAGCGGCTGCGGCCTTCTTTTTCCAATTTTTTTTCAAAGACCACTTGGCTTTCAAAACCGGCGTGGTCAGAGCCTGGCAACCACAAAGTTTTTTTGCCTTGCATTCGGTTATAGCGGATTAAAATGTCCTGAATGGTATAACCTAAAGCATGGCCAACGTGTGAAGGGGCGTTAGCATTTGGCGGGGGCATTATTATTGTGTAAGGTTCGCCATCAGGCAGATTGTCCGGGTTAAAGAACCCAGACTCTTCCCACATTTTATAAATTTTGTCTTCCACTTTAGAGTGGTCGTAGGCTTTTTCTAGTTCGGGCATAGAATTATGGAGTAAGAATTACGAATAAAATAAAAACACTCAAAATAGAGTGTTCACAAGCCCTCGCGGGCGGTACCATCGTGAAATTTACTTAATTGTGCCACTTTTCGGTTGGCTGCCGATCGGGTCTAATTATCATCTTATGATGATTTTCTTCCGATGCCTTTTATGATTTCTGGTGACGGCCAGAATGTAGGCTTAAGCACAGTATAACGTATTAGGTATAAAGTATCAAGCAATAAAGTGGGCTGGGCGCTGACCTATTAGGTCGCGCCCACCAGTAGATTTTGTTCGGCCCTTCTTTTAATGCGGCGGAGTTGCGCAGCGACTCCAAACACGCAAGTTTTTTTTGGTTTCCCCTCCGGAAGCCCCACTGCCTCCGTATAATTCCACCAACCGAACGTCAACACGATAATATCTCCACCTTCTTGAGGAAGAATTAGCGCAATCATCCTGCTGAATTCCGGGTTTGCCCAGCAAGCCAAGTCTAGACTTGTTTTGCTGGTAAAATTAAAGAGTATGCAGTTATAAGGCCAAATGTCAGAAAACATCAGCCCTCCTTTTCTCCGGCGTAAGTGCTTTGCAAGCCAGGGGTAAGTCCTAATTTGTACCCTTGGTCAACAAAAAACCCCGCCTCTTGCGAGAGGCGGGGTGTAAATTTTTCACATTTACAAAAGCCGTCTCGCTGAGCGAGTAGAGCAAGAAGAGGATAAGGAAATTAAGAATTGTAGACGGGATTTGATCATATAGTTATTTTAACATAAGCTTTTTGTGGATATCCGCCTTTTATAGGCCTAGGTTTGGGTCTGCTTGTACTTTACTGTATTTAACGGGTTTAAAACCGTTTAAAAGTTTAAAAGCAGCTGCCAGGCCTATCATTTCAGCGTTATCTGTACAAAGGTTTATTGGCGGAACGAATAATTTAAGATTTAAGATTTTAGATTTAAGATATAATTCATCCCGAAGGGACTTATTGGCGGCCACGCCGCCGGATAGGGAGACAGACTTTGCGCCAAACTCTTTTACTGCGCGCATAGTTTTTGCAACTAATACATCCACTGTGGCCTTTTGGAAAGAAGCGCATATGTCAGCTTTTAGGTTTTGGGCTTTAGATGCTTGGGGGTTGTTGCGTAAATAATACAAAACAGCGGTCTTAAGGCCGGAGAAAGAAAAGTTATAATTTTTTTCATTTATCATTGGCCTTGGAAAATTTACAGCTTCCGAATTACCATCTGCCGCGAGTTTGCTAACTTCCGGTCCGCCGGGGTAAGGTAACTCAAGCATTTTAGCGACTTTGTCGAAGGCTTCGCCGGCCGCGTCGTACACAGTTTGACCAAGCACTTTATAATTTTTGGTATCTGTTATTAACACAATCATAGTATGCCCTCCGCTCACAATGAGGGAAAT
>CAZACP010000020.1:0-8505 GCA_964483665.1 uncultured Candidatus Saccharibacteria bacterium
CTGGTGGGCGATAAAGGATTCGAACCTTTGGCCTTCTCGGTGTAAACGAGACGCTCTAACCAGCTGAGCTAATCGCCCTCTATAATTGCTTCCAACTTCGCCAAGGCTTCGTCGGACAAGTCGTAGGGCAAGCCCGTTAAAGCCAACAATGAATTTTCCTTTAACTAACTGAAATACTATATCAAAAAAAGGTTTTTTTGACAAGGGTATTGGTTAACTCAGTTAAGGCGGTTATGCTGTCGTTAACGTTAGTTTTGCATCTTTTTTTTGCGCCGCATTTTTCGCACCTATGAGTTAAAATATATTCGCCATTTTTAAGCTCTAAATTTACAGGTTCCATAAGCCCTTTACATTTTTCCGCTCTGTCGCCCGGATTTATGTCTACATGTTTGCTCCAAAGACAATTTGGGCAGTGGTTGGTGTAACCGTTGCCTTTAACTTTTTTCCTGCAATGCCCGCAGGCAAAGTCCTCGATTTTTTTTATGAATTTGTTGGACATAAAAAAATGTTAGCATAAAACATAAAACTTTGGTAATATAAATTTATATGGCAGAAGCTATTAAACTTATCTCCCCCAATTTCAGCGATATTTTTGAGCCGAATATTGAAATTGGACAGTTTCCGGATTTAGATTGCCATATTGTTATTCCCAACTTAGAACAACTAAAAGGCCAAGACGTTTTAATTTTTCACCGTTTATACCCAAACCAGAACACCAGCGTATTGGTGTTTTTATTTATTTTACAGGCGCTTAAGTCAGCGGGCGCAAAAAACATAAGCGCAGTTTGCCCGTATTTGCCCTACAGCAGGCAGGACAAGCAAAAATTGCCGGGAGAGCTTACTTTGGCAAAAAGCTTGTGCAGAAATTTTGCTTTAGCCGGCTTAAATAAGCTTATAACTTTTGATTGTCATTTTTTAAACCAAACCGGACTTTTAGAATACGAAGGTTTGCAAATTCAAAATATTTCGCTCGGAACGGATTTAATAGAAAAGGCAAAAACAATATTTAACGGCGAAAAGTTTGAAATAATAGGGCCGGACGAGGGCAGTCGTTATTTGGTTGAAGGCCACGGCGGAAAAAATTTAAAAAAAGTTCGCAAAGAGTATGCGGCAAAAAAAGTTTCCTACAGAGACGTGCACGAAATTACCGGGGACTTGGACGTAAAAGGCAAGAATGTTTTAATTTTAGACGACATGATAAGCAGCGGTAGCACTATGGTTAAAGCTTTGGAAAAATTAACCGAGGCAGGAGCGAAAAATATAGCGTGCGCTGCTACGCACGGTTTGTTTTTATTTGACTGTTTAGACAAAATGCGGCAGTTTACCCGGCATATTATATCTAGTGATACGATTTTAAATTCCCAGGCAGAAGTTTCTATAAAACAACATTTAACAAATTTATAAAATGACAAAAGCTTTAGAATTGCTTAAACAAACCGGAGCCATTTTAACCGACAGTCACTTTGTGGGAACTTCCGGCAAGCATTTTGCAACTTACATAAACAAAGACGCGCTCTACCCGCATACCGTTGAAACGTCGGAGGTTTGCAAAATGATGGCGGAAAAAGTTAAAGAGTTAGAAATAGAAGCGGTTGTGGGGCCTTCGGTGGGGGGAATAATTTTGTCGCAGTGGATTGCCTTTCACCTTTCAGAAATAAAAGGCAAAGAAGTTTTGGGGGTCTATACGGAAAAAGACGCGAACGGCTACCAAATATTTAAGCGCGGGTATGACAAAATTGTAAGCGGTAAAAAAGTTATTATAGTGGAAGATTTAACAACAACCGGTGGTAGTGCTAAAAAAGTTGTAGAAACCGCTAAAGCGGCCGGAGCGGAAGTTGTGGGTGCGGTTGTTATGGTAAATAAAAACCCCGCTCAGGTGACAAGCGAGTTTTTTGGAGTGCCGTTTTACTATTTAGATGTTTTAGAAGTTTCAGTTTACGAAGAAAGTGATTGTCCTTTGTGTAAGGCGGGAGTGCCAATAGATATTCGTGTAGGTCACGGAAAAAAATATTTAGAAAGCAAAGCCAAATTTAATTTAGAGGAAATTTTATGAGTCCAGCAAAAGAAAAATTAAATAGCAGGTGCGAGAAAATAAATTCTTTGGTTTGTGTGGGTTTGGATAGTGAATTTGAAAAGCTTCCGGATAAATTTAAAGGGATGGAGTTTCCGCAGTTTGAATTTAACAGATATATAATAGACCAAACCGCGGAGTTTGCTGCGGCTTTCAAGCCTAATACAGCATTTTACGAAGCCAGGGGGGAGCAAGGATGGAAAGAGCTTAGAATGACCATGGATTATTTGGCATCTACTTACCCAGATATTTTTACAATCTGCGATGCCAAACGCGCGGACATAGGCAACACCAACAATGGTTACGTAAAGGCAATTTTTGACGTACTTAATTTTGATGCTATAACTTTGCATCCTTATTTGGGTAAAGAAGCTCTAAAGCCTTTTTTGGATCGTTCCGATAAAATATCAATCATCTTATGCAGAACCTCTAACCCTGGCGCAGGCGAGATTCAGGATCTAAATGTAGTGCAGGCCCCTGGCCTGCCTCCTAAAACAATTTGGCAAATCGTAGCTGAAAAAGTTTCTCAAGATTGGAACTACAATCACAATTGTATGTTGGTAGTAGGCGCGACTTATCCGGAAGAAATGAAAGTAGTCAGATCTTTAGTTGGTGATATGACTTTGTTAGTTCCGGGCGTAGGCGCGCAAGGCGGAAACGTAGATGCTGTGGCCAAAGCCGCAAAGAATAGTAAAAACTTAGGGATAATAATAAATTCTTCCCGCGGAATAATATTTGCGGAGAATCCTGGCGAAGAAGCAAAAAAACTGAGAGATGAAATTAATAGGTATCGTTAAAAAAAACAGATAATGTTTTTTCACGGCCGTGAAAAAACATTATCTTACATAATATGTATAAGTTAATTCTTCCTCTATTATTTAAAATAGACAGCGAAACCATCCACGACAATATGTTAGCTTTGGGTGGTTTTTTGAATAAAATGGGTTTAGATAAAGCATTATCGCCGATATACAATTATGAATATCAAAGCTTAGAGCAAAAAGTTTTTGGCCTAGATTTTAGAAATCCGGTTGGCCTTGCTGCTGGTTTTGATAAACAAGCAAGAATAGTAGATTTTTTGCCTAATTTAGGTTTTGGTTTTTTAAATGTAGGCGATGTATCAAGTTTGCCTTGGCCGGGTAACCCAAAGCCCAGGTTATTTCGTTTGCCCAAAGACCAGGCACTTATAAACCGGCTCGGCCAAAATAACAAAGGCGCGGAATTTTTAGCCGGAAAAATTAAACACAGAAAAGTTTCTATTCCGCTAGGTGTAAGTTTGGTAAAAACCCCGGATCCAAATATTTTGGGCGGCAAAGCGGTGGAAGATTTCGTTTCAAGTTTTAAAATGCTTTACCACGTGTCTGAATTTTCTATTTTAAATGTCAGTTGTCCAAACACCCAGGAGGGGAAAACTTTTGAAGAACCTATGGCACTAAACGATCTTTTGCTTGAAATTAATAAAATAAGGTCCGCCCTAAATATAACTAAGCCGGTTTTAGTAAAAATTTCTCCTGACCTCTCTTTTGAAGAGTTAGAAAAAGTTTTGCAGGTTTGTGAGAAACATAAAATTGACGGGTATGTGTTAACTAACACCACCAAATCGCGCGAAGGCTTAGAAACCTCAATCGATGTTATTGAGGGTATAGGAAAGGGTGGTTTGTCTGGTAGGCCGCTTAGACAAAAATCCACGGAAATTATTCGCCATGTTTATAAAATTTTAAAGAGACCCTGCATAATTGGGCTTGGTGGTATAAATAGTGCCGAAGCCGCTTACGAAAAAATTAAAGCCGGAGCATCTTTAATACAAATTTATACCGGGCTTGTTTACGAAGGCCCTGGGTTGGTTAAGAAAATAAACCAAGGATTGGTTGGGCTTTTAAAAAGGGATGGGTTTTCAAATATTAGTCAGGCGGTCGGCAGGGGTTAATTTTTTTGGTATAATTGGTATACGCTATCACTTTGAGGTAAATTATATGAAACCCTTAAATAAAATTAAAACCGTTTGGTCTCCAAGCTTTGCTTATGCTGTTGGCCTATTGGTTACGGACGGGAATCTTTCTAATAATGGCAGGCATATTAATTTTACTTCCAAAGACAAACAGCTTGCAGAACTTTTTGTAAAGTGTCTAGGGATAAAAAATAAAATTGGAATGAAAAGCAGTGGTTCTACAAAAGAGAAGAAATATTGCTTTGTTCAGTTTGGGGATGTTAACTTTTATAAGTTTCTTGAAGAAATTGGTTTAACCCAGAACAAATCTAAAATCTTGCAAGGAATAAAAATTCCAAGTAAATATTTTTTTCATTTTTTGAGAGGTCACTTTGACGGAGACGGGACTTTTTATTCGTATTGGGATACTCGCTGGAAGTCGAGTTTTATGTTTTATACCGTTTTTCTTTCAGCTAGTCAAAAGCATATTTTATGGATACAAGATCAGATTAAAGTGAGGCTGGGTATCAATGGCCATATTACCAAAAGTGAAAAACAAGCCTGTTATCAGTTAAAGTATGCAAAAGAAGAATCCTTTAAGTTATTGCCAAAACTTTACCATCATGGCAATCGTTTGTGTTTGAGCCGCAAATACTTGAAAATAAAGCGAGCTTTAGCTATAATTGATAAACGAATTTAGTTTTATATGCCCGGGTGGCGTAACTGGCAGCCGCATACCCTTGAGGTGGGTACGGGAGAAATCCTGTGGAGGTTCGAGTCCTCTCCCGGGCACCAGACTTCGCATGAAGCTACGTCTGGCTTCGCCACATAGTTTGTGGTCTGAGTCTAGATGATGTAATAATTTGCAAGATGCGAAGTCTAGTCCGCCGAAGCTTTAGCGTAGGCGGACAGAACAAATCATTTTTATGTTTATACCAGTAATTTTAGGTTCAGTAAGAGAACAGCGCAGAAGCTTGGCTCCTGCTAAATTAATGGTGGAAAAAATTATTGTGGCCGGGCATGAGTCGGAATTAGTAGATTTTAAAGAAATACCATTGCCTTTTTATAATTTGGACACCGTGCCGGTTGCTTTAAAAGGCGTATACCCAAACGAAAACGCGCAAAAGTGGAGTAACATAGCCCGCAAGGCCGATGCTTTTGTATTGGTTGTTTCTGAGTATAATCATGGCTACTCCGCAGTACTTAAAAATGCTTTAGACTGGCTGTATATGGAATTTAATAGAAAGCCGTTTGGCATGGTGGGTGTGTCCGACGGAAAATACGGGGGTATGCGCGGCATGGAACAACTAAGGCAAGTTATAGAAAACTTTGGCGCTGTAGCTATGAGAGAGGTTGTGCCTTTTGGTCCGGTGCAAGATGCTTTTAATAGCGAAGGAAAGCTTATAGACGAAAGTTATTTAAAAAAAATAGACGGACTTTTAAAGGCATTGGTTGAATTTGCGGACGCTATGAAAAAAATAAGACCAGAATTGAAATAAATTCGAAGCACCCAAAACGAAATTCGAAAAATTCTTAAATTTAAAATAGAAAAAATTCTAAACTCATTCTTAGGGCTTAGAATTTTTTATTAGAAATTGTCTCGCATTTTGAGATTCGAATTTCTTGCTTTTATACTACTCTCCACTTGCCCACTTCATCTTTTACCAGTTTTCCCGCAACAGAAAATCCGGCTGCCAGCTTATGTCCTCCCCCGCCAAACATGCGGGCCACTTCTGAAACATCCACGCCCTTTTTTTGTTCGCTTCTTAAAGATCCTTTTATAATATTCCCATCTTGTTTTAAGAACATGGCAAATTTAGCCTCAGGTACTGTGTTTAAGGTTTCGACAAAGCCTTCAAAAACGCTTTGGGACAGGTTGGGGTCTAATTTTGTTAAGTCTTCCTCGGTCATAACCGAATATATGACCTTGCTTTTTTCGTCGTAAAAAGTATTTTTAAATGCTTTGCCCCAGGCGCTTAAGTCTCTGGTGGTTTTGTTTTTATAAGTATTTTTTATTATTATGGTTAAGTCCGCGCCTTTGCGCATAAGCTCTGCGGCAGCTTTTAAAGTTGAGCTTTGGGTATTGCTGTGGCGAAAGCTGCCGGTGTCGGTAATGATGCCGGTTAAAAGGCAGGTGGCTACGTGTTTGTTAATATGCCAGCCATTATAAATAAAAAAATCGTAAATTAGTTCGGCTACAGAAGATTTGGCCGCATCCACCACATTTACTTGGCCAAACATTTTGTTGTCCGGATGGTGGTCTACATTTAAGATTTTAGATTTTAGATTTAAGATTTTAATGCTACCGCATCTATCTTTGCTTGAACAGCCGAACATTATTACTAGATCATAATTTTCATGAGAAATATCATCAGCTATTTTGTGGCTGCCCGGTAAAAAACTTAAAGACTTAGGCACGCCTTTTTTTATGGCCGCTTCCACGTTCTTGCCCATTTTTTCAAGTTGATGCAGCAATGCCAAAACACTTCCTCCGTCGTCCCCGTCCATGCGTTCATGCATTGTCAACAGTATGGAGTTTGATTGTCCAATTAACTTAGTTGCTAGATCAAAATCGGCTTTATTTTTTTCGTTCATTCAATTCAAAATTTTTGAATTTTTAATTTTATAAATAATTGAAAAACAAAATTAATAGATTATTTAAAAATTAAAAATTGAATATTAGAAATTACTCGTCTTCGTGCACTTTCCTTATAAGCTCGTCTATGTGTTCTACATATCTCGGGCTGGTGTCCAAATGAAAAGTGAGCCTTGGAAATATTTTGGTGTTCATTGCGCTGTTAAGCTGGCCTTGAATGTCGTAAATGTTGTCGTTTATAGTTTTTAAAATTTTGTCGTCGTCGCCATTAAAAATAGACAGCCAAACTTTAGCGTGTTTTAAGTCGCGTGTGGTTTCCACTTTCGTAATTGTTGTGAGGCCTTTTTCACCGTCTAAATATTCTCGTAAAACTTCGCCCAGCTTTGCTTGAATAAGTGAGTTAACTCGTGGTATGCGATTTGTATTAGTTGGTTTTACGGGTTTCATATATTTTTGTCATTTAATTTATTATACCAGCCAGCCTAGCATTATATTCCATTTTGGTGATTTTAGCAAGACTTAACAAAACCCCCTTTCGGGGGTTGTTTAGTGAGTCAGCTATTGATCGTTAAATATTGTTTTACTAAAGTGTTTTTACCTTTATTTTCTCCTCGTAACTTTCAAGTAAATCTCCCACGGCAATTTTAGTGGGAGTTTTTAAACGGATGCCGAATTCTTCGCCCATATGAACCGATTTAGCAGCGACTTTGTTATGCTGCAGGTCTTCTATTTCCGCCTTGCCTATTTCCGCGTCGCCTCGAATAATAGAAATTTTAGATATTTTAGTTATTTGGCCTTCTTCCACTCTGCCGCCAACTATCATTTGGCTTTTTTCTGTTCTAAAAACGGCTAAGATTTTAGCTTTGCCTAAAATAAATTTTTCTGTTTCTGGAGTAAAGAGCTTAATGACCGCAGTGGTGACGTCTTCTAAGAGTTCGTATATGACTTCGTAGCTGTCTATGCTGACATTTTTTTGCTTGGCTAAGTTTTCCGCTCTCGGGCTGACTTTGTTTCGAAAATTTAAAACCACGCCCTTGCCTGCGCTGGCGCTTAAGACGTCGTTTTCCGTAACTTCTCCAACCCCTTCGGTTAAAATGTTAATTTTAACCTCGTCATTTTTTAATTTCGCAATTGCTTGCTTAATGGCTTCTAAGCTGCCGGCTACGTCTGCTTTTATAACCAGGTTTAGAGATTTGGTTTTTAAGTCTCCCTGAATTTGGTTCTTGCTGTGCAACTTATGACTCTGTAGTTTTCGTTTGGTCATTATGGCAATTTGCTTGGCCTCGTCCAGATTTTCAAAAACTTGGAGTATATCGCCCGCTTGCGGTGTTTCGGAAAGGCCGGAAACTTGCACCGGGGTTGAAGGCGTGGCTTCTTTTAAGCGTTTGCCGGTTTCGTCTTCCAGACTTCTTATACGGCCAAACGCAGCCCCAACAGCAACAATGTCCCCTGGTTTAAGGGTGCCGTTTTGCACTATGACTGTGGCTGTGGCTCCCTTGCCCTGCATAATTTTAGACTCAATAACCGTGCCCATGGTTTTGCCGATTGGGTTTGCTGTAAAATTTTCTAATTCCGCGGTAAGCAAAATCATTTCTAAAAGAGTATCTATGCCTTTATTTTGTTTAGCGGAAATTTCCACGGCAATAGTTTTGCCGCCCCACTCTTCGGTCAGTACTCCGGCGCCGGCCAGTTCCTGTTTGGCGCGAATTACATTAGCTTCAGGCTTGTCTATTTTGTTAATCGCGACTATTAAAGGCGTGTTTGAAAATTTGGCGCGGTTTATGACTTCCAATGTCTGCGGCCTGACGCCGTCATCTGCCGCAATCACCAAGCCAATAATGTCCGTAACATTAGCTCCCCTGGCGCACATTTCAGCAAATGCTTCATGGCCGGGCGGATCTAGAACGGTAA
>CAZACP010000021.1:0-5760 GCA_964483665.1 uncultured Candidatus Saccharibacteria bacterium
CGCCGAAAAAGCTAAAGCAGAAGACAAAACCCAAGTAGAAGAAAAAATTAAAGCGCTAAAAGAAGTAAAAGACAACGACGACGTAGAAGCCATAAAGAAAGCTATGGACGCGCTTTCCGAAGCCGTGCAAAAAGTTGGAGCGGCTATGTATTCCGCCTCCGCTGAAGCTCCGGCGGACTCCGCCAAGGCTCCGGAAGGTTCATCTGGGCCTGATCAAAACGCTTCATCGGGCGGAACAAATTCAGGGCCTAACAAAGGGCCGGTTGATGCTGAGTACAAGGAAGTAAAATAGTTCACAGATACACGGATCACGCAGATATCACAGATACGAATTTATTGTGGTTTTCTTAAAGCAAAAGCAGTCTTATTACAAAATGATTTAAGAATTAAAACAAAATTATGCAGAAGGCATCTGAGTAATCTGTGCCTATCTGCGTATCTGTGAATATATGTCCTACAAATCATTCTTCTTTGTTCTCTTGCTTATACTTTTAGGTACGTTTGGGTATTTGCGCTACCAGGCCAGCCAGCCACCTGAAACCTACTTTAACCAAACTAAACGCTACAGTTTAGGCAAGTCAGAATTTTGGCGCACTGTGCTTAATTTAAATAGGCCCGGCGACGCCAAAGGGCATTTTTTAACAGGTAAAGACACAATTCTCATAGAAGTTGTAAGCGCCAAGGGTTTGGACATAAATGAAGAAGGACTAAGGAAGTTTGCGGTAGAGGTTGAAAGAATTACCGGGCATAAGACCAATATTATAAACGTAGATCTTTTAAAAGAGCCGAATGTAAGGAATGCGGATTTGGTAGACATAGTTAAGTCTTTCCGCAGGCATAAAACCTTCGGCCAACCCAGCATATTTGTAATTTATGCCAATGACTTTGAAGGTTCGGACAATGGTCCGGCAAAACCGTTTTTTGAATACGGCATATTGCTTTCCGACCAAAAATTAAAAGATTTAACCTCAAGCTATAACCAGGCTTTAAGGGATTATTTGACTGCGGTTATGCTGAACAGTTTTGGCTACCAGATTGGGCTTTTAGAAACAAAGAGTCCTAACTGTATAATGCAGGACGCGGTGCTTAAGCCCACTAACGCAATTTATTTTTACGGAACTCAGCTGCCTAGTACTTACTGTGACGCGGAAATAGAACAAGCGGCGAACATTAAAGCAAGCCTAGAATAATTAATATTCACGGATTCACAGATAGCCCTGATACCTCTGATACGTTAATCAATGATTGTATTTTATATCTGTGTCATCTGTGAAATCCGTGTATCTGTGAATATATGAACCAAGAACCAAAATCTATAAATGTTCATGCTAGCCCGGAAATGTTAAGGGGGGTTTATGCTAACCAGGCGCAGGTTGCCCATACCGGAGAAGAGTTTGTTATGGATTTTTTTACTGTTGTGCCGCCTAACGGAACCCTTTCCTCGCGGATTGTGCTTTCACCTTCCCATTTTAAAAGACTAACCCGGGCAATGGAAGAAAATTTAAAAAAATATGAAGAAAAATTCGGTACTATTAGCCTGGCGGTTGTGCCGGACAGTAAAATAGAATTTAAGTAAGAAAACAGAAGTACACGGAAGAAAAAACAGATTAACACAGAATTAAATCATAGTCGTTGTAGTATACATCCGTGTCCATCTGTAAATATCAGCGTGAATCAGTTTATGTCAAAAGACTATTATCAAACTTTAGGTATAAATAAATCAGCCAGCCAAGACGAAATTAAGCGCGCGTTTAGGAAAAAGGCTCACGAATTTCACCCGGACAAAGGCAGCGGCAATGCGGAGAAATTTAAGGAAGTAAATGAAGCCTATCAGGTTTTGAGTGACGAGCAAAAACGCAAAGCTTATGACTCTTACGGCAGTAATTGGGAATCCTCCTTCGCCGGAGGCTTCGGAGGACAAGGCCGCCAGCAGTATGGGCAAAATCCGTTTGAGGGTTTTTCGGGCTTTGGTACCCAGGGCGGCGTTGAGTTTGACTTGGGCGATATTTTTAGCGATTTTTTTGGCGGGCGCCAGGAAGCTACTTCGCGTAGAAACAAAGGTATAGATTTGGAAATGAATTTGCCCATTGCTTTTGAAGAAGCGGTATTTGGCGTGGAAAAAACTGTAACCCTGGAGAAACAGGATACCTGTAAAACTTGCGAGGGTAGTGGAGCGGCTAAAGGCAGTAAGTTAATTACCTGCGCTATTTGTAAAGGCACCGGTCAGGTGGTTACTGCGCGCAGAACCATATTTGGCAATGTGCAGTCTAGGCAAACATGCGAGCGCTGCGAAGGTACAGGGCAAATACCGGAAATTGCCTGCAGCAATTGCCAAGGCAGCGGCATAAAGCGCCAAGACAAAACAATTTTAGTAAAGATTCCTGCCGGTATAGACAACGGCCAAAGAGTAAGAATTCCCGGCGAAGGGGAAGCCGGTTACCGCGGCAGCAGCGCGGGCGATTTGTATTTAGCAATTAAAGTTAAGCCCTCAAAAGATTTTAGCAGAGACGGGTTTAATTTGTTTAAAGACTTGCCGATAAGTTTTACTCAGGCGGCTTTGGGGGCGAAAATTATTACTAAAACTTTAGACGGGGACATAGAAGTTAAGATTCCTGCCGGCACTCAAAGCGGAACGGTTTTAAAAATTAAAGACAAAGGCGTGCCGCATATAAATTCTAAAAGCCGCGGCGACTTAATGCTAACCGTTAGAGTGGTTATTCCTCAAAAACTTTCCAAAAAAGAAAAAAATCTTTTAAAAGAATTAGCAGACGAGAGAGGCGAGACAGTCGAGGTTGACCAGGGCTTTTGGGAGAATATTAAGGGATCTTTTTAGTTTATTAGCTTATTTAAAGACGGGAAGGCAAAAAAAGCCTGCCTGTTTTTTTTGTGGTATAATGAAACAAATAGATTACCGAAATAAAAGTGGAAAATTTTATAAATTTAATCAAGACCTTTAACTGGCATAACCCGACCTGGGACTTGTTTATATTAGCTGCCTGGGTTTTAGCCTCGGTTTTTTACGCTTTTGCCGCCGGCCGCGGCAGAGTGGTTAATATTTTAATTAGCATTTATATAGCCAAGCTTTTGGTTTTACAGGCTCCATTTTTAACACAGGGGTTTACTGACAAAATGCCCTCTAGCCTTGCTTCCATGCAACAACTAGCGGCCTTTATTGCAATTTTTTTAGCTCTATTTTTGCTTTTGGGCCGATATGTGTTTAAAACTTCAGCAGACCACAGACAGCTTAGTTCTATGCTGTTTGGGCTTTTGTTCTCTTTTTTACAAATCGGACTTTTAATAAATATTATTTTAAATTATTTACCGCAGGAACTGTTAAATAATTTTAGCCCGCTTATACAGGCCATATTTATACATAACCCTATGTCGTTTGTTTGGTTGGTATTGCCGGTGATATACTTAATTATAATGGGTAAGTTTGTGGGTGACAGTAACGAAGTATAGATCACAGATACGCAGATTAAAATACAGATCACACAGATGTCTTTTATAAAGTTTATTAAGTAACAGACAAATTATCTTTAAATACAATTTTGAGATTAATCATAAAAAACCTAATAGGTACGGATTAGTGTAATCTGTGGAATCCGTGCATCTGTGAATTTATGAAACACACACTTTTAATAGTTGATGACGACAAACTCATAACTAACACTCTTGAAAAGCGCTTTTCAAGTTTTGATTTCGACGTTAGAACTGCTCAAACCGCAGGCCAGGCTAAGCACATTTTGGAAACCTTTAATCCGGATGCGGTAATTTTAGACCTGCTTTTAACTACCGAAGACGGCAGTATGGGGGTTTTAGACTTTATGCAGTCGAAAATGGGACTTGAAAACGTTCCGGTTATTGTCTTAACTAATTTAGACAAACCGGAACTCAGGGAAGTATTAGAGCAGCAAGGTGTAAAAGAATTTTTAGTAAAAGGACAGCTTTCTTTAGACGAAATTTATAACAAGGTTATGAGTTATTTAGAACCGAAGGTTTAAATTCGAAATTCGAATATCGAAATTCGAAAAAATTTGAAATTTATAATTCTCAAATTTAAATTTGTTTCGTATTTAGGATTTATTTAAACCAACGAGTAAATATTCCGGTAGATATAAGTCTGCCGGTTTTTTGTTTTAGGCAGAGTTCGCCAAAATCGGTTTTTCCGCCAATATTTTTTGCCGCGTCTTCCAAAAGGTTGTTAATTGCCAAAGCCGAAGAGTTGGTGGCGTAGCCGTTAATTACCAGAAAACTCGCATTGTTAGAAAGCAGTTTAACGCAGTCGGTTAAAAGTCCGGGCAAATCCTGGTTAAATTTCCAGGTTTTGCCGTCAGGGCTATGGCCAAATGCAGGCGGGTCCATAATTATTCCGTCGTATTTAACACCCCTTTTTACTTCCCGTTTTACAAATTTAACGCAGTCGTCTAGTATCCACCTGACTGAATCTGTAGGCAAATTATTTAACTTATGGTTTTCGTTTGCCCAGGTTAGGCTTGGTTTAGAGGCGTCTACGTGGGTTACCTGGCAGCCGGCTTTTGCCAAAACCATTGTTGCGCCGCCGGTGTAAGCAAACAGATTTAGAATTTTTATTTTTTCATTTTGAACTTTTAACTTTTCTAACATCCATTCCCATTGGCCGGCTTGCTCAGCAAAAAGGCCGGTATGTTTAAAAGGGGAGAGCTTAAGTAAAAATTTAGTATTTTTGTAGGTTACTGTCCAAGGATTTGGAATTTTATTTTTTATATCCCATTTTCCCTTGTCTTCGCCCTTGCCAGCTATAAATTTAGCCGCTGCTTTTTCCCACTCTGAGTCAGGGAGGGACTTAGGCCAAATAATTTGCGGATCCGGACGCGATAAAAATATATTACCCCACCTTTCCAAGCGGTAGCCTTCGCCACTGTCTATAAGCTCGTAATCCCAATTTAGTTTAAAGTATTCTAAAAGCATAAACGTATTATAACAAAAACGATAGCCGCTTGTAAGCCATTGCTATCGTTTTTGTTTTTTTAACGGTATTTTTTACTTTTGAACAACATCTATATCGCCAAGTACAAAGTTTTCAAGGGTGCCTTCGTAAGTAACTCTAACATTTTTGCCTAGCATTGAACTAAAGTCTCTGCCTGTTCTTAAGTAGAGCATATGGTCATTTGTCTGAAGCCTGTAGTTGCCTTTGTTTGTGTTGTCGGACTCAAGCAGAACTCCTTCCCAGTATTCTCCCTGCGTCGATTCTGATTGTTTTGGAGTTGGGGTAGGAGTTTTTTCAGACTCCCGGTTTTCTTCTAACATTTCTTGGTTTTGATTTTGGTTTTCGTTTTGGTCCGTGACCGGCTTTTTGCCAAGCTGCCAGGCAGCTATAAGGGCTATAGCCACAATAACAGCTACAGCAATCTTCTGATTTTTTTCCATACCCTGTAGAATTTCTTTGAATTGGGATAATTAGCAAATGCTAAAATCTCCAAAACAATATTAATTATGTTATGTCCCGCGGAACTTCTTTTTTGGTCTCAAAGAAGCTCTACAGGCCATATTTGTATATTAATGCTTATTTATAGTAGTTTAGTATATTTGGGAGTTTTGTCAAAAACTCCTTGATAAAATCCTTAGAATATTGTAAAATATCGTAGTTACCAGTTTATATTATAAAATTTCTGGGTTCGTAGCTCAGTCGGTAGAGCAGCGGCCTTTTAAGCCGTTTGTCGTGGGTTCGATCCCCACCGAACCCACCAGAAAAATAATCCACATTTGGTGGGTTTTTTT
>CAZACP010000022.1:0-4398 GCA_964483665.1 uncultured Candidatus Saccharibacteria bacterium
AGTGGCGCACTTGGCGCAGGACAAAAAAATGATGCAAGTTTTTAAGAACAATGAAGATATTCATAGTAAAACCGCTATGGAAATTTTTGGTGTACCCGCGGAAAAACTTACCAAAGATATGCGCCGGGATGCCAAGACCATTAACTTTGGCATTTTGTATGGAGTATCTTCTTTCGGGTTATCTTCCCGCGTGGGGGAAATGACAATGGGCGATGCCAAACAGTATATACGAAAATATTTTGAAGCTTACCCGCAGGTGGAGCAGTATATTGAGCAAATTAAATTACAGGTTAACCAGGAGGGGTTTGTGCGTAACGAACTTGGCCGTATGCGTAAGTTTCCGGAAATTAAGTCAGGGCAATTTTTTATTCGCGCGGCAGCGGAGCGGGCGGCGGTAAATTTTCCTATACAAAGTTTGGCGGCCGACGTAATTAAAGTGGCAATGATTAATATTCACAAGCTAATAAGCGGGTCAGCTAATAAGCTAATAAGCTCAGAAATCAAGATGCTGCTGCAGGTGCACGATGAATTGGTGTTTGAGGTTAGGGAAGACAAGGTAGAGGAGTGGGCCAAAAAGCTAATTCCCATAATGGAACAGGCTATTTCTCTGAGTGTACCAATAAAAGTTGAAGGCAAGGTGGGGAATAACTGGGGAGAGATGGAAGAATTTAAGATTTAAAAATTAAACAAGGTTAATTATGGATTTTATACCAAGCGATTTAGTGATAGAAAATGAATATCCAAAGTTGGTTAGGGATAATATTCCAAGTATTTTGGTTGCTAAAGGCTTAAAACCCGAAACTAGGATATTAGAAAACCAAGAATTTTTAGACTATTTATTTAAAAAAACTGTTGAAGAATCAACAGAACTTTTGTATTCTTTAAAAAAAGGAAATACTTTAGAAGAGTTGGCTGATCTAATGGAGTTAATAGAAACTATTTTAAAGGTTAAGGGTTGGAGCAAAGAAGAACTCCAAGGGGTTATGTTGGAAAAAAGACAAAAAAATGGTGGTTTTGAAAATAAAATTTTAATGTTAAAGAGGCCATGACCATTTTAGAAGTTTATGAAAAATATAAAATAATGCCGAATTTGGCTGAACATCAGCTGAGGGTGGCGGCGGCGGCATCGCAGATTTTAGACAACCTCTCCCCTAGCCCCTCTCCTTATAAGGAGAGGGGAAATGTGGTACTGGCATGTTTACTGCACGATATTGGTAATATTATTAAGTTTGATTTAAGTAAGAGTAAAAATTTACTAAATGTTGATTTAGATTTGGATTATTGGCAAAAGGTAAAAAGCGAGTTTGTGAAAAAGTATGGGGAAGACGAACATATAGCCTCGGTTGCTATTGCCAGAGAGTTAGGGGTGAGTGATAGAGTTTTGGAGCTGGTTGACTGCGTAGGTTTTTCGCAAGCTGAGGGGAATTTAGAGTCCGGCGATTTGGGCAAACAAATATGCGCGTATGCCGATATGAGAGTAAATCCCGGAGGAGTTGTGGGTATGGAGGAAAGGTTTAAAGACTTAAGAGTTCGGTACGCTAACAGAACAATTGAATGGGGCGGGCAAGACAAACGCGATGTATATGAAAAAAATTTGCGCGCAATAGAGCAAGAAATTTTTACAAAGTGCAAAATTTTGCCTGGGGATATAACAGAAGAAAAAGTCAGGCCAATTATGTTAGAATTAAAGAGCTTTAAAATAAACTAAATCAGGACTTACGCGCCGCCGCTTTTTTAGCTGGCGGAGCCAGTCCCTAAAAGCGGCTCTGGCCAATTTCTTCGTTATTTTCCTGCGGTTTTGTTCGGCGTATGTTCAATACGCCTCGCAAAATCCTCTAAAAATGCCTCGAACTTGGCTCAGTGCGTAAGTCCTGTAAATTATAGAGTTTCGCGATTTGTCCGCGTTTTAATCTGCGGAGCAATCCGCGATTTAAATATATGGAAAAGCCTAAATTAATTTTTGTATATAATGGCAATGCCACGGTATTTGAATTGGCGGCGCAGGCGCTGCATCGTTACCAGAAAAACCCTTCGGTTTCAGAACTTGAGTCTGCCCACAAAATTTTGGCAGCTCAACTGCCTTATGATATAGATTTTTACCATCGTTCTGATTTTTTCCTGAAGTTTCCGGAAACCGCCGGGACTAAGCTGCCGGCTGTGTTTTTAAAGCACGCGCACGGACTGCAGCGTTTAATGGAAGCCGAAGAGCTTAATCATATTTCTACTTTGGAAGAGTTAAAGGAAAAGTTGCTCGCGCATTTAGCGACTATTTAGTTATCCACAAAAAATGAATTGACATTAGGTAAACGATTGTATACTATAAATGCACAAAGGAAATGTGCATTTTTTTGATTACCGAACTGTTAAGGAATACTTAATAGTTAAGTTCTCCGGAAATTCCGGGTAACTAAAAAATTTATAAATAAGCTAACGCGTGTTTTATGAATATTGGCTTAGATGAAAGGAAAAAATATGAGCGAAGAAACAAAAAAAGGAGAAATTGTTATATATAAAGCTTCTGAAGGCCCCGAATTACAGGTCCAAATGGACGGGGAGACTGTTTGGCTCAGTCAGGCTCAGATGGCAACTTTATTTCAAAAAAATGTAGATACTGTCAGCTTACATATCCGTAATATTTATAAGGAAAAAGAATTGGATTTAGTTAAAACTTCTCTTAAACAAGCCAATACGAGTAATCCTCGTATTGGCTTAAATAAGCCTATTACTTATTATAATTTAGATGTAATCATCTCTGTTGGGTATAGAGTAAAGTCTAAAAATGGCACTCAATTCCGAATATGGGCAACTAACAGGCTTAAGGATTATATAGTTAAAGGTTTTGCAATTAATGAAAAGCGACTTAAGGAATTAGACAGTTTAAAAGTCCAGTTAAGGGAATTAGAGGGGGCGCATAAACTTATCCAAGGTGCTTTAGCGTCTAGGCGTCTTGAGGGTTATGAAAAAGAACTCCTGCGTATAATAACTGACTACGCTGATACCTGGTTTTTGCTAAATCAGTATGATAAAGGTGAACTCAATACCGAGAGCTTAAGCAAAAAAGAAGGCGAGGCTTTAAATTACGAGAGTATAAAAACATCTATTGTGAGGTTTAAAGAACGACTGGCGGCAAAAAAGGAGGCCGGTAGTTTGTTTGGGGAAGAAGTCGGAAATAAATTTAAGGCTGTTTTGGGAAGTATAAACCAAACTTATGGCGGAAAAAATTTGTACCCTTCCATAGAAGAGAAGGCTGCTCACTTACTTTATTTCTGCATTAAAGACCACCCGTTTGCTGACGGCAACAAAAGGATTGGCTCTTTAACCTTTTTGCTTTATTTAGTGGAGAATAATTTCTTGTACGACAAGAAAGGGGAAAGGAAGATAAACGACAATACTTTAACCGCTCTGGCTTTGCTTATTGCAGAAAGTGAACCCAAAGATAAGGAAGTAATGGTCAGGCTTGTAGCAAATTTGTTAAAAAACTAAAAACCGCCTTAAGCGGTTTTTAGTTTAGCTATTGCTTTTGAAAGTCTGGATTTTAGTCTGGAAGACTTATTTTTGTGAATTACGCGGCCTTTGGCGGCTTTGTCTAAAGCTTTCATGGCTTTTTTCATGGCGGCCATAGCATCGCTCTTTTTACCGGCTGTTATGAGTTTTCTGACTTCTTTGACAGCAGATTTAAACGCGTCTTTTTTAACCAGGTTTCTAACGCGCCTTCTTATGTTTTGTCTGGCCGCTTTAATGGCCGATTTAGTATTGGGCATTTATAGTTTATTCCTTATAAGTTCTCTCTCCAAGACTTGGAGAGAGCTAGAGAGAGGTTGATAATTGCCTTTTAAGTTACCGCGACACGGACTTAAAGGTAAAGTGATTTTAACAAATTTGAATAAAAAAAACAAGTGTGGTAGGCGAGCGCGGGGTGTAATCCGGCTCGCCACCGTGTTGATATGATGACGCTGTCAAAAGCTTCGGCCTAGCGTTGTGCGGTATGACGGACCTTTGTGGCCCGTTAGGAATGTGAACTCAACATAGTTGCGCCCAATCCCTTCTTCTTTTTCCTGACCGAAGTAACGCCTGACAGAAAGGCCGCCTTTACCGAAAAGATGATGCTCGGCAGATTCGCCTGTGTAGGCGAAACCGAACTCCACTTTGCCGTCAAAGAGGCGGCGGTAGGCCTGAACTGGATCGGCGAAACCGAAGCGGCGTTCGGTTTTACGGAGGGTTTGAGCCACAAAACCGCGGCTACCCCAACGCACGTTGCGCCATTCCCAGCCGAGTCCAAGAGCTACGTCATGACAGCCGGCTGGGCGAGCTTCATGCTCGCATCCTTCAGTTACGTAATAGATTCCCGGTATTAGTTTAAGGCCGCCCAGTTTTTTGGGTTTCAATAATTAGGCGCCC
>CAZACP010000023.1:0-4172 GCA_964483665.1 uncultured Candidatus Saccharibacteria bacterium
AGCTTAGCCCCTATATATTGTCGGCGCAGGATCGCTTGACCAGTGAGCTGTTACGCTTTCTTTAAAGGATGGCTGCTTCTAAGCCAACCTCCTGGTTGTATGAGCAACCCCACATCCTTTGCACTATAGCTTGGATTTGGGGGCCTTAGACGGTGGTGTGGACTCTTCTCCATTTGTCTGATGAACCTTAGCGCTCATAGACTGACTGCCATAATCTTGACCTTTAGAATTCGGAGTTTGGTTCGAGCCTACCTCTTGCGAAGCAGGTTTCGATTCAGTGCTCTACCTCTAAAGGGAACTTATGACGCTAGCCCTAAAGCTATTTCGAGGAGAACCAGCTATCACCCGGTTCGATTGGAATTTCTCCCCTACGCACAGCTCATCCCCTATTTTTGCAGCAATAGTGGGTCCGGACCTCCCGTGGTTGTTACACCACGTTCATCCTGGCCATGCGTAGCTCACTCGGGTTTCGGGTCTAACTCATGTGACATAAAGGAATAGAGATTAGTGCTTAGCGAATAGAGAATAGGATAAAACACTTGCGTGCCTCTCCTTATCTCTTATCTCTTTTCACTAATCTCTTATCCTTTTACGGACTATTCATCCTCGCTTTCACTGCGATTTCGTCTTTGATAAGACTTAATCAAGCCACATAAGATTAACTCGTTGGATCATTCTTCAATAGGCACGCCATTATCCGGCTTTTATCTTGCGATAAAAGATTGGACTCTGACTCCTTGTAAGTATATGGTTTCAGATACTATTTCATTCCCCTTAACGGGGTGCTTTTCACCTTTCCCTCACGGTACTTGTTCACTATCGGTCAATAGGAGTATTTAGCCTTAGATCTTAGTCGACCTGACTTCCAACCAGATTTCTCGTGTCTGGTTGTACTCAAGAAAAAATGAAGGAATTTGCATGATGTTTCGCTATACGGGACTATCACCCTCTTTGGTCCGCCGTTCCAGGCGTGTTCTGCTACATAGCACACTATTTCCCCGCGGACTTACAGGTCCGCGATCATTTCCACTTATTACACCTACTAAGCAACGACTGTAATCTTTAAACTCTTGTCTTACGACTCGAATAACACTTAATAGGTTTGGGCTAATAGAAGATTATTCACCACTTAGAACTATACCAAGCGATGAATAATAATCTATATCGTTCCGCTTTCGCTCGCCACTACTGACGGAATCTCGATTGATTTATTTTCCACGTGCTACTGAGATGTTTCACTTCGCACGGTTCCCGCACTATATAACCCACGTTATATAGGCATACGTTCTTCAAACGTATAGGTTTCCCCATTCGGACACCCCCGGATCAAAGCTCGTTTACCAGCTCCCCGAGGCGTTTCGCTAGGTTACTGCGTCCTTCTTAGGCTCCTACTGCCAAGGCATCCACCATATACCCTTTTGTTGTTTTAATTTCTCTGTACAAAAGTACAGAGTATCCCACCAAAATTCTCGTTAAAAAATTTTGGCGCACAATGTATTTTTACTTACTTACAATTTTTACCCCGTTAAATTTATTGCGCTAGCAATAAAAATTTAATGGGGTTCTTACCCATAAATCATCAAATCGGCTTGTATTTGAAATGATGATTTAGTATTTAGTTTTTAAAGATCGTGATGATAACTTATTTATCACCATTCAGCTACTGCCCAATCAGCTCTCTGTGGCCTGATTCCCTAAGTATTAATGGAAAGGCTGTGACCTGTGAGCAGTATATGAACGGGGATAAAGAACAATTTTAATTTGGTGATTAATAACTCTTTGGCGACAAAAAAACCGCACTAAGCGGTTATGTAAGCACAAACTAAATTGGCCAGTTACATAAACCGCAATTTTTGAAGACTTAATGAGTTAAAAACCATAGAATTTACTATATAATAGTAGGTTTCCCAATTTTAAACCTTTTTCTAAATACTGTCAAGCCTAAAAAACAAAATTTCAATGCTTAAATTTTTGGCTTATTTATGAGCATAAAAAACTGTTAGAACCACATCTTTTCCCCAGGAAATACACACTCCTGACCCCCTTCCCTCTCCCTACTTGTGCGCCGTAGCTTTAGCGAAGGTGCATGGGAGAGGGTTAGGGTGAGGGTGTATAAAAATTTAAAAATTTTAAATCATAAATCTAAAATTTCCGTTGACTCTCTCTCTGAGTTTTGTTAAATTTGTTGGGAAAGGAGTGACAATGCCTGCATTATATACCCAACGTGAAGTGGGAGGTGTCGTGCTTGTGGACGTAAAAGGCCGCATTACTCTTGGAGAGGGAACCAGTGGTCTCCGGGACCAAATCCGTGAACTGGCCAACAATGGAAAAAAGAAAGTTGTTTTGAATCTCTGCGATACCTGGTACGTTGATTCATCCGGGGTGGGGGAACTAATCTCGTCTTTCGAGACGTTGAAGGCTCAGGGCGCAGTACTGAAATTGTTGGCCTTAACAAAACGGGTTAAAGACACTCTGCTGATTACCAAAATGTATACAGTCTTCGAATGTCATGACGATGAAGCCGCGGCTGTTCGCAGCTTCGAAGGTAACTGAGCGTTTTGCCCCCGCACACCTCAACAAAAGCGGACCTGGAAAAACATCACTCGATGTATTTCCTAGGCCCGCTTATTCTTTTAGTTTCTGTAGTTTTCCGTAGTGTATTTATTTCCGCAGTTCTGTAGCTATTTCTTCCCCACTATTATTACCACATCCGCATCTGAACTTTTTTCACCGCTCGGAAGCACGGACACTGCTTTAACCCCAAACTGTTTTTCAAGTCCGGTTACGTCTTTACCGCTTAGGTTTACCACTATGGTTGTGGCAAAAGTATTTTTAGAAGCATTGCCTACGGTTTTTATCACATAGTCCTTTACGCCTTTAAAAGTTTCAGCAATTTTTCCAGCCGCTCCCGCAACTCCGCTCCCATTGCGAATTTCTAAACTAATTGCTCCCTGAAGGGCCCTGGCTTCAGTGCCGGCCACTTGACCGGTGTTTTTTGTTCGGGCGTTTATTATTACGTCCGCATTAGCGTCATAAATAACATCTAAATTTGGAAACTGTACAAGCAAATTTCCGTCTTGGGCGTATTCGTAAAAAGTATCAGCCTGCTTTAAGTCTTTTACCATACTCAATGTTGAAATCTGGGCATTCTGCGCTTGCGGCAACAAGATATGCTTGTTTAATTTTTCAAGCGGACTTAAAGAAGAAACGTCGTTCTTTTCCTTTTGATCTTTTAAATCTTTTTGTAAAATAACTATTTGCTTTTTTAAAGTTTCGTTTTTACTGTAAAACCAAAACGCTCCGGCCAAAGCGGTCAAAAACAGGGCAAAAAAAACAAAACCGTAGGGCTTGCTCTTTTGGTCCGGGGCTCTAACCATAACCGGCTCATGCCTGCGCGGTGCTATGGCTTGAAAATTTTCGTCTTTGGTTTCTTGGGAAATAACTGGGGGTGTCATATATTACTATATATTTATTTTCTATAATACTAAATTATTAAAATTTGCTTATTTTATTATTACACAATTAGCTCAAAATTTGCAAAAAAGCATCTTCATTTAAAATTTTTATACCTAACTTCAGAGCTTTTTCTTGTTTGCTTCCGGGCTCTTTACCCACAACAACATAGGAAGTTTGCCCGGAAACACTTTCCGTAACCTTGCCACCAAATTCTTTAATTCTTTTTTTAGCTTCGTCTCTGGACATAGTTTCCAAAGTGCCGGTTATTACAAAAGTCTGATCCTTTAACTTACTGCTTACTGCTGTTTGCTTATTGCTTTCTACAACTACTCCATTCTTTTTAAGCTTATCAACAAATTTTAAATTGTCTTTATTTCTAAAATACTCATAAACGCTCTTTGCAACCACCGGGCCAATGTTTTCTATGCTGTTAATTTCTTCTTCCGAGGCTTTCATTAATTTTTCTAAATTAATAAATTCTTTAGCCAAATCTTCTGCCGTCTGCTCACCCACATGCAAAATGCCCAAAGAATATATAAAGCGCGGTAGCAAAACTTTGCGGTGCTGGTTTATAGATGCAATTATATTCGCTGCGGATTTTTCTCCAAAACGGTCCAGGTCTTTTATATCATTTTCTGTTAAGGCAAAAATATCTGCCGCGTCGGAAATTAAACCTTCTTCCTGAAAACGGTCTAAAATTTTCGGGCCAATTTCAT
>CAZACP010000024.1:0-3079 GCA_964483665.1 uncultured Candidatus Saccharibacteria bacterium
CCGCCATAAAAATATTCTGATGCTCTACGGTTTTCTTAAAATGTTGGACAACACCTTTTTTGGAACTTTTTTTGCAGGTCTTGTTTTAACTTGGTTTGGTATTTCTTTTTACCGAAAACAAAAAATTATTGACGTTAAATACGATGATGAACGTAAAACAAGAGAATTAATCCAAAACCTTTTTACCTCAATAGATTTAGCAGAAAAAAGTTACCTAGCCCAAATCAACATTTACAGCGGTAAGTACCCTTTTTTAAAAAAATTGAACGATGAAGCAAACCAAAAATTTGATGACTTTTTTAAAAAGGATTTCAACAAAAACAATACTCAAAGTTCGAACAAAATTACTGAAGCAGCAGACAGCTTGATAGCTCATCTTAAAATGCACACAAATCAATTTGATACTTACATTGACCTCCTACTAGAAAAAATTTCGGGTTTTAATCTATTCATTTTACTGAATAATTTTGAAAACTCTAAACCAGAAGAAGTCGAGACAATTAAGAACGAATTCTTGGAAATTAGCAAAATAATAAAAGCTACTTTACGAAAACTACTTGATATCAGTAAAACTCTCTAGCTTAAAATCCCCTCCGCCAGTTTGGCGGAGGGGATTTTTGTTTGATGTTGAACAGGCACTTATTGTATTACGTTCCACGATGTTATAAGGTAATACGGATGAAACAGAGTTTCTGTAGTTTTCCGTAGTGTATTTTATTGTAGTTTCCCCTTGCTCCCCCCAAGCCCCTTAAGCACGCTGGACTCAAAACTAAAATTCACAGAGCGCTTTTCTTTGTAGTTTTCTTCTGCAAAGCCAATCAGTAATTTCAATAACTCATCTAGTTCTATTCCGCTCGCCTTCCAAAGGTGGTGGTACAAAGTTCCGGGGAGCGGATTTATTTCGTTGGCGTAAAACATTTTGGTTTGTTTGTTAACCAAAAAATCTACCCTAGCTATGCCCGTGCATTCCACTGCTTTATAAACTTTCAAAGCAGTTTCCTGAATTTGTTTTGTTAGCTCTGGGTCTAAACGCGCAGGGATGACTAACTTATTTTGCGCTTTGCCGGTTTGGCTGCCGCCGTCTGTTATATATTTGTCTTCAAAATTAAACAGGTCTTCTGTATAAACTGACTCCTGCAAAAGAGAAGCTCTAGGAGAGTTGTTTCCTATGACACAACAAGTTACGTCCATTAAATTTTCCACCGCTTCCTCTACTATTACTTTGTGGTCGTAGTACAAAGCAACTTCTATTTTTTGTTCCAATTCTTTTTCGTCCTTAGCCTTTCCAATTCCAATAGAGGAACCCAAATGTACCGGTTTGACAAACAAAGGGTATTGTAAAGTTCTAATTCTCTCTTTCTCTAATTCTCTATTTTTCTCCCAGTCCACCTTAAGCAATGTCACAAACTTTGTAGTGGGTATACCTGCATCCTTCATAACAATCTTTGACAGTGCCTTGTCCATAGAAATTGCCGAAGCCGGAACGCCGCAGCCAACATAAGGCAAGCCAAACATTTCAAACAGCCCCTGTATAGTTCCGTCTTCTCCGTACGTTCCATGAAGGGCAGGAAAAGCTAAATCTATTGTTATAAATTTTCCTAATATCCCCTTTTTCTTAAACACCATTTTACCAACCGACTCCTGCATATCTAAGTAATATTCAGCGTAATCTGAATTTTCTTCTACTTTTTTATTTGGGTTTGAAAACAATTTCAGGTTTCCCAATTCCTCCCCAAGCATCCACTTCCCCTGCTTAGTTATATATACCGGCACAACCATATAACCCAAACCCTTAAGTCCGTTTATTATTAAATTTGCGGTAATAATGGAAATGTCATGTTCCACACTCCCGCTGCCAAAAAATACTCCAATGTTCATATAATTTTTAATTTCCAATTTTGTAATTTTTAAATAATTTACTTTTCATTACTTTTTGATATTTTAGCAAAAATTAGAGTTAATTCATGCGCTTCTTTCCAAAAAATTTTTAACTGCTCTTTATGTTCCCCAACAACAGTGGCTAACATTCTTATCCAATGTTTGGTTTCGTTAGACTCTTTTTGGGAAATTCTGATTTTATTATAAAAATCTTTTTTTGAGCTTGCCTGATTTGCCTCCATATAATTAGCTCCAATGCTAGTTGCCGAGCGAACGAGTTGGCTTATTAAAGGCTTGGTTATATGGTCCGTCTTGATAGTTTTTAGAAATTTTAAAATATCCTCGCCAAACTTTGCTGTTCGCTCCTCAAGATCGTAATTCATAGGAGTTTATTTAAAAATTAAAAACTATAAAATTAAAAATTTACCTTACAATTTTTCTTTTTAAATACTGGGGAATTTTTACCAAAACTTCGTAAGGAATTTGACCGGTTAATTTGGCAATATTTTCCACAGAATTTTGGTCTTTCTTATTTGCACTAATAACAACCACCTCGTCTTCCAACTTCACTCCATCAACCGCTGTCACATCCACACTACACATATTCATACTCACTCGCCCGACAATAGGACAGTCCACGCCCTTAACTTTTACAAATCCGTTATTTGAAAATCTACGGTCAAGCCCTTCAGTGTATCCAACTGGCACGGTTGCCACCTTAGTCGACTTTAGAGCCGTATAGGTAATATTGTACCCTACTTTCTCGGCGGCTGGAATAGTTTTAAGCGAAGTAATAACAGAAACCATTTGCAGTGCGGGTTTTAACTCTAACTTGGTATGTGGTGATGTATTTACACCATAAAGTCCAATCCCGAGCCTTGAAACATTCGCGTCTATTTGTTGTCCATAATTTACCCCTGCCGTATTGGACAAATGAAAATATTTTATATCAGGAAATGCTTGTTTAAACTTTAACACCAACTCATTCCAAATTTTAATTTGATTATTTGTAAAATCTGCCGTTTGTCCATCGGCATCCGCCAAATGACTGCACAGGCCTTCAAGCATAATGTTTTTATTTATGCTAATGAGTTTAATGGCCTCGCCTACCTCTTCTAACAAAATCCCCTGGCGATTCATACCGGTATCTATTTTCAAATGTATGCTAATTGGCCTTTGTGCCTTTTGTGACAAAATTTTT
>CAZACP010000025.1:0-2925 GCA_964483665.1 uncultured Candidatus Saccharibacteria bacterium
CACAGCAGATAAGGACCAAACTGTCTCACGACGTTTTGAACCCAGCTCGCGTACCGCTTTAATTGGCGAACAGCCAAACCCTTGGGAGCTTCTTCACCCCCAGGATGCGATGAGCCGACATCGAGGTGCCAAACCTTCTCGTCGATATGGACTCTTGGAGAAGATCAGCCTGTTATCCCTAGAGTAACTTTTATCCGTTGGGCTTTGCGTCTTCCACTCGAACGCATCGGATCACTAACTTCTACTTTCGTACCTGCGCGGGTCGCCGCCCTTGCAGTCAAGCAGGCTTATGCGTTTGCACTACCGGTATGATTTCCATCCATACCTAGCCTACCTTAATAAACGCCTCCGTTACCATTTAGGCAATTATGTTAGCTTAATTTTGTATACCATCGATTGATGGATATACGGTTTTATGATTGATACAAACTTTTCTATATCAGTAGAAGGAATATACAATTGTTTTCCTTCTTTCTGATTTCTTAAAGTAGTATTGATATTAAATTTCTTTAATAGCATATCTTGGAGTCTTTCTAAATCTAACTCACTAAAGCACTGGGTATTGATAATCCGCGCTCTGTGTAATTTAGATTTTAAAGATCCATCATCCATAAACCAAACTGCTAAAGACAAAGGAGTAACTAACTTCGCTATAAATTTTGGCACAACTTTCTTACCATTTTGATAAAATTGTTGGGCGTAAAACCTTACAGCGCCATTACTCACTGTGGAAAACCAATACTTTTGATACAATTTTCCATTTATCTTTTGCTCTTTGACTTTGGGGCCAGTTAAAGTTAAGTTTTTAAACTTTTCATATAACCAGTCCGTATAATCTTTTTGGCTTATTGAATGTTCTACTTTAAGACGAAAAGTTCTACCCTTGTTTTGAGTTTCTAGGTGCCCATCGCCAAGCAAAGTTCCAACAAGAATGTCTCGTTGTTCTTCGTTTAGCTTTAAGCCTTCCGCCAAACTCTTTATTTCGTTACTATTCATATAATTAAGTTCTCGCTTTGCGAGATCTCTATGTCGCCATAGAGTTCAGACTATATCACCATCCAGATCCACACCTGGATGCCAAGCGTGTAGTCGTTGAGGGGTCATACCAATGTTGTTGGTAGACTTCCCTGCTGATAAACTGCGTTTTTAGTTTTTTACCCTCGACAGGTACCAAAAACACTCCATACATTAAAGTAACAGTTTTCCCAGCATATAGCTCAGAATTTGTTCTACATTACTGCAGAACCGCCCCGGAATACTCCTCTCCGATAAATTTTTATCAGAGCGTAACGGTATTGAGTATTCTGTTGAGGCAACCGCCCCAGTTAAACTACCCACCAGTCACTGTCCCAAAAGAGGTTAGTTTTTGGTTAGAAATCACATTTTTACAGGGTGGTATTTCACCTGTCGCCTCCAGTTAAGCTGGCGCCTAACCTTCAAAGGCTCCCACCTAGGCTAAACAATAAACACGTAATTTCAATGACAAGCTATAGTAAAGCTTCATAGGGTCTTTCCGTCTTGCTGCGGGTAAGACGGCATCTTCACCGCCATTGTAAGTTCATCGGCTTGTTCGTCAAGACAGTCCTCTGCTCGTTATGCCATTCGTGCGGGTCGCAACTTACGCGACAAGGAATTTCGCTACCATAGGACAGTTATAGTTACTGCCGGCGTTCATCAGGGCTTGGCCACCTATCTTGCGACAAGTGGTTTGACCTTCTGACACTGGCCAGGCATCAGCCCGTATACATCAGCTTACGCTTTAGCACGGACCTAAGTTTTTGGTAAACAGTCGGAAGAGGTCTTTCGCTGCGGCCCTTTTAATATGCTGGGTATTGGAGACCATTATTATTAGTAATGATCGAGAGGAGGGGGTACACTCCGATGCACAATCACTGCATCAAGTTAAAGCTGTTAAACCCCGTGGTGCGTGGTGCCACGGAATAACAAACTAAAGCGTACTGTTCCCTCCTTCGATTCGAAATGAGGTGATGGAAGCACCAAACTGTCAGTGAGGTAGCCACCAACAGCTTTTTTTCATTCCGAACTGGCCGGGGTGGAAGGATTTGAACCTTCGGCCTTTTGTCCCAAAGACAAACGCTCTACACTTGCTGAGCTACACCCCGAATCCGTTTTTCAGACGGATTAAACTGGTGCGATACAAGGGATTTGAACCCCTAACCTTCCGATTATCAGTCAGATGCTCTACCTTTGAGCTAGTATCGCGATTGTTTTAATAAACAATCAAAACTTTTTCCAATACCCAGCATATAAAAGGGCAAGGTATATACCTAAGGTACACCTGCTTTTTTGCCGAGTTCCTTAACGAACATTGTGCCGGACGCCTTGGGATTCTCTCCCCACCCACCTGTGTCGGTTTGCGGTACGAACACCATATTGCGTGATTACGACGCTTTTCTTGGGACCTTGGTTCACACAAATTCCAGTTGCCCGGTTTTCCCATAAATTCAAGTTTTAAGCTTTTTAGACTCATCTCTTGCGAGGTAGAATTTAAATTACTAAGACTTCTCGGATTTGCCTGAAAAGTCACTTTACGTTTACAGGAACACTAATAGTCAGATAGTGCTCATGTTACCAAAATCCGTCCCGCCTTAAATAACAATATGGTGGTTACGGAATATCAACCGTATTTTCCATCGGGCCTACCCCTTGGGGCATGCTCTTAGGATCGACTAACCCAGGGACGACGATCGTTGCCCTGGAAACCTTGGGTATTCGGCGAAGAGGATTCTCACCTCTATATATATTACTTATTCCAACATTCTTGCTTGTATGCAGTCCACGGCGACTTACGTCTACCGCTTCAATCCGCATACAACACTCCTCTACCACTTTATAGACGAATCTATAAAATCCACGTCTTCGGCACCAAGCTTAGCCCCTATATATTGTCGGCGCAGGATCGCT
>CAZACP010000026.1:0-2334 GCA_964483665.1 uncultured Candidatus Saccharibacteria bacterium
CGGAAATAGAAGTTAAAGCTGAAGTTAAGTAAGTAGAGTTATCGGTGTAGAGAGAACCTCCGGCTGTTGACCTAACCAAACCGGCTCCTAAGGAAGAGATGGTGGTAGAGCCGCTAACTACTAATGTTCCGGTTATGCTGGTAGTGGCTAAATAGCTATTGCCGGATACAGTTAAGGCAGCACTTGATGCATTGCTTAAATTTGATTGTCCCGTTACCCATAAGTTATTAGACAAAGTCAAAGCTGTACCCGAAGCTACCCCTAAAATTGGGGTTATTAAAGTCGGAGATGTTTGCTGCAAGGTAAGACCGGTTCCTGAAGTGCCGTTGTTGTATAAACTGCCGCCCGAAGTAGAATAGACAGGACCTAAACCTAAGGAAGATATGGTGGTAGAGCCGTTAGCTAAGACAGCAAGTAGCTGTTGTCCGGTTGAAGAAGCTACTACAAAAGGATTAATGTTTCCGCCAAGACCCACCACGGTAAGAGTATTAGCCGGAGTGGTGGTATTTATTCCAATATATCCGCCTTGCGTTACTCTTAAGTAAGAAGTACCCGAAGAAGAACTTATGTTGAAAGGATCTAAAGTACCGGAGCCTTGGAGGTTAAAAGATATGGTAGAAGAAGTAGCATTAATACCGGCAACTGTACCATTGTCTATTAAAGCTCCCTGAGCAAGAGTGTTAGTGCCATTCCATCTGGCCACATAACCTAAGTTGCCTGAGCCTATGGTGGTAAGTCCGGTATCTGTTGAAGCAATAGTAATACTCCCTGGTGTAGAAGTGGTAATGGTTATGTTAGAACCAGCTTTTAAATTCCAAGTGGTAGCATAAGCAGAAGAAGCATAAGTATAGGTTGGGAAGACAGAAGAAGCGTAAGAGAAGTTTACAAAAGTAGATGAGGCATAGGCGTAAGTAGGATAGTTAGCTATCGTAGCGTAAGTGGAAGAACCATATGCGTAGTTAACATAGGTTGAGCTGCCGTAAGTGTAAGAAGGAGTATTTAAGAGCGTGGCAAATGTATTGGTAGCATAAGTAAAGTTAACATAAGTGGAAGAGCCATAAGTATAGCTTGGGTAATTGGCTATAGTGGCAAAGACAGAAGAAGCGTAAGTAAAGGACGGGAAAGAAGATGAGGCGTAAGTGTAGGTTGGGAAGACATCGTCTACATCAATCTGATTGCCAGACCAAGTTAAATTATTACCAGCTGTAATTCTTGTGGAAGGAGTGGTATAGAAGTTAGACCATTCTGTAGTGGAAGCGGTAAGCGGGATATTATAACCTGCTGCAAGCTGTATAGCATCGCCATTTAAAGTTAATCCGGTAGCGCTAACAGTTAGGTTGGTGTCTGAGGAAATATCTATAGAGCCGTTGTAGAGGTTACCCCCGCTAGACCTAACTATGCCGGTACCAAGGCTGGACAAAGTAGTAGAACCGTTAGGCCCTATGGTAAAGAGAGAAGATCCTGTAGAGCTACTAATAATAATTGGATTGTTTGCTCCCGCATCCCCCACTACTACTAATTTAGCCAAAGGAGTGGTAGTGCCAATTCCAACTCTGCCTAAGGCAGTAACTCTAAGTATGGAAGTTTGATTAGAGGAAGCTACATTTAACGGATCAATACTGCCCGGACTAGATTGTAAGTTAAAGGAAATACTGGAAGAAGTAGAGTTCTGTCCGGCTACTGTGCCGTTGTCTATTAAAGTGCCAATAGTAGCTCCGGTAGAAGAAGACCAGACCATAACATAACCTTTAGTACCGCCGGAGAGTGTGCCTGCTCCCCCACTTTGGTCTGAAACCCAGGTTAAATTACCACTGCCATCATTCTGCAGAATTTTCGCTCCAACAGCCTGAGCGCTCGGCCAGTAGTAAGTAACCCCGTTAATAGTAGTGGTGGCTGCACTTAATGTTGTGGTACCCGTTACATTTAAGGTAGTGAAGGTGGGGGTTAAAGAAACACCAATAGTAGAAGTGCCGGAGAAAGCAATATTGTTTCCGGCTGTAAGATAACTAACCGGACTATTGTAGAAGTTAGACCACTGGGTAGTAGAAGCGGTAAGAGGAATGCTGTAACCGCTGGATGGCTGTAAGGTAAAGGCATGATTATTGGTAGCCGAAGCAATATACAAATCAATTCCGCCGGAAGTGGAAGTTGAAAAAGTTTGGCTTGAGCCAGTCTGACCGTTTAATGAAGTAATAGCTGAAGTTAAGTAAGTAGAATTATCGATGTAAAGTGCTCCGCCACTGGTGCTTCTAACCAAACCAGCGCCAAGAGAAGAAATTGTGGTAGAACCAAAAGTATTTATGGAGAACAAAGTTGAACCGGTAGAACTACTAA
>CAZACP010000027.1:0-1637 GCA_964483665.1 uncultured Candidatus Saccharibacteria bacterium
AAGGAAAGGGCGTATAATTTAGCCCGTTTCAAGATAGCGGGTTGGAGGAAAAGTACCTCGACAGGCTCATAACCTGTAGGAGCTGGAGCGTTACCAGCACCCGCAACACTCAAGTTAGATTATCTCAAATTCTTTGAAGACGGATTCGAAGAGGACGATCACTCTCTTGGCCTCGCGCTCAGTGAGCTCGAAGTCAGCTCCAGCGTGGGCGATCCTATTCCTCACCTTGTGAGCCTCCCAAGCATTATCGAGAGTAAGCATATCTGAGGGCTCAACTGCCTTAAGCATGTCCCCTATTGTGTCACCATGGTAGCCGTTAACCCTCAAAAGCTCTTCCAACATCACATCAGCCTCAATGATCGCTAGACGCCAATCTGAGGAGTTGTTGGAGTTAATCAAACTGACCACTCTCACCCACTTAGGATTACCCTTACTCTCAGGAGCCTTTTCGACCTCCGCATCAGCCAGAGCCTTTGGCACAACACCAAAGATTAATTCCTCCACCGCTTCGATCTGCTTGTACTTCCACGCACTAAAACCACCCAAACCAAGACTCAAAGCACTAAGGCCGAAGGCCCATGCCTTCCACGAGTTCCACCAGCTCAAAAGAGTGTTATAAAGAGCACTATTTGTATCAAACAAACTACCGAAGAAGTTGTAATAACCAGAGAAGGAGAACTGCGCTGTAAGATACGCAATCACAATAAGCATAAGAAGCATCATCAAGGTGTGGTTGAAGTGCTCCTTCTCTTTAAATAATCCTCCTTCTGGTTTCTTAGCGTCGGCCATAATTATTTTTCACCCAAGAAATCCTTTCCGGCCCTAAATAAATTATCCTCCTGACCTAGGTCTGCCGTCAATTCGATCCCGAGTGGCAACTTTACCCCGCCCGATTCTGGGCGGGGTGAACCCGCGAAACCTGATGGCAAAGAGATAGATGGAGCACCCACGATATTAGCTGGCACAGTAAAGATATCGGCCAAATACATGGCTAGCGGGTCATTGACCTTCTCCCCCACCTTAAACGATGGGGCGGGAGTAGTGGGGGTCATAATAAAATCCACTTTCTTAAAAGCCTCTCTAAACTCATTGGTAATAATCTCCTTCATCGCAAGTGCCTTACCGTAATACTCGTCATGATAACCAGAGGAGAGGGCGTACGTGCCGAGCATAATCCTCCTCCTCGTCTCTTTGCCAAAGCCAGCTCCACGAGTTTCGAAGTAATCATCAATAGAATTGGCTCCATCTTTGTGCAAGCCGTAACGCACTCCATCGAAACGAGCTAAGTTCGAAGAGGCCTCAGCCGGCATGAGGATGTAATAAACGGCCAATGAGTATTGAATGTGTGGCAAATCAACTTCTTCAATTTGGTACCCGAGAGCTTTAAACTTCTCCACCGACTCTTTAAAATTGGCCTTAACTAATTCATCAACACCCTCAATATCAATAAAGCCCTTAGGGATACCAATCTTCTTCATCAGTGGCCTCTTAGGGTAAGAGTTGTCAGCAATAGTTGTGCTATCAAGCGGGTCTTGGCCCTTGATGACGCTATAAATTAACTCTGCGTCAGTGACGGTCTTAGTAAATGGCCCAATTTGATCAAGAGAGGAAGCTAGAGCAATAAGGCCATGGCGCGA
>CAZACP010000028.1:0-1469 GCA_964483665.1 uncultured Candidatus Saccharibacteria bacterium
CGGGCAAGGATTTGATAATACTGATCACCTGAGGGCTCTGCTCAATGTAATCCTTCTTGTTGAGCTTGGAGATAATGATGTCTGAAGTGTAATAGTCTTTGTTGGCCTCCACTGCTCCTTGGATCAAACCGACCAAGATACCACTCACCACCACTAAGTTGAGGAAGGTTAGGGTCATAACGAAGATGATGAGCCCTGTCGTCCATTTGCTAGCTCTCCGCACCTGTCTGAGAGCTAAGAAAAATCCTAATCGCAAGAATTCAGGCATAGCGATTACTCTTTAGGTGGATCAATGAGAATTTCGGCCCCAATCGAAGTGCCACTCAAGAGCTCAATGTTGCCCTGAGTATCTCGTTCGCCAGTACCTACACGAGTTTTAACTGGTTTCTTGCTTTTTAAAACGTAGATATAAGAAGCCCCAGCCTCCTTGACCACAGCTCGCTCTGGGATCAAAGCTACTCCCGGTTTACGCAAGGTTTCAATGTCGATATTGGCCGTCATGCCAGAGAGGATGCGCTTGTCTGGATTTACAAATGAAAGTTTAACCTTGTAAGTGGAGACTCCGTCGCGGATCGTCTCAGCTGGATCTAGACTCACCACCTTGGCGTCGAAGATAACCTCTTCACCATAAGCGTCGAGAGTAACTTTAGCCGAGTTGCCAATCTCAATTTCACCAATTGAGACTTCAGGAACATAAGTTTCAATAAATTGGTCTTGGCTAATAACGCTAACTAGGCTCTCGCCAAGAGAGACAGCTTGCCCTACTTTAGCGTCTTGACGTGAGACTATTCCAGCAAATGGAGCAACGAGGGCGTTCTTGCCACCTTTGGATTGCAAATTTAGAAGATTGGCTCGGGAGGCCTCAACTTTGGCTACTTGGATTGGCACATCGGCCATAAGATTGGCCAGTGTCTTTTCTGCGCTGATCAAATTTTGGTTAGCAGTGTTAAGACCAGATTTAGCTGAAGCCATGTCGCTCTTGTATACGTCAATATCACTCTGAGGCATGCTTGAATCCGCTTCGTAAGAATTAACAATACTTACCATTTGGCTAAGGAAGGTAGAAATTTTGGCCAAATACTCCTTAGACTTAATGATCTCCGCATCGGAATAGGATTTGACCGGTGAACCAATCAAATTACTCCAATCTATAAGAACTTGCCCGATGATTGGACGGCTTTTATTTACCGAGTCTCGTAAGTCATTAACGTCTTTGAAGACACCTAGCACTTCTGGATAACTAGTCTTCGGATTGCGGAAAAAGCGATCACTTTTGTTGTAAACCGCATCACTAGCTGAGGTGTAAGCATCACGAATGGTTTGATTGAGAGCACGACGAGCATTCTCAATACTACTTTCATAACTTTGGTGACCCTCGAGCTTGTTGAGCTCAGCTTCGGCTGAAGCAAGTTCCGCCTCAGCCTTCAAAATGTCGGCTGAGATAGTGCTTGAATCAAGGCGAACCAAAA
>CAZACP010000029.1:0-1463 GCA_964483665.1 uncultured Candidatus Saccharibacteria bacterium
GGTAAATATACCAGCTACTGTCTGAGGTATTCTCATAGCCAACATAAGCGTAGGTAGCGTCTCTATCTTCGTTTTGGAGTCGTTCGTTGGTGTTAGAGGAACCGCCCGAACTTGTGCCAGTAAAGTCGAAGTCCTGCGTTAGTGGGTTAAAGACGACCTTAGGCATACTCTACCTTGTCCAGATTTTCTTTATCGGCTGCTGTATAAGTTACGGTGATAGTCTGAACGGTTGTACCCGATACTCCACCTTGCTTATAAACGTAGGTTTCAACAGTTGAGCTTGTTTGTTGGATGTCGATGTAATCGAAGTCTGTGCCTGGAGTGAGAGTTGAACCAATCGTACTTCCATCTGGATTAGTGACTTTGATTGTTGTTGGGGACTGAGGCTTTAAGCGAACGCCAGTGTCAATCTCGTCTAACTTAGCGAGCATCTCATCAAACTTAGCAGTCAAAGGCTTGAAGTCAGTCTTTGGAATCTCAGTTTTAGGAATCTTCTTGATCGCTGCTTCTAAAGCTTTTGGAATCTCCTTCATAGCCTTCTCAACGCCTGAAAGGTCTATTTTAGGAGCATCTACCTTCACATTCGGAGCAGCTACCTGTGGAGATACCTCTATGCCCTTAATAGCTACTGTCAGAGCCGTTTTTAGGTCTTCAACCGCACCAACTACTGGCTTGGCATAATCAGGCTGTTCTGGGGCTTCCTGTGAGGTAAACTCATCGAGTGCATCACGAACATCAAGCAAGACATCAGCAATATCACCACTGGTCTTTTCAGTGGTTTGGTTCTGTCTTTGGAGATAAGCTGATAACCCTTCAAGTGACTGACTGACTTTCTTGAGTTCAGCTAAAGATTGGACTTCTGGTTTCCGAGATTCAACATCTTCAAGAAGCTTCCTTGTCTGAGGATCTAGCTTGGAATACTCTATGCCCACCGCAAGAAGCTCCTGAGTTCTTCTACATCGTAGAGCTTCCCATCTATTTCAATCGTTCCTTCTGGAATATATTTGTAGTAGTAGTAATCTTCTGGTTTTGGTACATGCCAACGAACGACTACATTGTTGCTCATTTTAGTACCACCAGCATCACGAACCGACATCAGGTTATAACCCCAATTACGACTGGTACGACGATTATGTTCTTCCAATTCTTGTGTTTCTGTTTGCATATTAAGTTTTCCTTACGCCCATTCTACCACAAGAAAAAAGCCCCTGTGAGGGGCTATTTCTCTTATTCTGCGTCTTCTTCGACTACTTCGTCTTCGACTACAGTCTCTTCGACTACTTCGTCGTAAGCTGGGAGCGAGTCACCTCGTTCACTGCGATTAACGCGTGGGTCGTTAGGGTCGCGGTCTAGGTGCTGTACAACAGTACCTTCAACTGCTTCCTCAACTACTTCCTTTTTCTTGCGGGCCATATCTATTCTCCTTTTATCCCTTGGCTATTATACGCTAGTATTTCGGTCGC
>CAZACP010000030.1:0-1087 GCA_964483665.1 uncultured Candidatus Saccharibacteria bacterium
ACTTTATTAATTCTGTCTACTTTTGTTGCTTCTGTCTTTGCATCATATATCCATTGAAGAGTGTTTCTTTTTGATCCTTTAGGAAAATTTTCAAAATTATTTTTTGCAATAGTATTCTGCTCGAATAGTATTTCTAGCTGAGGCGGATAAATTAGATTGTCAGATAAATCTAAGGCATTCCATGAACCATTATTCTTTGCTATTTCTATGGCCTGAATACCCGCCGGCTGCATGAGTCCTTTTTCAATAAGAAACTCAATGTGTTGTTTATTAATTTTTGACCAAACGCTTTTGGGCTTTCGTTTGCTGACATATATTTTTGACTGCGTTTCGGAAACCTTACCAGGCCGGCTATCAATCCAACCGAAGCAAAGTGCTTCTTGAACGATATCTTCCCACGACATAGTTCTATTTTTGCCCTTGTCGTAGACGAGCCAAACAGAACTTTCGTTTATATGATTAATCTGAAGCCATTTTCTCCAGCTGGCTCTGTCTTTTGCGTAATAATGAGGCACTTGATCCATTTAGTAACTATAGCAAAAAATAAAAAAGGTAGTGCGCATTAATAATGGTTAAGTGTTTTATCTTAGTGCTTTGTATTTAGCGCTGATTTCATTTATTGCATTCGCTGCCGAATCCGAGGTTTCTTCATCGCAAAGACTTTTGCCATATGATTTTTCTCCGTCTTTTGGTCTACATCTTAATATGTACAATGCTTGGGCGGGCCATGTACTTTCAACAAGATTTTGAATAGCTTGTTGGGCTTTTTCGGTTGCCGCAGCATTGGTAATTTCTTCTAATCTTTGATCTATTAGCATCTCGTAGCTCAATGGTTCATCACCCACTATCTCTGCAATTAAATCTCCAAAATTCGCAACATCTTCTTCTGATATATCCCGTAAAGTTGAGCCGCCATGGCCTTCATATCCCGTTTCAGCATATTTACTCACCCAAATCTCACTGCTAATTGAAGGTTGTCCGCTGGCATAAAGAAATAAACTTACAGATTCTTTAAACATAGTAGAATCTTGGCTCTCATAAGTGAATTTAAGCTCTATCTGCCTAGTGGGGCTTGTCTCATCAGCCG